>NZ_MWQH01000001.1:343390-686780 GCF_002210295.1 Fibrobacter sp. UWB5 | reverse complement strand
CGAGTTCAGCCGCCAGCGTCACCAAGTCAATGGGCGTCACGTTACGGTTGAGCGTACAAAGGGCAGTCCAAATCAGCTGATGCTTTTCCAGGTAGAAAAAGCTTTCGTCCTTGATAATCATGATGGCTTCGCCCATCACGTCAGGATCGCGCAAAATACTTCCAAGCAGGCAACGTTCAGCATCCAGGTCCATGGGGACCTGGCGGCCTTCGTAAGAATTCTGTTGATTTTCAAAATCAGGCATCGTCGCCATCCATCATAATCTTAAGTTCTTTCAATTTACGCCACAGAGTCGCGCGACTGATTCCCAGGCGCTTGCAGACTTCGGTGCGGTTTCCGCCACACACGCTCAAGGCGCGCAGAATGTGCCTGCGTTCCATTTCTTCGAGCGACAGGAGTTCGCCACCGTCTTCGGTTTCGGCGGACTTCTTTTCTGCTTTTGTGCTGCCTTCAAACGAGATTCCCGGCAAGTCGACCGGTTCGGCCTCGATTACCTGGGGTTCGGCATTGTGGTCGCCCTTGATGTGCGGAATCGCCATCGTCTGTTCGCGGGCGCAGGCCTGCACCTCTTCGGGCAAGTCTTCCAGGCGGATCACGCCGCCTTCGGCCAGCACCGTCGCATGCTCGATAATGTTTTCGAGTTCGCGGATGTTGCCTGGGTAAGAATACTTGGTCAGCGCATACAGGGCAGCCGGTTCAAGGTCCACGATGTCCTTGCCCTGGGCGTCCTTGTTTTTCAAAATGAAATACTTGATCAGGTTCGGGAGCGCAGGCTTGCGTTCGCGGAGCGGGGGCAAAAGCAAGTGGAAGGTGTTCAGGCGGTAGTAAAGGTCTTCGCGGAAGCGGCCTTCTTGCATGGCCTCTTGCAGGTCGCGGTTCGTTGCAGCAAGCACGCGCACGTCCAGGTACTGCGGTTGGGTGTCGCCCACTCGCCTAATTTCGTGGCTTTGCAAAAAACGTAAAAGCTTGACCTGGGTCGCGGCAGAGAGTTCGCCGACTTCGTCCAAAAAGAGCGTTCCGCCGTTTGCGGATTCGAACAGGCCCTTCTTGTCGGCGGTAGAACCGGTATAAGAACCCTTCTTGCTACCGAAGAGTTCGCTTTCGACCAGGTTTTCGGGAATGGCGCCACAGTTTACCGCCACGAACGGTTCGGCGGCACGCTTGCTGTAGCGGTGGATCACGTTAGCCAAAAATTCCTTGCCCGAACCGGATTCGCCGGTAATGAGCACGGTGCTGTTCGTGGGTGCGACCTTGTAAACGGTCTTTAGAATCTTGCGCATTTCGGGGGTATTCCCCAAAAGGCCGTCCAGCACCTGGGATTCCATGAGCTGGTTGTTGGACTTGTTCAGCTGCTGCGTCCGCACCTTTTGCGCCGTCGATTCCAGTTGCGAAATCGAAATGGGCTTTTTAAGGAAGGTGTTCGCGCCGCGGGTAATTGCAGAGGCGGCCCCCTGCCAGTTGCGGTCGTCGCACAGCACAAAGATTTCCACGCCCGGGTGAGTCTCCTTCAAAAAGCTCACCATGTCCATATTGTCTTGCATCAAGAAAGGAACTTCGATAAACGCGAGGTCTATCGAATTCTTCTTGACGATGGGCATGAGGTCACTCTCGCGGGTACAGGTGAACAAGGTTGTCCCCGCAACCGACCAAGAGTGCTGGATATCGCCGATAAATTTCTGATCCAAGTCCGCGATCAGGATATTCATCGCGACCTACTACGAATGGCTCTTGATGATTTCTTCGACCTTCGCGCGAAGGGCTTGCAAGTCTACAGGCTTGTTGAAGGTTGCCGCGGCGTCAAAGTGCTGGGCAGTCATCAGGTAGTCCTCGGCAGAGGTACGGCCACCACCGCTCACGGCGATAGTGCGGTCACTCATGTTCAAGCGGCGCAGGTCCAAAATCACTTCGTAACCATCGACATCCGGCATAATGATGTCAGTAATGATCACATCATAGGTCTTATTCTGGTAAAGAGTCTTGGCTTCCTTACCGTTTTTTGCCGTTTCCACATTGTAGCCCTTGATTTCAAGAGCGGACTTGAGCATCAAATTAAATTGCTCGTCGTCATCAATAATCAGGATCGTAGGCACTAGCCCTCCTTCGTTTCAGTTTCCATTGGCCAATATAGATAAAATGTAGTTCCTTTGCCCAAAGTTGTCTGCACGGTAAAGTAGGCATTTCCCTCTTTTAACAGCCTTAAGGCAGAAGATAGACCAAGTCCCAAGCCTTCGCCAGGGGCCTTCGTCGTGAAAAATGGTGCAAAAATACGTTCCAGGGTGCTCGAATCCATGCCCGTACCCGTATCGGAGATTTCGAACTTGGCGTAACTGCCCGCAGGTACCGGCGGTGCATAGGGCGTTACCAGCTGGGATTCGAGAACTTCAGGATAAAGTTTGAAGGTCAGGGAACCGCCGCCCGTTTCTTTCATGGCAAACAGGGCGTTGTTGGCGAGGTTACTGATAATGCGGTCAAGAGAGGCCACAATACCGCGGACCTTGAGGCTCTTGTCGAGTTCTTCGCTATGCACCTTCACGTTAGGCGGCAAGGTCAGAGAAATCTTGCGGACCACGTCTTCGATAATCATGTAAGGCGAGAACACGATCGCAGGCGTTGCCGCGTTCGCATTGCCGCGGATGGCGTTCAATAGTTCGTTGAGCGAATCCTTGCCGCGCTGGGCGGCCTTCTTGGCTTCCGAAATAAACGTGTACACCTGGGACTGTTTGTCTTCGATGACTTCTTGTGCAATTTCGAGGAAGCCCAGCTGCGAGCCGAGAATGTTGTTGTAGTCGTGCGCGAACGCGCCGCAAATGGTGCCCAGTTCTTCGAGGCGGGAATGAATGAACTTCTGTTCGCGCAACATGTTCCGTTCGTATTCTAGCCTGCGCTGTTCGGTCATGTCGACCTTTAAGCAAAGCGTCTTGTAAGGAGCCTTGGCCGCCTGCAGAATCGGAATGTACATGTTGTCGAAGGTCTGCACCAGTTCGCCCATACCCGTAAGGCGGTTCGCTTCGTCCTGCGAAATTTCGGAGCCGTCCTTGTCTTCGAAGGAGGTGTACACCTTGACTTCGCCCTTTTCTCGGGCTTCCTTTTCGTAAACGGAAATGTCTTCGTCGTTGTCACGGGCGCCTTCGCGGGAGCCGCGCTTTTCCAAGTCCAAACGGTTCTGCTTCTGGTACACGCCCAGTTCGCTCTTGTACCACACTCTAAAGGGCAAGGCGTTAATCAGCGTGTTCAGCACGTTTTCTTTTTCGACCTTGATAGAGGCTTCCTTGTTCAAGCGGTCCTGATAGCGCACCAGGTCGTGCGTGTATTCCACGTACTGTTCGTTCAAAGTCTTCAGGTTCTGCTGCAGCAAAAGCGTCTTGGACTGGTCCATGAAAAATGCGACATTCACGATCGTCATCAACGTCTGACGGCACTTGAAGAAATAAATCTTCATCACGTGGGTTTCGCCATTGATGTTCATGCGCACATCGCTATACACCGTCTCCCTGAAAAAGTCGAGGTTCGGCGGGAGCACGTTCTTGATGGACCTTCCACACAAACTAATAGAAGACTGGCCGAGCAACTTGGTGGCACCGTGGTTGACCGCCTTGATCTTTCCGGCTTCGTCGTAATAAATAATGCCGTCTTCGATTTTATTAATTAGCTTTTGCAAAAACCAATGGGCGCCCATATCGCGGAACCTGGCCGAGGTATAGTACTGGCCACAAAGAACCGCAATGAACAATGTAAGGAACTGGTGCCACACAAAGAACTGGAAACCGCCATTCCAGGCGCCATAGCCCTTGACCAGCGGAATCACGAAGTCGAACAGTACGGCCACCACAAGGCATACGCTCAAGCTACCTGCCATGTAGGCACCGGTATGCAGCACCGTCGGGTCTAGCGAGCGGAGCGAACTGCGCAAAAGCTGGTAGATAATCAGCAAGCATGCCGGCAAGAAGAACAACACATACACAATCGTGAACGTTTTGAAGATCGGCATGTACGCAAACGGCAAGATTCCGAAAAAGTCAAAACCCGAAACCGCCTCAGGGCCGACCACGAACAAGAACGTAAGTGCAATAACAAACATGACGCCCACAGAACCCGAAATGGTCTTGTACGGAGTGCGGCGACTGAACAATACCAGTTCGCCCATGTCGTAAAGGGCGACGCCCACGCGGACCCAACAAAGGGCCTGCAAGCCAAAAATCAACTGGCGGCCAATGTAAAGGTTCGGCATTTCGGGCGTGATGGTGCCACTGAAGAAGATAATTCCCAAAATACTGCACGCATTCCAGGCGATGTTTGACACCACCATCATGCGCAAGGGTTTCGGCAAGCGACGTGCCGTCATCTTGTGTTCAAGCAGTACCGGGTAGTATAACGATACAAGAAGGGCTAGTACCGAAAGCACCAAAAGGTATGGAGAATCGGAATACAGGCTCTCTGCCATTTTACTTTACCCGTTTGACACCAAATGTGGATGTTTTATCGTAGTGGTTCTTACCGCTGAATTTTTCTGCGTTCGTGGAATTTTCATTCGGGACGAACACCGTTTCCATATCCAATTTATAAATATACGCGCCCGTGGCAACAGCCCTACCCTGTTCAGACTGCAATCCGACGGCCGTATTTGCCCATTCCACGTAGAACACGATCTTGCCGGACGAAGACAGGTACACGCCAGACGGCACGCTGTACCTGCCAGCCAAGCGGTTCACGTAGCTACCCAGGTTGGTATAAATCGGCATGTTGTACTTGACCCGCAAGGAATCCCAGGCGGGGGCTTCGTTGCCCGAAGAACCTCTCGGGACAGTCATTTCGATTTTCCAGACCGCCCCCTGCACGCTTGCGGAATCGATACCCGCTGCAACCACCTGACCGTTCTGGATCAAGTCGAGCTTGTGGGTAGCGGGGTTCAGCACGTACATGCGTATGTTGTCATGCGACGGCACCTGCGAACGCAATTCGCCGCCCGAACGGGACACCACGTCTTGCATGGTCACCACGAACTTGACCTGCGGATTACCGCTGCTCAAGATCGGGACCCACGGAGAATTCTGTGCAGGCATGTTGCCGTGCGCATCGCGCAGGGCACTGAATTCTTTTGGATGCAGGCGGACAAAGTCACCGTCGGTCACAGCGAGGCGGCTATCCTTGTCGTAAATGGCAGCCATGCTCGTCTTGGTGGCCGCAATGGTGAGCGTCTGCACCGAGCGCTTGTAAATGGCGGTGTCGACATCGGCAATCTTTTCGCGGTAATACACCAGCGAAGAATCCACGACTGCCACCGGTTCGCTCAGCACCATGTCGAGCATGTCGAATTTATCGGACTTGGACATGTCAATCGTCGCCGTCACAATCACGGGGCCGGCCAGGTCTTCGCCGAGCACGGAATTCGTCTCGTAAGAAGCGCCCTTGCCCAAGTGCTGGGCGACAAGGCCTGCGCCCGTAATATTCACGCCCTTCGAAGCGCCCTCGTAAGTACCGCTGGTAATGCCATAGGCAAAGGGCTTGGGCAAGTCAAGTACAGAAGTCATGCCGTCGGCAGCGTAAGTCGGAACCGTGCCCGCCACCCAAAGGGTTTCGGGAGCGGTACGGCCAAAGATTACCGAGATGCTGTCCGGATAATGCTTCTGGTCAATGGCGCGGGCGTATTCAATATACACGCGTTCGGCAACGCCGTCTTCGTCGGCATCCGAGATAGAGGCATACGTCATGGGCACCGGAATCAGTTTGAGCGTAATCGGGAGCTTGGGCTGGCCGCAAGTGGCCGACACTTCGTTACCGTTCTTGTCCTTGATTGTGGCATTCGACAACAGCTGGGCGAACATGCCTTCGGTCACCACGGAATTGCCGTTGGCGTCAAAGCCGATTTCGAATTCCCACACGTTCATCGATTCGTTATAAATCTGCGTGAACTTGACCGTAGGCGCATTGACCGCTGTAGAACCGTTCGTCGCGAACAGCTGCGTGGGCCAATCGGTACCCGGGCTAGAAATCGGTTCGCTGAACTGCATGTACACGCGGTCGCTCGTCGCGGTATCCAGGCGTTCCAACACCGAGACCGCCAACAGAGTCGGCGCAATGCCGTCCTGGTAGAAGTCGGTATGGCTTTCGACCTTGCCGCCCACGTTAGAATACAGCGTAATGGAGCCGCTCGGGTTCGTGTTGATGGCGGTATCCTTGATGTTGGCCTTCACCACGATTTCCTTGCCGTTCTTGCTAATGACATCGGTGGTCTTGAGCGTATCACCTTTATAAACGAATTCCACCGAGTTGAACGACTGGTTTTCTTGGTATTCGTTCGAAATCGTAATCTTCAAGGCGTCCGGCTTATTGTCGCAATCGGTATCGATCATCTTTGCGACATCGATAATCGGCCAAGGCGGCAGTTCTTCGATAATCAAGTCGGCGGTGGCGGGCTCGTAATCGAACTGGGTAGAGTTGCTGACCTTTGCGTACAAGGTCGTCACCATCACCTGTTCAGAGCTTACGTAGAACGTCGCTTCGCCATTCACCAGCTGAATGCTCGTGATAGGAATCGTCGAGGTGGCAGAACTCCAGAAGAGAGCGTTTCCAGTGGTGGTGCCCAAAGTGAGCGTAACGTTCACCGTATCCAAAAGCTGGGCCAAAGAATCGAGCAATTGCACACGGACTTCGACCATCTTGGGTGTACCGCCCGCAGACGTCTGATAAGTCTTGTAAGAATTCTTGTCGAAGCTGAGATAGCGTTTTTCGAGCGGAGTCGTAATGGTATCGATTTCCACATTGGTTCGAACCACCGCGCAGGCACAGTCGTACTTGTTTTCGGTCTTGCTGTTAGCGCCATGGTTATGCCAGCTGACCCATTCCATGTAGTTGTTGCCGTAGGCAAGAACCGTATCCTTGCCAAAGACAAAGGAATCGGTACGGTCTGCAGGTTGGTACACAAGGTTCTGCGGCCTACCGTTCATTTCAAAGTCATCCAGGAAACCCGTCGGCGAAACCTTGCTATAGCCTTCGTAACTTGTCTTGTAGTCTTCTTTTTCTACAGAATAGAACGGAGTCTTGAACGGCTTTTCGAATTCGAGCGTTACCGTGCGGCGAACCTGCGGACCATTTTCGGGAGTGTAATCCGGAGTGTAACCAAAAATATGCTTGCCATGGTAGAAAACCGCAATGTAGGGGTCTTCTGTAAAGGCAACGACCTTTTCGTTATTGGAATTATATTCTAGGAAGGTTGTTTCCGAGCCCTTGAAGTAAGGCGCCTGGGTCAAATCAATCCCTTCAAAGTATACGGGATCGTCTTTAGCAGTGTGTGCCCGGAGCGACCAAGAACCTTCGATATCCTTATACTTCACCGTTTTTACACTGGGGTTATAATCATGGAATACGACCTGAATAATCAACTGTCCCGAAACTTCCAGAACACCCTTTACATTGATAGGCAAATAGTACCCACCCAAGCCGTCGGATTGAGCACTGCCAAACGTGATATTAATGGCCTTACCCATTTGGCCATCACCACCAAAGTTCTGATGGCAATTACCTAAAGCGGCAAGGTTAGGATCATTCAAGTACATGCGGACTTCGAAATCTTCAAAGGGCATAGTATCGTTGTTTGCAATAGACACGATAAACGCATGGCAGTCTTCCCAATTACTGCAAGCAGCCTCGTCACCGTAGGAACTCGGTTTCACGAATATGGCAAGATCCGCATACGAGGCCTCGCTTTCGGTCGTAAAGCTGTAACCAGCACCACCGTTATCGTCGCTAGACATTCCCGAAGAAACGCTAAAGTAGTAGGTGGTTCCTGCCTTAAGATCGGTCAATTCCACTTCGTGGAAGAGTACGGCGCCATCCTTTGCAGTTGCAGATTCGTTCAAGGCGCTCATAGAGGTTCCATACTTCACCACGCCGTTAGAACGGACATCGGTCCACCAGTAAATCTTGGCACTGCGGTGGTCCACCTGGCAAATCGTCACACCGCTAATATTAGGCTTCACATTGGTCATGGTAAACTGGTACCACTGTCCATGGTTATCGTCCGTCGTCATGTTACGCTTGGTGTCCATACCCTCCAAGAAGAAGTAGTAGGTCTGGCCCATTTCAAGGCCTTCAAGCGTGACTTCGCCGCCCTTGGTTGCCTTGGTCTGTCCCACCGACTTTGCGCCGGCCAAATCCGGAGTCGTATTGTAGAACACCGTCACTAGGGCAACTTCGTTCGCATCCCAGCTTACAATAGCAGACGTCTCGGTAATCGGGGTACCTTGAATGTTACTGAACAAGGGGCCTTCGGCATCGATCGGGAGTGTCTGCGCCAAGCTCTGCGCCGGGAACAAGAACTGAGCCGTAAAGTCGATACAGGTTTCGGTCGAGGTATATTTGTTCCAGTCTTCGATCAAAGTTTTGGTCGGTTCGCGTGCACCCATCAAGGCTCCAATCGGGCACTTGTACTTGTAGGGCATACTACCCGCGTTGTAACCATCGGGGTTCGAAGCACGGTTATGCGGATGCTGCGGATTCTTTTCACCGGCACCCATCAAGAACGAAATGTCCCAAGGGTTGGCACCCAAAATAAAGTACATGTTATCGAGAGCCACCTTCAAGTAGCGTTCATCGCCGGTAAGCTCATACATCAAGAAGATGGACACCGCAGTACCCATATTGTAGCGCATCACACCCCAGTCAAAGCTGGTCCATACCAAGTTGTAAGGTGTTATCACATGCAGTTTAGACGGGCCTTCATGCGGATCTCCCGAGCCGACTCCCGGATTTTCGAGCACCAGAGAGTCGCCATCGTTCGTGCTGTTGTCAATAAGTTTTCTAAAGGTTGCCATGGTTCGCATCGAAAGCGAATCACGTTCCGTTTCAGAAAGCCCATACTCGGCAGCAACCGTAGGGTTACTTAAAATCATCTTCTGGAAAGCGAACAGCACATACGAATGAATGTTCTGGTAGTCCGTAGCCCAACCACCCGGCGTAAATCCACTCGTATTTCCTAGGAAGCCGGCCCTAAAGTAATCCAGGTTATAATGGTAGTTGGTTTCGTTGTCAAAAATATTCTTGTTTTTGTAAAGGTTATACTGATAAACGGTATCCTTTGTCGCATACCAAAGAGCTAAAGATGCGGCAGCGCCATCATCATAAAGAGGACCGCCACCGGTATAGAATCCAGGGAAAGCGGTATTACGGCCAGGCAAACCAGCCGTAATGTATTCATCGACCTGTTTCATCACCACATTTTCATAGATATCTTTTGCCGCCTCCAACAGAGAATCAGAATAAGCAGCATCATACACCTTGTAGCCCACCGCCACGTTTGCCATGGCTGCGGCAAACATGCCAGCCGTATTCGTACCGATATCCGTAAGCACTACACGGTCTGGGCCACCTTTAGACGGAGCCTGAGCATCTTGGCGTTCCGGCAAATCCCAAAAGGCGTGGTCCACTTCATCGACGCCAACCGAATGGTACATATCACCCTGAGCAATCAGGCCATCTGCTTTAGACGCCCTATAAAGTTTTAAAAGATAGTCCGCACCGATTTTTGCTTCGTACAGCACATCGGGAATACCATCGGTAAACACCGTATCGGCATAGGAATTTCCGTAGCGGTCTTCAGCCTTGTCTTGGTAAGTCAGGTACACCATCGAAAGCACGTAAGTGGCATAGCCCAATGTTTCGGACACTTTAAAGTGGTCACCGCAGTCATGCCAACCACCCGTCAAGTCATGTCCAATCTTGGAACCGTCTTTCAAGTGGCACGCGCCATGAAAGTGAGACTTGGTATTACCGCAACGCTGAATACCAAAGAACTGCAAAGACATTTCGAGAATCGAATTGAATATAGAAGGGTGAATATGGAACGTTGCCGAAGTATCGTTCCCCACCACTACAAAATATTCACCCGGCGTACTCGGTGCAAGCCCCGTAAAGTCGGCTCGATAAAGAGTTTCCTTTGCAGTACTGACTGAATCTTGACTACCGAACTCATACACGCTCGATATCGAATTAAAAGCGCCGTTAATCCAGATGTTTGGCTTTACCACATTCTGCTTGATCAGGCTTAACGAACCGCTCCAGGCCTCGGCACCGCTATTGGCGTCAATCACCTGGAACTTTGTCGCCTTCGGGTCGGCCACATAGGCGTACTTGTAATCCTGCGGTCTAAAGCCACTCTGGTTTATTCGAATGGGCCTACGCGCAAACGCATTCAGCGAATCAAGATACCGACGGCTATGTACCTTGTCGGTACGGTCCAAATTAGGGAGTTCACTTGCCACGGCAAAGTCCACGGCAAAGAACATCAACAGTAATACAGCCTTTAACACTTTTTTCATAATCTTACTCTTCCTCCCAAAACATTAAAAAAAAGAGAATGCGCCTCCCCAGGCACATTCCCCCCTACACTTTATTTTTTAGCCCTTCTGAAGCCAAACGTCCTGGTAAACGTGTCGGAATCCTTCAGAGCCTCGGTGCGGTCACCATCGTCAGCCTTCGCCGGCAGGTAATCGCTCTTCGCCTCGGTATTGAACTTCGCAATGTAAGGCCCAGTACCGATCTTCTTGCCCGAAGCGCTTACAGGGTAATCTTCCGGAGCGCACCATTCCAGGTACAAGGTCATGGTACTGGCCGCCGAAATGTATTCCTGCATGGTCGAAGACATGAACGAATACGTCGCCTTGTTCACGTAGTGGCCGAGGTTGCTGAAGATATCCATTTCGAGGTTGACCTTGTAGTCTCGCTTGGCTTCGCCGAGTTCGGTCTTGTCGAGCACATCGGGCAAGGCGATTTCGATCATGAACGTCGGACCTGCATTGCGGTACCCCCTGATCGGAGCGCTAAACACATCGTGCAGTTTGCTGTCGCCTTCGGCAATCACAATCGTTTCTTCGTTCTTGTTAAGCGTCGTCAAGCGGAAGTTCACGTTCGGATCCAGCGGGATTCCACCGTAGTAAATGGAATCGGGGTTTCTGGACTTGGTCACGCCATCGACCGCCGTAATGGTGAACTTGATGTTAGACACCGTACCGGTCACAGGCACCCAAGGCGTTGCATAGCCCGGATACTGGCCCGCCATATCCTTGAAGTAACCCGTCTCGATATCCGAAATCAGGCGCACGGAGTCGGCAATCCAAATGGCTTCGTCATACTTGTGCCTGTAGCCCAGCTTTACCGTCGTCGAATTGGTCAGGTAGGTTACCGAGAGATTCGGGTTGCGGCTCGGGTTGAAGAACACACCCGCAGAACCGTCGCGGCTACGTTCCACCACGTACGGGTGGCCGGCAACAGTATCGAGCGGTTCAGACAGAGTCAAGGTCACGTAGTCACGGGAACCGTAAGAATCGTCGTCCACGTCAAAGCCCTGCCACACCGCCGTCATAATAATCGGCGGGCACTTGTCGACAACCGGATAGAACTTGTCAAAGAATCCGCCTTCGGGGCCAAGGCGCGGAGTCACACGGCCGTAGGTGCCGTACGGGCCTGTGGTTGCGCCGCGGGCAAATCCATTCACGGTATTGAACTTGATCGTAATGACAGACACCGTATCATTCTTGAGCACAGAATCAATCTTTACGACAGGCGTTGCGCCCGAAGAATCCACAGACGAGACCTTTTCCCAGCGTTCGCCGAATTCGAACGTATGTTCCCATTCCGGCTTCAGGTTCCTGATTTCGCCCTTCAAGCCCCATTCTACCACAAAGCTGTCGAGCATGTCCTTGTCGCGGAGCTTCTTGGCAAACTTCATGTAGAGTTCGTCGGCGTAGCCGTCGCCTTCGTTGTCGCGCATTTCGGCAAGCGTCACAGGTACCGGCCTCGGCGTTTCGACCACCTTGACTGTCTTACAGGCCAAGGACGGGTCGAGCAAGTTGTACGCATTGTCGGCCACGGAATTCGGCTTCACGGTGACAGTCACGCCTTCCTTGATAAACTGGCCGTTCGTGTTTCCAGAAAGCGCAAACATCCAGCTCTTGCCATCGTTACTGGTGGTAGCTCTACCCACCACGCTAAAGACAGCACCCGTAGCGCCCACAACTTCCAAGGGCCATTCCGTTTCAGACGCCAAGATCACCGGTTCGGTAAAGGCGACCATCAAGGTATCTTCCGGATATTCATGACCTTCGTTTTCAAGAATCGTCACGCTCAACAGCTGCGGCATAATGCCGTCGCCAATGGCCACCTTGGTCGCGTTGGTTGCACCTTCTGCCTTCAGGTAAACCGTCGCCTTTCCAGAGGGTGCCGCATTTTCGGCAATGCCAAGCGTTGCCGGCAAGTCGACTTGCACCTCGGACTTGTTGAGCGCCTTGGAGGCGTCTACCTTCAAGGTCACCGTGTCGGCCATGCCAGGCAAGAACACGCGAATGCTGTCGAAGCTATAGTCGCTAATGAGCGTGTTGCTGAACTCTACCAAGAGTTTGTCGGCCACGTTGTCGCAGTCGGTATCCTGGGCCAGCACCTTCGTGGGTTCGGGGTACTTGGCTTCGGCATAGAAGCTCTGCTTCGAGACATCTTCTTCGTCGTCCGGGTCCACGTAAATCACCTGGATGGTGTCGCCGGCAAAGAACGAAATCTGGTTGCCGTTTCTGGCTTCCGGCGCAACAGAAGTTGCCGTAATGGCAAATGCGCTCTTGAAGCTACCCGGGTTAGAGGCGTCTTCCACCATCTTCACCTTCAGGGTATCGCTCTTCTTGTTGTTCACAATCAGGACTTCGACCGGAGCAGAAGAACCCGCCTTGTCCTTGTCGTTCAGGTAAACATAGAAGCGAGTCTTGGACGGGTCGGCCGGCGATGTCACCGGGTTGCCAGCTTCATCCTTGATAGTGAGCGAGGACTGCGTCATGTTACCGCGAGTGAACTGCACGTAGTAATTGCGGTTAATGAATGCACAGCCGCCGTTTTCGGCACATTCTTCGCATTCCGGGTTCGCTCCTGCGAAAATCGTCAAGTCAATCTTGTTGCTACCGATCTTCATCTTCACAGGGATGTTCAAAGTCCAAAGTCCTGTCGAGTCAATAGCGCCGTTGCCACTCGTTACATTGTAATGTGCAATGTCAACATTGTTTTCGGCATCGATCAAGAAGATTTCGTCACCATGTCTCTGGATATACGTCTTGATTTCCTGGCCGTTCGCCCAGATGCGGGTAATATAGCCCTGTTCCGAAACCTGGGCATAGCCCCTCACGTACACGGTACTGCTGGTTTGGTCAATCTGCACGTAAGAACCGTCAGACACATTGAACGGAGCATCGAAATGGACATCCATTTCGTAATGGGCACGCTTGGTGGTCATTTCCTGATGGGACGGGCTATAACCCCAAATAAATTCATTCTTACGGTAAACTGTAATGAACTGGTTGATAGGAATATCCGTATCGAAATCGCCATAGTCCTTGCTTTCGACCGGCATACCCACATAATCAGCACCATCCACTAGGAATTTATGCGGTGCCCAAGACCAGTCGCCAGTGCTTACATCCAACTTTTTCTTCTGGCGTTGGCGGAGCGTTTCACAATGCACCCCATCATTTGTAAGGCCATAAGAGAAATCGAAATCCAATCGGATTCTAGAAGCGGACTTCATTTCTGTAGGACCGAGAGGTACCGGGAAGTAGTAAGACTTCTTGCCCGTTGCCGGATCGTAGGTATCGGGCAGCGGTACCGGCTGGGCATCTCTCATAAGCATGCGGACCGTATTACCGACGTCATTTCCGTTCTTGTCGAGGAGCGGATGGTTAAAGCCGGATTCGTCGTAAGCCTGCAAAATGTCCGTATCCACAAGGAAGGCGCAATTTTCAACTTCTTCGGGCGTAGCCGTAAAGTACAAACGCAATTCAAGACTATCGAACGGCCTTGATTCGTTATTGTAAATATTGAGATCCAAGGCATCGAGCCCGTTGTCCATATACTGGTAGGCACGGACGCTAAAGTCGTACCACATTACCGGCGTGGTGAACTTGAGCATATCACCCGTCTTATCGTTTACATTGGTGCGCTGTCCGTTACTTTCGACCATGTAATAGTAAGTCGTCTGTTCCTTAAGACCACCGATTTTTACGTAGTGGAACTTGGTCGGAATGCCAGACACATCGGCATTGCCTGCGCCACTGTTAAAGGCATAATCAGAGGGGTTCGTATGCGGAACCGTATCCCAATAAATCTTGGATTCGTATTCGCCGTTCGGGGTGTACCACATGATTTCGGCACTGTCGCCAAACAGGTTACACACGGTCACGTTCGTAATCTGGGCGCTTTCCACCGTATTGAGCGTGGTAAAGCTAAACGGAGTCTTGGTGCTATCGACCATGTACTTGGAGGTCTTGTTGTCCGGATTGTAAACGTTTGCACCCACAACATAGAAGTAGTACCCCGTTCCCGGTTGCAAGCCACGCAAAATAATTTCATGACGCACTCCCGCCGCATCGCTATCAGGAACAGCTGTCTCGGTCATTGCAGTTTCGCTAGTGCCGTAGTAAATGGTCGAAGTTCCACGTTTTGAAAGTTTGACCACCACAATGGCTGAGTCCGCACTCACGTGGCGGATTTCCACGTTAACATCAGGAGCTACGGTTCTATCAGATTTTTGAGCGACCAACATCGTACTTCCAATGAGTACCGCAGACGCATCAAGACAAGCTTCAGAAATTTTATAATTATCCCAACTCGCTTTACTTGAACCACCTTTACCTTCAGGGTCCCACGGTAGGTCTGCCCTAACGCCACCAAATAAAGCTCCAACAGGGGGTCTGTACTTGTAAGAGGCCCCTGGCATGTTCTTGCCTTCGGGGTTTGAGGCACGGTGGTGCGGGTGAGCATCGTTTTTGTCACCAATACCATAAATAAACGAAACATCCCAGGGGTTCATGCCTAGCATGTAGTTCAACTGGTTAATGCCCAACTGGAACATTTCGTCAGACTTCCAGTTTTGAACACCATTTTGAGGAAGTGCCACACCTTCCAAGTCCTTCGTCACATCAGCGTAAGTAAAAACGTCAATCGTGTTGCCCAACTGGTAACGGTTGTAAATCCACTCCTGCTGGGTTTTCATTGTGTACCAGATGGGTTCGTATTTCACCGTACCATCCGAAGTCCATCCACCACCCTTCGGCAAAACGATGGATTCTGTCGCGCCATCAGTGTAAGAAACCGCAGACACGTTGGTAGCCATAGTATAAGCCAAATCTTCTACATATTCCAAACGTCTATCGTTGCTAATACCGTAAGAAGCTGCAGTCGCTTCATCTTTAAGGATCAATTTATAGAACGCATACAAGGCAAACGTGAAGGTACTCGCCCAGTCCGTATTGGCACCATCTTTAAAGAAACTGGCCTGTTTGAAGGTGAACCACCCACCACGGAAGTATCCATAAGGATTACCATAGGCAAAGTCTTGTTTGCCTTGATCTCCGCGCAATGCGGGGTTTTCAGCGATATCGTAAAGGTAGGTCGTATCCTTGGTGGCGTAGAGCAAACCTACTGCACCAAGAGCCATGTCGTCATGGAAAATGGTAGAACCGTTATATGCCGGGGTGTTAAAAAGAGGAGTCGTATTGTACTTATACCCTGCTGTTTTACCAGTAGCAATATTTTTTCCGAATTCATACATCTTTTTAGCAACCATCAAGCAGCTATCGGCAAAGGGTTTATCATATTCGGCATAACTCCTAGCCAAAATAGCGAGGCCCGCAGCCGTTTCACCAGCAACAGAAGAACCAATTTCCCCCAAGCGAACGTGTCTAGTTAAAGGACCACCTCTGCTTATAGCCGGGTCCCCCTTGCTCGAATCCATTGGCAACTTGTCCTGGGTTTCCGGACGACCCCACCACATATGGTCAGGTTGGAAATCACCCACCGAAAGTGCCATATCATCAATCACGCCCTTGGCTCGTACATAGGCTTTAAGGACAAAATCAGCAGCATGTTTTACTTCGCGTAACATGTCCGGAATACCGTCGGTATTCACCGTTTCACCATGGTTAAAGGCGTAAACGTCATCGTCGGCATCGGGGTTCGTAGCCGTCATCACGGCGGCGACCGCCATGGCAAACATCTGCGTCTGGGATTCCTTCAAGTGGTCGCCGCAGTCATAGAAGCCACCAGCCAACGTTCCTGCCATAGCCTCGTTGACGCCCGAAATAAATTGAACACCTGCGTCTCCCTCTCCGGTAATCTTCGCAAGAGCGCCCATGCCATCCAAAGTATGGCTTGGCGGGTGGAACCAGGATTCGCTATTACCGCTACGGTTGATTCCGTAGAACTTAAGAGCGGCATTGCGAACCATGGAATAAACTTCATCACTTACAATGAACGTACTAGAAAGTTCATTCCCGACTTTAATGCGAAGACGGGTCTTGGTGGGAACCCCTGGCGGAATATGTCCAATTTGAATGGTTCCCGAAGGACCTGTAATGTTAACTTCGTAGCGCAGTTTATCTTGAGTTGCCGCATTGGTACCAGCAATGATACGCCAAGTAGAAGAAGTCGTCTTAGTGCTGGGCTGGAATGTACCCGTTACCTTCGGATCCAGGGATTTACCATCGATATCCACCACTTCGAAAGTAGATGCGTTACCCACATAGAAGAATTGCTTTTCAGGGTCCTTTTCCAAATAACCGGCCTGGTTCACACGAATCGGGGAGATATGCGTGTTCATGGCATCCAGGTAAGCCTGGTTCAAGGTATCGGGAATAAGGACATTCGGCATGTAAGAGGCCGGGGTGCGGTTCTTGGGCACCATGTTGTGCTTTATCGTAACCGTTGTGTCAAACTTGTCAAATACAGTGCTATCCCATGTAAGTGGGAAAATCGGACGGAGCAAGTCGTAAGGAGTAGGTTGTTCCTGAGTTGCCGCCATGGCAGTCACGGCAGACATTGCGATAAGCATCGCAAACACAAGACACTTCGTTTTAGGCACAATAGCCTCCTTTGTATACAACCAAATGGCGGATGCGGTCAGCACCCGTAAGCAAACGCCCAAATACACATTTTAAAAATAGATTTATTAGTCAAAAAGCGGTTGCGTGAAAATCATAAAATGTTCGCTTTTTGCTCTCAAAAACGGCAATTTTCAATGATTTGGGACACGCAGTTTCGTATAAAAGATTTTAGTAAGAAATATATAGAACAAAGTTTAAAATTGTTTACAGGCGAGCGGTGGAAAAGGAGATGCCGGACCTAGTCCGGCATGACAAAAAAAAGCAGGCATGACATGGTGGCAACAAAAAAAGGTCGGCACCCGTAGGTGTCGACCTCTGAAAATCTGTGGATTTTAAACCGCTAGATTAGTCCTTGCCGGTGAAGATAATCACGAGCACAGAGGCAACGAAGGCGGCAGACACGATCAGGAATTCCCACGGGTTTTCCATGATAGAGGTCTTGGCAGAACCGGCGGTGCTGTTTTCGAGAGCAGCCTGTTCTTCGGCCTTGGCCTTAGCTTCAGCTTCGGCAGCCTTCTTTTCTTCTTCGGCCTTGGCGAGAGCGGCGCTGTCGACCGGGGCTTCTTCGGCCTTGGCTTCGAGCACTTCGGCGCTATCGGCCTTGGCGGTGTCGGCGGCGGCTACGGCTTCAGCCGGAGCGGCGGCGGAGTCTGCCGGTGCGGCAGCAGCGGCAGCAGAATCAGCAGGAGCAGCAGCCGGAGCGGCAGCTTCGGCAGCCTTGGCGGTGTCGGCAGCGGCAGGAGCAGCGGCGGCAGCCGGGGCGGCGGCGGGAGCCGGTTCAGCCTTGGCGGCTTCGGCCTTCGGGGCTTCGGCAGGCTTGGCAGCTTCGGCCTTGGCAGGAGCGGCAGCCGGAGCAGCGGCAGGTGCGGCTTCAGCCTTAGCAGCAGCGGGGGCTTCGGCGGCAGGAGCGGCCTTAGCAGCCGGGGCGGCGTCCTTCTTGGCAGCCGGAGCGGCGAAAACAACAGCAGAGGCAAGCATAGTTGCCAACATGAGAGTCTTGATCTTCATAGTATCCTCTTCAGTTTAAACTTTTACGCTGTAAAAAATAGTACATATTTCGGTCGTCCGCCAACTTTTTTATAAAAAAAGTTCAAATTGTCCGCTATTTTCGTCTTTTCATCGGCTTTTTGCGATTTTTCGCACACTGCCGCAGGCAAAAAAGCTCCATTCAGACCGCCTTTTTAGGACGGAGGGGGCAAGAAATTTTAAATTACACGCATAAAAAAACATTCAACCTCAATTGTCTTCCCGGCCTTTGAGCCGGGACCTCCACTCCTAACCGAGAAAAAGACAACAACAACAACCTTAAAACAGGCTAACTACTATGGCATTCAAGTACGAAGCGACCGTGCAGCACGGTGAAGATACTACCGAATACGTAAACCTCGGCAAAGACGGCGTGACCGTCGCCGAATTCGAAGGCAAGAAGATCCTCAAGGTTTCCAAGGAAGCTTTGACCAAGATCGCCCAGGCAGCCTTTGAAGAAGTCGAATTCTGCCTGCGCCCGGCCCACACGGCCAAGGTCGCCAAGATTCTCCAGGATCCGGAAGCTTCGGATAACGACAAGTTTGTGGCCCTCACTATGCTCAAGAACGCCTGCGTGGCCGCCAAGGGCATCCTCCCCTTCTGCCAGGACACCGGTACGGCTATTTGCGTTGCCCACAAGGGCCAGCAGGTCTGGACAGGCTTTGACGACGCCGAAGCCATTTCGGAAGGCGTCTACAACGCCTACACCACCAAGAACCTTCGCTACAGCCAGATTGCACCGCTCACCATGTACGAAGAAAAGAACACGGGTTGCAACCTCCCGGCTCAGATCGACATCCACGCCGAAGAAGGTGCCGAAATGAAGTTCTTGTTCGTCGCTAAGGGCGGTGGCTCTGCCAACAAGACTTACTACTGGCCCATGACCAAGGCGCTCCTCAACCCCAAGTCCTTGGAAAAGTTCCTCGCTGAAAAGGTGAAGACGCTCGGTACTGCGGCATGCCCTCCGTACCACCTCGCTATCGTGATTGGCGGAACCTCTGCCGAAATGAACACCCACATGGTGAAGCTCGCTAGCTGCGGCTACCTCGACGATATTCCGACCAGCGGTTCCGAAGGCGGCCGCATTTTCCGCGACCTCGAAATGGAAGAAAAGGTTCTGCACATTTGCCAGAAGACAGGCATTGGCGCCCAGTTCGGCGGCAAGTACCTGGTGCACGATGTTCGCGTGATCCGCGCTCCGCGTCATGCTGCTAGCTGCCCGGTTTCTATCGGCGTGAGCTGCTCTGCTGACCGAAACATCAAGGCAAAGATTGACGAAAACGGCCTCTGGCTCGAAAAGATGGAACACCATCCGGAAAACTACATCCCGGCTGGCAACGCCGTGAACCTCGCTCCGGCAGTTGAAATCGATCTCGACCGCCCGATGAAGGAAGTGCTCGCCGACCTCACCAAGTATCCGGTGAAGACTCGCCTCAGCCTCAAGGGCACGATGATTGTGGCCCGCGACATGGCTCACGCAAAGATTGCCGAAATCTTCGACAAGCAGGAACGCGGCGAAGAACTCACCGACGAAGAAAAGACCGTGCTCAAGGTCGTGTCTGACCACCCGATTTACTACGCTGGCCCGGCCAAGACTCCGGCAGGCATGCCCACGGGTAGCTTCGGCCCGACGACGGCCAACCGCATGGACCCGTACGTGATGCGCTTCCAGAGCAAGGGTGCTTCGATGATCATGGTCGCGAAGGGCAACCGCTCTCAGGACGTGACTGACGCTTGCAAGAAGTACGGTGGATTCTTCCTCGGCTCTATCGGCGGTCCGGCAGCCATCCTCGCTGAACAGAACATCCTCAGCAACGATATCGTGGCTTTCCCGGAACTCGGCATGGAAGCCATCCGCAAGATCACCATCAAGGACTTCCCCGCCTTCATCCTTGTGGATGACAAGGGCAACAACTTCTTCGAAGGATTGATTTAAAAGATGTTGCCCTTGCGCCAAGCGGATGCGGCTCGTATTAACGAGCCGTAGAAGCGCGGAGTATTTGGCGTCGTAAGTTCTTTAATGCGATAGCCAAATACGGAGTCTCATTGGGGTAACAACTTCTTCGAAGGTCTCATTTAGTCAGATATCCACCCTTTCAATAGAAACGCCCCGCAAGCTAGAGCCTGCGGGGTGTTTTTGGGGTGTGTGGAGGTGTCTTATTTTGTCTTTACTGCTCGGACAATTTTATTGTTCGTTTTGATGACATAAATTCCGTTGGGAAGATTCATACGAACTTTATCCCATGCTCTATATATCGTCTTTTCATCTGCACGGAAAGTGATAACGCGATTTCCGAGAACGTCATATACGGTAGCCGTTTGTGGTGTTGAAGTGAAGTTGCTTTTGAATCTCGGCATTTGGGTGGTGGATTTTGCGATTGTAAATTCAATCCAGTCGAGATTGAAGTACGGCTTGTCAATCTTTATTTTTAGCACATGCGCACCTTCTGCAATTGCGGGCACGGAAACCACAACCGTTTCAAACGTCTTCCAGTCGCCGGTATTCGGGACCATCACGGTGACGACTTTTTTCTCGTCAACGAGTACGGAGAAGAATGTGCTATCGCTTGGGGAGGCGACGCGCGCCGTGAGCGTGAGCGAGTCGTTCTTGGACGCTTTTACCGTGTAACGTAACCAGTCATCGGCATAACCCCAGCCGTAAATGATGGCGCCTTCTGCGCTGTCGAGGCCTGCGTTGTCATCGCGGTAGAGGCTGTTTTCGTTTTCGATATCGCTGTCCAGGAATCCGCGGCCGTTGCCGCCTTTATCATAGTTCTCGACTTCGATTTTTCCGGGGATGGTAAGTGTATCTTTGAACGGTTCAATTTCGACTTTTTTGAAAATGTCAATTTTGCTTCCGTAACCGGCGGCAACGATGTTTGCCTGTACCAAATCGTCAACGGAATCGGGCGGGTTTCCGATGGTCATCACACCTTCGAAGAACGTTCCTGCACCGCCGTCGCTGCCGTCACCGCCATTGCCGAGCACGATGGCGCCTTGCAGCTTGCGTGGGCTGTAGCCTCTTTTGCGCGGTCCGTCCCACATGGTGTTGAGGGTTCCTTTTTGAGCGCTGCCGCCCTTGAGCTTGAACGTTCCGTCATTCGGTCCTTTGAGCATGGCGGTCACATAGTCTGCTTCAATAGAAAGTGCGTCTGGCCACGGTGTTGTATGGGTCTTGCCCCATTGCCAACCAGCATCGTTTCCCTTGAATACGCCGTCTTCCAAGTCGGCGGCAACCCACGGACCGTTTCCTTGTCCTGGACCGCCCCAGTCCTTGTCGCTTCCGAAGTAGATGCATTCCATGGTTCCAGGGCCGTCATCGTTACCGGTTGTTTCTGCATTTCCGTAGTTGAAACAGCACAAGTCGTTGTAATGTCTGCCGTCAACGACCATGTACATGGATTCTTCTTCGTCGCCGGTGGCTACACCTTTGGTATTGTTATTGCGGTAACCGGTGGCAGACCAGGCGTCGCGATAAAAGCCATAAGCCTTGCGCCCGTTAATGTAAATGGGAGCCTTGTCCGCAATCGCCTCTTTACCGCCTTCTTTAAGCCAGTATACCACGGGCGATTTTTTCAGGTCGTTCTTGTATTCCGACTGGTCGTAAATGATCGAGATGGTACACCTGGAACCTTTGCAGAATTCGTCTTGCACCGAGGAATTGACATACCCGCCCTTTTCTTCGAGCGGAATATCTTTAGTGGCTCCATCGGCTCGACGAACCTGGTACAGGTTGCCATTATACTCCCCGAAAAGCGCGCGCGTCAAACTATGCGCCGCCACGCACGGGGTGTTTGCCTTTGCGTAAATGTCACAGGGGCCTTCTTTGGCCAAGACCATGGTGGGCGCCACAAGCGCCAGCACTGTCAAAAATGAATTGTATTTCATCCCAACATCCCTCTTTTTTACCAACCAATATCAAATTACCTCTAAAACGGGCCAAAATCACGCCTTTGGAGATTCTTCTATTGCATTTTTGTCAAAAACGATTCGCTCTTTTTTTGCTTTTCGGCTCGAGAAAAGGTTATTTTATTGAATGGATCACTGTTTAGGGAACTAGCCTATGCTCAACATTGACGAAATAAGCGATTACAGGGACTTGCTCAAGAATTACTATACCCAGCGCAAGCTGGATATGCCGCTGTATTCCTATAAAATGATGGGCCAAAAGCTCGGGCTCGACACGAGTCAGGTTTTCCGCGTGCTGAACAAGGAACTGCACCTGCCGAACCGCAGCATTCCCTTGGCAAAAGACTTACTCGACTTGAAGGGCCGCAAGGGCGAACTTTTCGAAATCCTCGTTGCCGCCTCCAAGACCAAGTCCCCCGCCAAAAAGGACAAGCTTTACAAGATGGCGCTCGCCTTGCAAGATGTGGACTTGCGCAAGCTGAGTGCAAGCGAATACCTGTTCCTAAGCAAGTGGTGGATTCCCGTAGTGCGCGCCCTGATTGAAATGAACGGCGGGCATGCCGAAGTTTCGCACCTGGTCAAGCAGATTTCTCCGACGGTTTCCGAAGACCAAGTCCGCGAAGCCATAACCGTTTTGAAGGATTTAAAGCTCATTACGCCGCTTGCCTCGGAACGCTACGCCGCAACAACTGCTAACTTTACATCGGCAGGGTCAGCCACAAAGACCGCCGCCATCCGCAGCTACCAGAATCAACTTTTGGCGCTCGCGCAGAACTCCCTGATTGCAGTGGAACCTGCCAAGCGCAACATTTCTTCGCTGCTGGTGGGAGTCGATGAGGACTGCTTTGCCGACTTGAACGAAATGACTCTGGAGTTCAGGCGCCAGGTTCAACGCAGAGTGGCCGAGGTCAACAAGCCTACCCGCGCTATGCAGTTTGTATTTGCGCTTTACCCGGTGGCCGACATTTCTAACGATCCACGAACCAAGAAAGAGGGGTAAAACATGAAACGACAGTTTTTGCTACTCGCGTGTTTAGCGCCCCTGGCCTTTTGGGCTTGCTCCGACAAAGAAGTCGCGGGCATTAGTACCGTTGAAACCGAAAACGCCTTCTTGATTCAGATTGTCCGTGAAGATTCTAAACCGGCGGTGGGCGTTGTCGCCCGCATGCGCTCCGTGGACTTTGTTCAAAGCGTTTCTGAAAATAGCGGCAACGGGGATTCCGCGAAATCCGAATTCTTCGAGGAATTCAAAACCGATTCCTTGGGGCAAATCCGTATTGACAGCCTCGCTGTCGATGTCGCGACGATTGAAATTGTGGACGCCGGCGAAGGCCTGTTCACCAAGATTTCTGCCGAAGACATTCAAGAAGGCGATTCCGTACAGTACGCCCTCGAAAAAACGGGCAGCCTGCGCGGCAAGGTTTACTTGCCCGACAGCGTCGACTACGCCTGGGTGCAAGTGTACGGCACCGACCGTCTGGTTAAAACCGACAGCGAAGGCTTTTACGAAATGGATTCGCTGCCGCCGTACGAATACGACATGCGCGTGATCGTTGGCGACAGCATTATCGAACAGTCCGCGAAAATCGACGCCGGCGAGAATGTTTCTGCAAACGTGCGCACCTTCGAGCCCGACTCGGTCAAGGTGCTGGATTTTGAATCGGCAAGCGCCCAATTCACAATCAAGGAACTCGGCATCAGCGAAACGGGCTACATGTCTTCTACCGACACAAGCGTCAAGACGACTCCCGAAGTCGAAATCATTCCCGAAACCCGCAAAGACCTCTCGGATTTCATTGTCGAAGCGGGCGCAGACCGCGAAGGGAACGCTATTTATTGGGAGACTTCAGCAGCAAAGCCTGGTTCCTGGTCGTTCTACGGAATCTGGATTTGCAAGGAAGAATCGCCCTGCGACTTGTCCGCAACCGATTCTATCGTTTACTACGCTCGCGGCACAGGCGTCATCTCGATTATCCTGGAAACCTTGGGCGAATCAAACACCGAAGGCAAGACACTCGCCTACGACACGCTCAAGACTAGCGACGAGTGGACGCGCCGAGTTATAAAGCCCGAAAACTTCAAGCCCCGCGACGACAAGTACGGAAACCTCGGCTGGGAAGTCATCAGCGAGAACGTGACGACGATTTCGATCGCCGCCTACGACAGCACAGAATTCTGGATTGACGACGTCGTGTTCTACGGCATCAAGCCCAGCGACTTTACCGCCCGCTAGGGCAGTCCCACATGACGTTGTTTCTGCTTCTTGGGCTTGGATTCTTCCGGGCCCTTTTCTGCTTCGGCCTTGGCGGCTTCGGCTAGCAGCATTTCGAGCGACACGCGAGAGGCCTCCTGTTCGGCCTTCTTCTTGTTGCCACCCTGTCCGCGACCGTACACGCGGCCGTCCACATGGACTTCGACCGTGAACAACTTCTGGTGTTCCGGGCCCGATTCATCGACCACCACATATTCCGGCACCGTGCGGAACTTGCCCTGCAGGTATTCCAGCAGTTCGCTCTTGTGGTTGATAAAGTCTTCGGCAGAGATAATCTCTTGCACGCGCGGGAAATGGAACTTGTTCAGAATCACGCGGACTTCGTCGAGGCCGCCATCCAAATACACGGCGCCAAGAACCGCTTCGTAAGCGTCGGCCAGAATGCTTTCCTTGCCGCGGCCGCCGAGTTTTTCTTCGGCCTTGCCCACCTTCACGTATTCGCTCAGGCTCCATTCCTTGGACGACTGGGCGCAAGCATGTCCCGAGACGATGGCGCTCTTGCGCTTGGAAAGTTCACCTTCCGGGTCGTCGGGGTAAGTCTTGTAAAGGTATTCGGTGGTGAGCATGTTCAGCACGGAATCGCCCAGGAATTCCAGACGTTCGTTGTTGCTCACGTAAGGCAGGTCAGTACCTGTCAAGAATGAACGGTGCACCAGGGCGTGCGCCAAAAGTTCAGGATCCTTGAACCGGTACCCGAGCTTCGCCTCAAGCCCGCCGTCGGACTTCTGGCGAAACCAGAGTTTAAGCACTTTATGGAGGAGGTTGTTATCACTCATATCGTTATTCTAGTAAGGGGCAAAAAGAAAAGGGCAACCCGTTCCGGGCCACCCAATCCAGTTTCTTATCGAGAGAGGCTAATAAATTAAGCCTTCTTAGCTTCGATGAAGGCAACCACGTCGGCAACCTTGGCAAACTTTTCGGCGTCGGAGTCGAGGATTTCGACTTCGAATTCGTCTTCGAGGGCCATCACGAGTTCCACGCGGTCGAGGGAGTCGGCACCGAGGTCGTTACCGAATTCGGATTCCGGCTTCACATCTTCAGCCTTAACGCCGAGCTTGTCAACGATAACAGCGGTGACCTTCTTGAAAATTTCTTCGTTCATTGTAATCTCCATTTGGATTGATTGTTTGAGTTCAAATTTAGTAAAAAATGCCTAGGCGTTCAACCCACCATCGACACCAAGAATCTGGCCGGTGATGTAGCAGGCGTCGTCAGATGCCAAAAATGCGACTGCATTGGCCACATCTTCGGGTTTTCCGATACGTCCGAGCGGAATCTGGGCAGCATACTTTTCCTTGGTAGCGTCGTCCATGGCAGCAGTCATGTCGGTACCGATAAAGCCCGGGGCAATGGCGTTCACAGTGATACCGCGAGAAGCAAATTCCATGGCGTTAGAACGGGTCATACCGATAATGCCAGCCTTGGCAGCGGCATAGTTAGCCTGACCGGCCTGGCCGTGCAGGGCGTTAATGCTCGAAATGTTCACGATACGGCCGGTACGCTTGCCCATCATGGTGCGAGCGACAGCGCGGGTGCAAAGGAACACGGAACGGAGGTTCGTGGCGATCACGGCGTCGAAGTCTTCGTCCTTCATGCGCATCAGGAGACCGTCGCGGGTAATACCGGCGTTGTTCACCAGAATGTCGACCGTGCCCATGTCAGCAATGATCTGCTTGAACACGTTCTGCACCGTTTCGGAGTCGGCCACGTTGCAAGCATAGCTCTTGACCTGCACCCCAAGTTCGGCGGAAAGTTTGGCGGCCAAATCTTCCTTGACCGAGGTGGAAAGGATGGCGACGTCAGCGCCTTCGCTGGCGAGCTTAGTTGCAATGGCGAGACCGATACCGCGAGAAGCGCCGGTCACGATTGCCTTTTTACCAGTAAGTTTACCCATAGTAGTTACCTGTGGTTTGTAGTTAAAATTATCCCTTGAGAGCCTGGAAAGCTTCGATCGTTTCGACCGGAGTGACCTTCACATCGCGGCTAATCTTGCGCATCAGGCCCATGAGCACCTTGCCGGAACCCACTTCGACACCCTGCGTCACGCCCAAGGACATAGCCTTGTTCATGCAGTCGTTCCAACGGACCGGAGATACCAGTTGCTTCACCAAAAGTTCGGCAAGTTCGGCACCCTTCGTGACCGGTTCAGCAATCACGTTGGCAATGACCGGCTTTTCGACATCGTTAAACTTGGTCTTTGCAATAGCTTCGGCAAGGCCTGCCTGTGCAAACTGCATGAGCGGGCTGTGGAAGGCGCCAGACACGGCGAGCGGAATGGCCTTGATACCGGCGGCACCGCAGTTTTCAACGAGCTTGTTCACGCCAGCGACCGCACCGGACACCACGATCTGGCCCGGGCAGTTGATGTTGGCCGGAACCACGGTACCGACATCCTTCACGGCTTCGCAAAGTTCAAGAATCTTGGCTTCATCCTGACCCATGATGGCGGCCATCGCACCCGGATTCTTGGAACCGGCGCTGGCCATGAGTTCGCCACGGGTGCGCACCAGGCGGAGACCTTCTTCGAAGCTGAAACCGCCGGCAGCGTAGATGGCGGAGTATTCACCGAGGGAATGCCCTGCCACGTAGTCAAAAGCAAAACCTTCGGACTTGAGGAGTTCCATCACCATGGCAGACACGGTAAAGAGAGCCGGCTGCGTGTTGTCGGTGCTCTTCAAAACATCTTCCGGACCTTCGGCCATGAGCTTGGAAAGCGAGAAACCGAGAATTTCATCGGCCTGTTGCATGAGCTTCTTGGCCGGTTCAAAAGTAGAAGCGAGCGTCTGGCCCATGCCCACATACTGAGCACCCTGGCCGGGGAAAAGAAGAATCGTCTTAGACATTATATATATACCTCTGCGGCTAGACCGCATTTTTTGTTTCGCGCTACAATTTAGAAAATAAGGGCAGGCGTCATCGGACCGCCTGCCCCTGTATACAAGAAATTGTAAATGAAAGAGTTTTGACGTATTTTCGTAAGAACACGTTCTAGCGGGTAATTGTCACCAGTTTGTGCTGACGGAAGCTGCCGGCGGAGTAGTTCACGATGTACGCACCAGCGGGGATTGATTCCACATTCCACTGCAATGCATGGCTGCCGGCGGATTCACGGCCCGGTGCATAACGTTTCTGGACCTTGCCCTTCACAGACACCAGCGAAATATTCACGTTCTGTTCCGTGGGGAGCGTGTAGTTCACATCCAGGGTCACACCGTTGTTCACGACAGCCAGGCGGGCATCGCCGATTTTCGCAATTTCGACAATCGCTTCCTTCGTGGAGTCGGCCTTGGTGGTATCTTTCTTGGACGTGTCTGCAATGGCAGTAGATTTTTCCGGAGAAAGAAGTACGTTTGTCACAAGGAACGAAGCATTGCCGTATATAGTAGTTTCTGTAGCGGTATACTTTGCCCAATCAGAAGTCAAAGAATCGTCCAATGAACCACCCATAAGAGCACCGACCGGCGGCCTGTAATTATAAGTCACAGGAAGTTCCTCGTGCCTCTCGTAATCATAACCATTCCAACCTTCCGGATTAGAGGTGCGGTGATGGGGATGCGCCTCGTTCTTGTCACCTACGCCCATCATAAAGCAGATATCCCACTGGTTCATGCCCAGGATATAGTTCATCTTGTTTATAGCAAGCTGACGTACCTTAGCATGATTCCAAACTAAAGTATCCCCAAGCGTCTTCTTGGTTTCAATATCTTTGGCAACTTCAGCGTAAGTCAGCATATTGATAATGTTGCCAGAATCATATTGATTCGTGCCCCATGAGAAGATTACCGTAACAAACCATGGAGTCGGATAATGCAAATCACGTCCGCCAAGAAGACTTATTGCATTTTCCCCTCCACTTGCACCATCCGCAACACCTCTAGCCATCGAATAGACCACCCTCTGGATATAATCCAGACGGACAGAATCCTGAATGCCAAATTTTTCAGCCGTAGACTTGTCGGCCAAAAGCAACTTGTAGAAGGCATACAACGTTATCGCAAATCGATTATCATAATCCGAAGGCCAGCCACCTGCATAAAAACCTCTTGCAGAGCCCAACCAACCTGCAGAGAAATACTCAAAACCATACTTGGCATTTTTGTTGTCATTAATCGTCTTATCTTCAGCAGCATCGTTCAGGTAATCCATCTTCTTCGTTTTTTCGTAAGTCGCATAATGGAGGGCAATAGCCGCCATCGCAAGAACATCAACATAATTCGATGGATTGCTGCAGGGATAAAGGCTACCGACACAAACTTCCCCTTCACCATAGTGAGCCTTGGCATAGTCGTACAGTTTGATGGCGACATTCAAGCAACTATCTGCGAAAGTTTTATCATACGTTGCATATTGCACGCTCAACAGGGCTAAGCCAGCAGCAACCTGGGCAGACATACCAGGGCCAATACCATGCAGAACCGATCTAGGGCGCAACTGTTTCACAGATTCCATACTGTCCGCACGATTCCAATAATTATGATCCTCAGCATCGCCAATGTTTACAATCATATCCTTGATATCGCCCTTGGCATATTCATAGGAACGCAGGTAAAATTCTGCACCGTGGCGAGCTTCGCGCAACATGTCCGGAATGCCGTCTGTCTTTACGATTTCGTTGTGGTTGAAGGCGTAATGGTCTTCGTCACGTTCCGGATGAACAGCAGAAAGCACAGAAAGCACAAAAAAGGTATAGCCCATCGTCGGAGCCATCTTCAAAAAGTCACCTGCATCGTACCAACCACCAGGAATGGTGTCGTGCACATGGCTCGGCCCATGGGACCAGGACTCCGAATCGCCACTGCGTTCACCGCCAAAGAACTTGAGGTTCGCATCGCGAACCATGGAATAGACCTTGTCGCTCACAATAAAGGTCGAAGAATATTCCTTACCCACCTTGATGCGGAGGCGTTTGTCCGTGGGGAGGGCAGCCAGCTCGGCAAGTTTGCCTGCGCACAGTTTGGTTTTTGGAGTGACCCTTTCCACCGTGTAACGCTCTTGAATAGAATTGACATACGCCTTCACTGTTCTATTAGATTGAGCATAATCCCCAGTAGCCGTGAACTTGCCTCCCGCGGCAACTTCTTCACCATCCAAGTCCACAACGGAATAGGTCGCCGATTCACATTCATACGAAACGTAATAAAACAGTTTTTCAGGGTCGTCCGGCAAGTAACCGGCCTGGTTCACGCGGATATTGCTGACACTGAGGCTCAAGGCATCGATGTAAGCCTGGTTCAAGGTGTCTGCGATGTAGGCGTTGGCCTTGAAATCTGCGGGCTTGGAACCGGACTTCGGCGTACCGACTACAGTATCCTTTTCGTTTACGTTAAAAAGGGCAAAGTCATAGACCGTTCCGCCATTTTCAACGATGGCCGTACTCCATTCCATCGGGTAAACCGGACGAATCAGGTCAAACGGGGTGTCAGCAGCAAACGCGCCAACCGCTATAAACGGAATAAGGGATGCTAAACGCATAATTTCTCCTCTCTTTTGTTCTCTGTAATACAATATAATAAGAATTGCAAGCGCTTTGGAAAACCGTAAAAGGAGATCTCCCCGTTCCGAGGATTGTGGGCACATAAGCAATAAATTGCAAGTGCCCACTAACCCGCTCTTCGGCCGGGAAGACATTCTAGCGTGTAATCTTCACCAGTTTGTGCTGGTGGAAGCTGCCGGCGGTGTAATTCACGATGTAGGCGCCTGCGGGGATTGCCTCTACATTCCACTGCAAGGCGTGGCTACCGGCGGTCTGACGGCCCGGAGCATACTGTCTCTGGACTTTGCCCTTCACCGACACCAGCGTGATTTTCACGTTCTGCTCGGTGGGGAGCGTGTAGTTCACATCAAGCGTCACACCGTTGTTCACGACAGCCAGGCGGGCTTCGCCAATTTTCGCAATTTCGACAATCGCTTCCTTCGTGGAGTCGGCCTTGGTGGTATCTTTCTTGGACGTGTCTGCAGCAGATTTTTCCGGAGAAAGAAGCACGTTTGCCGCAAGGAAGGTGGCATTAACGTCTATGGCCGTTTCTATTGAACCATACTTATTCCAGTCAGAAAGCAGAGTATCGCTCATCGACCCACCCAAGAGAGCGCCGACCGGCGGTCTGTAGCTATAACCCACAGGACGTTCCGCCATATTCTCCTTATCAAACCTATTCCAACCTTCCGGGTTTGCCGTACGGTTGTGGGCATGCGCATCGTTCTTGTCGCCCACACCCACCATAAAAGACATATCCCATTGGTTAGCACCCAGAATGTAATTCATCTTGTTTATGGCAAGCTGACGAATCTCATCAGATTTTGCAACTTCTGCATACGCAAGCATATTTAATATCAAACCAGATTCATAACGAACAGGGGCGTAATTAAAAAACGGCTTTACATACCATGGCGTAGCGTAATAAAAATTTTCAACTTGACGATGATCAACCGGTCCAAAATGTAGAGTCACAGAATTATCACCATCACTCCCAGCATCATTATACACATTTTTTGCAAGAGCATCCTTTAATCTGCTCGTATAGTCAATGCGTAAGGAATCCTGAATTCCATATTTAGCAGCTGTTTCCTTATCTGCCAAAAGCAACTTGTAAAAGGCATACGACGTAATCGCATAGCGTTCATCGTAAGTTGAAGTCCAACCCGCCGAAGAAAAACCAGAAGGTTTGCCAAGCCAACCACCCGCAAAACCCGACTCATATTTATGATTTTGAGAATTGTCGGATATTTTTTTGTCTTCGGCAGCATCATTCAGGTAATCCATCTTCTTTGATTTTTCGTAAGTCGCATAATGAAGCGCAATGGCCGCCATCGCAAGAACATCAACATATTTCGATGGATTGCTGCAGGAATAAAAAGCTTGGTAACAAACTTCCTCTTCACCAAAGTGTTCCTTGGCATAGGCATACAGTTTTTCAGCCACTTTAAGGCAACTATCTGCGAAAGGTTTATCATACGTTGCATAACTCACGCTCAATAGGGCAAGGCCAGCCGCAACCTGAGCAGACATGCCTGGGCCAATGCCATGTATAACCGGTCTTGGAGGCACCGGGTCAATCGATTCCATACTATCCGCACGAGTCCAATAAATATGATCAGTTTCATCACCAATGTTTACGATCATATCCTTGATTTCGCCCTTGGCGTACTCATAAGAACGCAGGTAAAATTCTGCACCATGGCGCGCTTCGCGCAGCATGTCCGGAATGCCGTCCGTCTTTACGATTTCGTTGTGGTTGAAGGCGTAATGGTCTTCGTCGCGTTCCGGGTGAACTGTCGAAAGCACCGAAAGCATCATAAAGGCATAACCCATGGTCGGCGCCTCCTTCAAGAAATCGCCAGCATCATACCAACCGCCGGTAATGGTGTCGTGCACATGGCTCGGTCCGTGGAACCAGGACTCCGAATCGCCACTGCGCTGGACGCCAAAGAACTTGAGGTTCGCGTCGCGCACCATGGAATAGACCTTGTCGCTCACAATAAAGGTCGAAGAATATTGTTTGCCCACCTTGATGCGAAGGCGTTTGTCCGTGGGGAGGGCCGCCAACTCGGCAAGCTTGCCTGCACACACCTTGGTTCCGGGAGTCGTCTTTTCCACCGTATAACGCTTAAGCAACGAATTAACAAAAGCATTCACCACTCTGATGACTTGGTCAGATGTGCCATTTGCCTTGAATTTGCCACCTTTAGCGACTTCTTCGCCATCCAAGTCCACAACGGAATAGGTAGCCTCTTCGCATTTATCCGAAACATAGTAGAACTGCTTTTCGGGATCATCCGTCAGGTAACCGGCCTGGTTCACGCGGATGTCACTGGGCTGCAAAATCAAGGCATCGAGGTAGGCCTGGTCCACGGTGTCTGCGATGTAGGCGTTTGCCTTGAAATCAGCAGGCTTTGAACCGGACTTCGGCGTACCGACAAAAGTATCTTCTTCGTTTACCTTGAAATTGGCAAAATCGTAGACCGTTCCGCCTTCTTCAACGGCGGCCGTACTCCATTCCATCGGGTAAACCGGACGAAGCAGGTCAAACGGGGTGTCGGCAGCCAAGGACTGGGTTGCACCCAAGGCAACGCCGAAAGCGGCAGCCGTCTTTAAAAACGTAAACTGAGACATACTCTTCTCCTTCATAAAAAGCCTTTTTTAAAGGCAACTTATTCTATGATAATTTAAAAACTTTTGGGTCCAATATGGAGCGAGAACAATTTTTCGTGATTTGTCATACATATAAAAAAAGGAGATGCCAAGGAGATGCCGCATCAAGTGCGGCATGACAATTGGGCGTAAAAAAAAGAACCCCGAGTGATCGGGGTCCCTGAAACCTGGTTTCAATAAGCTAATTATCGAGCTTACTTTGCTTCGGAGGAATCATCCTTGATAGCGAGCAGGCGTTCGTTGACGTTCTTGGACACGCCCTTTTCGGCGTACTTGGCAGCCACTTCCACAGCCTTTTCGATAGCGAGAGCATCGGAACGACCATGAGCGATAATGCCGGTACCGTTCAGGCCGAGCAGCAAGGCGCCACCCGTCATGCGGTAGTCCCACATTTCGTCGAAACGACGACCGTTCGGGGTATCGATGACACCGAACATCTTCTTGTGCAGTTCGTAGAAGCCTTCGAGCATCTTCAGGACAACGTTGCCTGTAAAGCCGGAGGTCACCACCACGTCGGCCACGCCTTCGATCAGCGTTTCGCCTTCGATGTTACCGATAAAGTTCACCGGAGCAGCCTTCAGCAACTGGTGAGCTTCCTGCAGCACAGCCGGGCCCTTGTGTTCTTCTTCGCCCATGTTCAAAAGACCGACCTTCGGGTTTTCGTAACCGAAGTAGGTCTCAGCGAAAGCGGAACCTGCAATGGCGAAATCCACCAGGGTAGCGGCGCGTTCGTCGACGTTAGCACCGGCATCGACCAAGATGATCGGGCGGTCAGCGGTCGGAATCACGCAGCCGATAGGCGGACGGCTGAATTTGTCTGTAGTACGACCAAGAAGCATGAGGCAGCTAGCCATCATGGCGCCAGAGTTACCAGCACTCACGGAGGCATCTACCATGCCCTTCTTCTGCAAGGCAACGCAAGTCACCAAGCCGGAATGGGGCTTCTTCTTGAGGACTTCGACAGGATGTTCGTCCATGGCCACAGGATCCGGTGCATCGACCACGGAAATGCCTTTGCCAGTATAGCCGAGCTTTTCGAGCTTAGCCTTGACCTCGGCCTCCGGTCCGCACAGAACCACATGCAGGTTTTCGTTCTTGTTGACGGCGTTAACCGCACCTTCAATTACTACGTCCGGGGCGAAATCGCCACCGAGAGCATCAAGAGCAACTTTTACCATGGACATCTCCTTACAACAGTAGAACCGTTAATTATTCGGCATCCTTCATGTTGATCACTTCGACACCATTGTAGTAGCCGCAAACCGGGCACACGCGGTGCGGGCGCTTCACGGAACCGCAATGATCGCAGGTAGCCATAGCGGGCACTTCCATCTTCCAGTGGGTGCGGCGCTTGTCACGACGGGCGGTCGAGGTTTTTCTTTTAGGTACTGCCATTTTTAACTCCTATTTTCCATTTTGCTCTTAAGAGCCTTGAGTTTTTCCCAACGGGGGTCCATGGGTTTTTCGCCCGATTCGCCACCGTCGGCTTGATTGTTTGTTACAAAGATAAAATCTTCGTCAGGATTTTTCACGGGTGCGACTGGTTCTTGCAATATAACCAGCTGTCGGACGCACTCGGAAACATCTACGAAGCTCTGCCCCTGGGGAATCTGGTAGGCAAAAACGTCAACATCGTCTTCGTCCAGTTCCTGTTGGGCAACCTGGGTACGCGTCACCTCGATCACGACTTCGGTCGTAAAGGGGCGGTCGAACGGCTCCAGGGTGCGGGAGCAGGTCAGAGTTTGCACTCCGGAGATTGTACCGGTCACAAGGCACTTGCTTTCGCCTTCGGGGCTTACCAACACCTCGGCTACCAGGTCGCCCTTGAGGTGCAGTTCGTCGAAGATTTCGGGGGCATCGGAGCGGGACCAGACCACCCGGCGGTCTTCGGAATCAACAAGTTTTTGTGCGATATCTAATCTCAAAGTGACCCAAATTTAGTAAAAACCGGGGTATAAGTCAATCTATCTTCATGGCAAGGTTCATCAAAGTCGTGAAATTGAGCTTATTGTTCCTTGCAAAAGCCAGGAATTCCTTTTCCTCTTTTGTGACCCGAATCTGAAATTTCAACGGAGATGCAAATTTCGTCTTTCTGCCTGCATTTTCGCGCGCACCGCCATGTCCGAACTTCTTTTCGTAAAGGGCTATGCCCGATTTTTTCAGATATTCTTTTTCCGAGATAATCTTTTCGTCTGCGGCGACATCCGATTCTTTTTTCTTGTATACGAATCCCTCGGAATCTTTCACATAAACATATGACATCTAAACCTCCTTCAATCGCTTTACGGCAAGCTTTATCTTTTCTTTCGGAGTTTTCTGCGCCTTTTTAACAAAGACGACTCCAATTACAATGATCGCTCCTGCCTTGTATTTAAACAAAGACCGTAGTTCATTCGACTTGATTTCAAAAATTTCTTTTTGAAGAGGTCTTACACGAACATATTCTAGCCCCTGTTTTTCAATTGTTTCGTACTCCTTGTCAAGAAGTTCTTTCTGCGATTGCTCCAAGGCTTCAATTTCGGCTGCAGCGGCCGGCAACTTTTCTACAGCGAACTTCATATTAGAATATAGGCAAATGATTTGATTTTGTCAACATATTCAAAAAGTGACTATTACTTTGCGTGTTCATAGTATTCCCTTGGGTTAAAGTTTACACCCCCATTTACTATACACGCTTTTTTTGAACGTCCGAAGATATTTTTTCGAAATATTTTTTCTTTTTTACAAAAAAAACTATCCGGAATTTCCGGATAGTTCAAGTCTTAATTACTTCTTCTTTTTACCCGGTGGAGTGGGCATGAAGGGGCTGCTGGCGGCGGATTTTTCCTTGGTGGCGGCCACCGTTTCTTGACTTACGACCACGGAGTCGCCCACGGAAAGTCCCTTGAGGATCTGGATGTTCACGCCGTCGCTGATGCCTGTCTTGACGGGGCGCGGGGCGGCTTTGCCATCGATGCTCACCCATACGAGATTGCCGCTCGGCTTTTTGCCGTCGGGGCGTTTTTTGAAAGACTTGGGGAAACTGCCGGGAGGCGGGAAGTTGCCCTTTTTAAAGTCGCCTTTCGGGAAATTGCCGGGCATAAAGTCGCCGGAGGTGGAGTCGCCGGATTCGGGGTGCGGCGGACGCATGCCTTGGGGCGGTTCTGCCATCGGGGTACCGTCGGCAGGCGTGAACTTGAGAGCCTTCACCGGTATCGCGATGGCGTCGGTGATTTCTTGAGTCACAATGGTGCAGGTCGCCGTCATGCCCGGGAGCAGTTTCTGGTCCGGGTTTTCGGCGGTAATCACCACGGTGTAAGTCACCACGTTGCTCGTGGTCGTCGGATTCAGGCGGACCTCTTGCACCGAGCCGTTGAAAGTTTCATTTTGGAAGGCGTCTACGGTGAAGGTAACGCGCTGGCCTTGCTTCACCTGACCGATGTCCGCTTCATCTACGGCGGCCATCACCTTCATCTGGCTCAAATCCTTGGCAATTACGAACAAAGTAGGAGTACTCATGGAGGCGGCCACCGTCTGGCCGACTTCTACAGCGCGCTTCAGAACCACACCGTCGATGGGGCTCTTGATGGTCGCATAACTCAAGTTGAGTCGAGCCTGGTTGACTTCGTTCTGGCTGCGTTCAACGGAGAGCTTTGCCGAATTCATGTTGTATTCGGCAGTTTCGAGTTCCACGGCGCTTGCGGAATGGCTTTCGGAAAGTTTCTTGACGCGGTTGTAGGTCGATTCCTTATACTTATAGTCGGTTTCGGCGCTACGGAAGGCAATTTCGGCCTGCGTGAGTGTGGCCTTGAGCTTGGACTTGTCCAGTTCGGCAATAATCTGGCCTTTTTTGACCTTGGAATTGAAGTCGACATTGATTTTCGCGATGTCGCCCGACACCTGGGTACCGACTTCCACCTGGTCGACGGGTTCCAGTGTACCGGTTGCCGAAATGGTGGTCGAAATCGTGGTCTGCACCACCTTGGTGCTTACGAGCGGGCCTGCGGCATCGCTCGCCTTCTCGGAAAAAAAGAACATCTTGACGCCATAAGCGATAGCACCAAGAATCACGAGGAGGATGAGGATTTTCAAAAGCTTTTTCATAGATGCGACCTAAAAATAGAAAGTCTTACCCGTTTTTCGAATAATTAGATGCGTATGCACCGCAAAAGGTTGCATTATTTTATATTTTCTTTCGTCTCTCGTCTGTAGGACCAGAGGTCCGTTCTTTCGTCTAGATTATGACTCGCATTGCAAAAAAAGATGACAGCGCAGAGGTCCGCCGCGTTACGTGGGTGGGGCTCGGCTGGAACGTCGCCTTGTCGGTTGGCAAGTTTTTTGCGGGTTATTTTGGCGGGTCACAGGCACTTATCGCCGACGCCATTCACAGTGCGTCTGATTTTACCACGGACATTGCAATTATTGTCGGGTCGCGGTTCTGGAATTCGCCGCCCGATGCGGAGCACCCGTATGGGCACAGGCGATTCGAGACGCTGATTTCGGTCGGAATCGGGCTTGCGGTTTGCGCCGTGGGGCTCGGGCTCGGTTACAATGCGGTGGTAGCGCTCACGAACGGCGAGCAGTCGCACCCCGAATGGATTGCGGCGATTATGGCGGCGGTTTCGATTATCGTGAAAGAGGTGCTTTTCCGCTACACGCGGGCGAAGGGTCGCGCCATCCGCAGCGAAGCCGTCGAAGCAAACGCTTGGCACCACCGGAGCGACGCCTACAGTTCCATACCGGTCTTGATTGCAGTCTTGTTCGGGATTCTTTGCCCCACACTCTGGTTTGCAGACTCCGTAGGCGCGATTATCGTTTCCGTTTTCATTCTGCATTCGGGCTTTGAAATTGCATGGCCGGGAATCCACCGCGTGGCTGACGAAGGCGCCAGCGCCGAAGTGGCCCAAAAGTTAAAGGATGTCGCACTCGCCTGCCCGAATGTGATTAGCATTCACGGGTTCCGCACGCGTTACGTAGGCAGCGATTTGCACGTGGATTTGCATGTGGTCGTTCCCGCCGACATGACACTCCTTGCCGCACATGATTTAGCCGAAGAAGTGGAACGCCGTATTATTGACGCGGGTGAAAATGTAGTCGATGCGCTTGTGCACATCGACCCGTACGATCCTAAGAAAGTATAATCCATACTGTCTTCCCGGATATTGCACATGTCATGCCGGGCTTGACCCGGCATCTCCTCTAGTTGTTTGAAAAAACGCTTGCATTTTTACTGCAAGCGCTTTGGAAAGCCGTAAAGGGAGATCCCGCATCTACGTGCGGGAAGACAATTAGGAAGCATCCGGGAAGACAATCGGGGCTATTTCTTCAGCAGGAAGCCGGCGACGCTCTTTTCGCGGACGAAGGTTTTCTGCGCGGCCGCTTGTACGTCGGCGGCAGAGACCTTATTGAGTTCGTCCGCCCAGTTGAGGAAAATGCGGTAGTCGCCGTACATTTCGTACCAGGCAAGCATCGTCGCCACGTTTTCCATATCGGTCAGGCTGCGCACCAGGCCGGCGTAGGCGTGGTTCTTCACCTTCTGGAAATCGCGTTCGCTCACCGTTTCGGTCTTCAAGCGTTCCAGTTCTTCCCACACGATTTTTTCAACCTTCGCGGGGTCGGCATCTGGGCGCAAGTTCACCGTCACGCCGAATTCAGACACATACTTGTTTGGCGAATTCGAAGCCTTCACGCTCACGGCAAGCTTTTCTTCTTGAATCAGGCGCCTGTAAAGTCTGCCGGAGCGGCCATTCAAAACGCCCTCGGCAATATCCAGCGGGTACAGAATCTGGTCGCCCACGGCAGGCGTCGTAAACACCAGCGAATACAGGTTCGGCGCATCGGGGCGTTTTACCGTCAGGCGCTTTTCGCCGGCCTGCTCGGGGTCGCGAATCGTCAGCGGAGGGAACGCCTCGCCTGTAGGAATCGGGCCAAAGTACTTCTTGACCATTTCCATGGTGGCGGTCGTATCGATGTCGCCCGCCAGCACCAAAATCGCATTGCGCGGCTTGTAATACTTGCGGTAATGTTCATCGGCCATTTCGCGCGTCAAGTTCATGATGTCGCTTGGCCAGCCAATGGTCGGCACGCGGTACGGGAACGCCTCGTAAATCATGGAATTCAGCGTTTCGTAGTAGCGGCCTGTGGGCTTGTCGTCGTAGCGCATGCGGCGTTCTTCGCGCACGACCATGCGTTCCGAATAGAATTCGCGCAGCACGGCGTTCTGCATGCGGTCGGCTTCCAGCCACATGAACAGTTCAATTTTATTCTTCGGGAGCGTCACGATGTAGGCGGTCATGAGGTCGCTGGTGAAAGCGTTCAAGCCCGTACCGCCCGCGGCCTGGTAAGCGCTCCAAAGTTCGTCCTTCACAAAAATCTTGCGGTGTTCGTTCACCACGGAATCGTGTTCGGCGGTGAGCTTTTTCACCTTCGCGGTATCGCCCGCCAAAATTGCCGGACGGATGAGTGCCTGCAAGCTATCTTGTGTGGCCATGAACTTGGCGTCGGCAATGCTGTCGGTAATGCCCACCTTCTTGGTGCCCTTAAAGAGTTCATGTTCCAGAATGTGTGCCAGGCCCGACTTGCCCGGGACTTCGTGCACGGAACCTGTCACGTAGAACAGGCGGCAGCTCACCGTAGGCGCCTGCTTGTTCGGGTGCAAAAGCACCGTAAGGCCGTTCGGCAAGACTTCTTTGTGAACCACCAAGTTCACCTGTGCAAAAGGCTGCGTAAACAAGGCAGCGGCCAGCGCCACACCACACGAAATTTTATTGAGCCAATTCATTACGACTGCTCCCCGCTACTTTTATCTTTAGCGAACTTGACAATTTCTTCTGCGATTTCGTTTGCCTTCTGCGTGTCTTCGTTGTAGATGGCATCGATTTTTTGGCAACCCAGTTCCAGAATGCGGCGGGCCAGCGCAGAATCCTTCTGATTGCGCAAATCGCGAATGGCCAAGTCAATCAGCTTGATGTCGGCCTTTGCCGGGTAGCCCTTCATAAAGTCATAAAAAAGCTTGATTTGTTCGTCGTACTGGGCATCCGTTTCGAGCGCGAGCAAAAACGGAATCACGCGCACGTTCAAAAGCTTGCCCAAGTCGCCCACGAAGGTATTCAACGTGAGCCCCTTCGGGAACAATTCCTCGGTATCGTTCTGCAGGTCTTCGGTATCCATGAATTCGCCCGATTCAATCTGCGTGAGCGCCTCGTTCAAAAAGTCCATCTCTTTTTTGCGGGCCTGTTCGCGGAACCTTGCCTGGTAATAAATCGGGAGCGTCGTGAGGCAAAAGTGAGCCTGCCCCGCGCCAATGAATTCACCGATGTAATAGATGTCGGCGTCTTCGGCGAGAATGTCCTCTTCGCGGGTGAAGTTACCGATCTTTGCCGGAATCGGGATGACTTCCATGCTCGAAAGTTCGTGCAGGCGTTCGCGCATCTGCTCTACATCCATATCGGGCGGGAGTTCCACGCCATCGGCCTGCATCGATTCCAGCATGTCGTTCAGCTTGTCATCGACAGCACGGTCAATCGCCTTCTTGCTAGGTACGCGCGGCGAAAACATGCGGAAATCGCCTTCGAGCGCCAAGAGCCCGTTCTTGATCATGTCATCGAACGGTGTGCCGCTATCGCGTTCGTCGGGGTTCGGCAAAATCTTGGCGTAGGCAATCATGCGCCCGCACAGGTTATCGTCGTTTCCTTTTTTCTGCTCAATACCTAACATACGAGTGTGAATATAGAAAGATGTGCAATGAGAGATGTGCAGTGTGTGATGATAGGTTTTATAAAAAAGGGGCAGGTCTGCCCCTCGTTCACACTTCGTTGTTCACTACCCCATCGAGCGGGGCTCTGACGCCGCCCCGCAACGCCCCACCCTGATGGCCATGCGCACTAAGCACTAAAAGTACTAAGTGCTGTCCGCCGCTACTTCACGCGGATGATTTGCTGGCGGAGTAGGGAGCCGTCGCCGCGCTGCAGCAGGTACATGCCCGGCGCCAGATTTTCAGTGCTTACGCTTGGCCCCACGGATTCGCGAACCAGTTGTCCAGTCAAGGTAAACAGGCGAACGCGAGTTGTCGGAGTGAGCGACTGGCTCGGCGTTGCAAGCCCGCGAATCACAGTCGTTCCATCGGCCTTCACCAACTTGAGTTCCACCTGGTCCAGGTTCGGGCCATCGTTACCGCCTATGGTCGCAAACGTCATGTAGCCCGCGCCCTCGGCGAGTTTCGCCTTGAACGAAAGCGTTTCCCAAGTCGTCCAATTCGTGGTTGCCGCAAAGGACAGTGACTCGGCACTCTTGCAGCCGTCAATGCCGGCGGTGCACACGCCCGGGGCCGCGGCCGCCAGGCTGCGCGCATTACCGCTACCGTTGGCGTAGCGCACCACAACTTCATACTCGCCCGCGACTTCAGCATATACGGGCACTTGAATCATGCTCAAGTCGCCGGCCGCAAAGTTCACGAAGGCACTTCCGTTAAAGCCCGCATTGTTGCTTTCGGCTGCGGCGTTCGTAATGATACCGTCTTCCGCCTGGAACACGGTCGTTCCCTTGGCAATAAAACTCGGAATGAGTTCGATATCGCCCGCTGCGACGATTTCAACCGCAGCCTTGCTCGCATCAATCTGGCTTGCGCTCTTGCCGCTCCAGCCCGCGAATTCCCAGCCCGCATTCGGGACTGCGGTAAAGGTCGCCGTCTTGCCCTCGGCCACCTTGTCGCCCGAAAGGTTTGTCGTCACCTTGCCGCCGATTGCATCGCCAAGCGTTACTTTGTAGTAAGTCGCATTCGCATCGAGCGTCGTGACTTCGTTGGAATACGCGCCGAGACCGCCCATGCTGTTTGCTGCACGCACCGTAATCTTGGAGCCCGTGGCAACGCCTTCAAGCGAAAAACTCGGAGCGACTACATTCGCCTTGTACTTGCCGTTTACAAACACCACCCAAGCGCGGGCGTTATTGTCGTCGGCCCAGACAATTTCGGCGCCTTCCTGCGCGATTTTCGGAGCAGAAACCTGCGCCGTCAACTTGGTCGGATCCCAGTTGTCGCTACCCTTGAGCACGTTCGAAAGCGTGTACTTGGCGGCATCGTTTGCGTCCCATACCGTCTTGAGCGTGGCGGTAGAACCGTCTTTACTGCCGTCAAAGTAAGTGCGGCGCTTGCTTGTGTTTACGGGGTTCCCGTTGCCGTCCTTGCTGTTGTACTCGCCAAAGACTTTGGGCGCCGAATTCATATTCTTCTGCCAGCCTTCAGCCGTCGGCTGCGCAATCATCTTGGTATTCAAGAAAACCGTTCTCGCGGTTCCCCAGGAACGGCCCAAGTAGAATGTTCCGTTGTAGCTATTGTTCGTCACGGTGATTGTCGTGTTGTTGAACACGTAACCCCAATCGGTATTGTTCTGCGAGGCGGTAATGTAGCCACCGCTACGGCGCATCACCAGGTTCGTGCCTTCAAAGAACACATCGCCGTCACCGCAAATAAAGTCGACCGTACCTTCGATCTGTCCGTTTTCCCAGTAGCTGCGGCCCTTCTTGTTGTTGTTCAGTTTGGTGTAATAGGTATCCTGCGTACTCAGGAGCTTTACGTTCTTGTAGACAAGCTTGTCGCCCACGGTCATGAGCGCGTCGTGGCGGCAGGCGCTGCCGCAGTTGGCTTCATTCCCGTAGTTTGCCTTGTTGTAAAGCGTAATGTCTTGCATGTACACGCTGTTTGCGCTCACCTTAAGAGTCGCGGTCACGCTAATGCCTTCGTTAATGGACTTGTTGTAAAGAACCGTCTTGTCGGCGCTCTGGCCCACGAGCGAAGTATTCGACGCCGTGAAAGTCGTCATCTGGTTGCTGTCGCCGGTAAGGCTCCCGATGTTGTATTCGCCGTCTGGGAAAAAGATGACGAAATGGTTCGATTCGCTCGCGCCCGAAGACGCAGCCTTGCTCATGGCCGCCTTGAAGTCGCCATCGACACCGACCACGAAATCGATTTTCTTTTTTTCGACTGCGGAGGCAGAAATTGCGAGCCCAAATGTCGCAAGTAGACAGATTTTTGATGCAATACTATTCAACATACTACCTCTTTACTCCATTCACTTTAAAAACCTTCCCGTTTGCTTTTTTCAGGTACACGCCGGCGGCGCTGTCGCGGCTACCAAAGTCTACATAGTAGCGGGCGGCAGCATTTGCCGGAACAGCCTGCACGGCGCGGCCCCCGATCACGGTCGTTCCACCGATATCCTTTTCGCCGGCGTACAAGTCAGCGTTCATCCAGCCCACGTAATCGATGTTTGCCATGCCATCTTTCGAGGCGCTCACAAACTTGAGTTCGCTGTAGCCCTTTTCGAGCGGCACCTTAATGGTTTGTGCCTCCCAAGTGGTCCAGCCACCAGTAGAGCCCATGCTCACCCCTTGAACTAATAGCACATCGCCCACGTAGATGTCGTAGCCGCGAGCGCCCGAGCCACCGTTTGCAAAGCGGATTGTCAAATCGTATTCGCCCTTTTTCGCGGCGGTCACGCCGTAAGTTACGTAGCTACCCGTTTCGTTGTCTACATTGGCGTAGCCCTCGCCCACAAAGCCCGTGTTGGTCGCTTCTTTAGCGCCCTTGATGTCTACAAAGTTCACGCCATCGATGAATGTCTTGCAGGTATCGCTCCCGCAAAGTACTGCCGGCGGCGGAGGCGGAACGTAGGTGCCAGACATCTTTTCAAGCGCTTCTAAATAAGCGGCTTCCGTCGAAAGGATTGCACTGCCGTAGTCGCCTGCCCACTGGTAACCCGTGCGGCGTTCCTCGCTGATCTTCATAAAATCCTGCGTCTTGGTGCTGGCCCCGTCGCGGTCGCAGAAAAAGTAGTCGTCGCTATTCACCTCGTAAAAGCGGAACCACAACGAAGAGCCCGCCTTGTCGACTACACCGGCAGTCTTGCTAAAGGCTTTGTCTTTCAGCTTGTTTTTCTTGTACCAGGCAATGGCCCCTTTGACCGCCTTCTGAATTGCTTCGGTCTGTTCCGGCCAATTCATTAGGAACCACACCACGCCCATTGATTCGTTACCGGACTTGCTCGGGAGTTCGTAAGCGCGGGCTCCCACCGGAGCGAGGCTGTTCGTGTCATGCTGGGCGCACCACACCGTCAAATTTCCGTTGTTTACAATCTGCGCTTTGAGCAAGTAATCAATCGCCTTGTCCATCGCGCCCTGCATTTTGCTGCGGGTTGCATCGTCAATGATGTCGCTATCGAAAGGCGAAGTCTTGTTTGCAATGTCCATCATCGTGACCATCGCGCGGATCATGGCGTTATCGTTCAGCGTAATCTGGTCGCTGTAATTGCCACGCTTGGGCCACACCTGTGGAAGCCCACCCTTGGAGCGCTGCATGGTCAGCAAAAAATTCACGGCCTTGTTAAAACTCGTCTTGAAAGCCGCCTTGTAGTTGGAATTCGTTGTCTCCTTATACCGGAGAGCCAATAAACGAATTTCTTGGATGGTTGCATTGTTGTCAATCGTCGCTAAGTCGCCGCCGTCCTTGGCTCGCCATTCCGACTTTTGCCCGCCGGAATAAGCACTTTTGTACTTGTCGGCCATCGCCTTGTAAAAACCGCCGTTGCTAATTTGCCACGTGGTCATGTTGTAGGTATACTGGTCAATGTCCATGCCAGACGCCGCCTTCGTCAGTTCCGAATAGCCGCGATAAGAATTAATCTTCGAAACCGCCGTCGAAGGGGGAACATAATCCGCCGCATACGACGACACCGCAAACATCAAACCGAACGCGCCCATGACCGGCGCAGGCAACTTCCAAACACTCATAGCATCCTCATTTTGCGAGCACACCCGCACATTCGTTTTAAATCTACCTTATTTATAGAGGTTGCGGTCAAACAAAAGCACTTTTTTCGTAGTCCACGGACAACTTTTGCGCGTATTTTAGTCCACATTTGCACAAAAATGAAGGTTTTCGCAAGAAATTAAAGAAAAATTTTACAGAAATTGTAGTCCACAATTAAGCAAACAACAGAATTTTTCATTAGCGAGTACAGCCCACCCCGGCGAGCCGGGGATTGCCCTGAAATTTCTATCTTTGTATTCGTATGAATACCAAGATTTACTATACTCTGACTGACGAGTCGCCGTTCCTGGCGACTCAATCCCTGCTCCCCATCGTCCGCGGCTTTGCAAAGGCCGCCGATATCGATGTGGAAACCAAGAACATCTCGTTGCCGGGCCGCATTCTGGCTGCTTTTGGCAAGGCGAGCGACGACCTGGAATTCCTCGGCAAGCTTACGCTTGAACCGGATGCAAACATCATCAAGCTCCCGAACATTTCGGCTTCTGTGCCGCAGCTCAAGGCCGCCATTGCCGAACTCCAGAAGAACGGTTTCGATGTGCCCGACTATCCGGACGCTCCGGCGAACGACGAAGAGAAGGCAATCCGTGCCAAGTACGACAAGGTGAAGGGCTCCGCCGTGAACCCGGTGCTTCGCCAGGGCAACTCCGACCGCCGCGCTCCCAAGGCCGTAAAGAACTTTGCCCGCAACAACCCGCACAGCAACGGCAACTGGAACACTTCTGTAAAGACGCATGTGGCAAGCATGCAGGCCGACGACTTTTACGGCAACGAAAAGTCCATCACCATGGCCGACGCCGACACGTTCAAGATTGAATTTGTCAATGAAGCAGGCGAAGTCACGGAACTCCGTGCCGCAAAGCCGCTCCTGAAGGGCGAAATCATCGATGCGACCGTCATGCGCATGGCATCGCTCGAAAAGTTTATCGCGAATGCGATGGCCGAAGCGAAGGCGAAGGGCCTGCTGTTCTCGGTGCACCTGAAGGCTACCATGATGAAGGTCTCTGACCCGGTGCTGTTCGGTGCATTCGTGCGCGTGTTCTTCAAGGATGTATTCACGAAGTATGCCGACTTGTTCAAGGAACTCGGCATCGATGCCAACAACGGTCTGGGTGATTTGTACAAGCGCCTGGAAGGCAATGCGAAGGAAGCCGAAGTTCGCGCAGCCATTGACGCCGCTCTTGCTGCGGGTCCGGACCTCGCCATGGTGGATTCTGCCAAGGGCGTTACGAATCTGCATGTGCCGAGCGACGTGATTATCGACGCCTCGATGCCTGCGATGATTCGCAATTCCGGCTGCATGTGGAACAAGGAAGGCAAACTGCAAGAAGTTGTCGCCTGCATTCCGGACCGCTGCTACGCCGGCATTTACGACGAGACGATTGAATTCTGCAAACAGAACGGCGCATTCGACCCGAAGACCATGGGCACTGTGCCGAACGTGGGCCTCATGGCCCAGGGCGCCGAAGAATACGGCAGCCACGACAAGACCTTTGTCGCTAAAGGCAAGGGCATTATCCGCGCCGTCAACAGCAAGGGCGAAGTCCTTTTGCAGCAGAATGTTGAAGCAGGTGACATTTTCCGCATGTGCCAGGCCAAGGACGCTCCGGTGCGCGACTGGGTGAAACTCGCCGTGACGCGCGCCCGCCTCAGCAACACGCCGGCGATTTTCTGGCTCGACCCGGAACGCGCTCACGACCGCGAAATCCAGAAGAAGGTCGAAGCCTACCTGCCCGAACACGATTTGAACGGCCTCGACATCAAGATCATGAGCCCGCGCAAGGCGATTGTCGAAACCATGAAGCGCGCGAAGGCTGGTCTCGATACCATCGGCGTAACCGGCAACGTGATGCGCGACTACCTCACCGACCTCTTCCCGATTCTCGAAGTCGGAACCTCTGCAAAGATGCTCAGCATCGTGCCCTTGATGGCGGGCGGTGGCCTCTACGAAACAGGTGCAGGTGGTTCTGCCCCCAAGCAGGTGCAGCAGTTCCTCGCCGAAAACTACCTCCGCTGGGATTCCCTCGGCGAATACTTCGCGCTGGTGCCCGCCTTCGAACAGGTCGCCCTCAAGGACGGCAACAAGAAGGCGAAAGTTCTCGCCGACACGCTGGACGAGGCGAACGGCAAGATTCTCGAATTCAACCGCACGCCGGCCCGCAAGATCGGCGAACTCGACAACCGCGGCTCACACTTCTACTTGGCGCTCTACTGGTCCGAGGCTCTTGCCGCCCAGAAGGACGACGCCGAACTTGCAGCCAAGTTCGCCCCGGTCGCCGACGCCTTGAAGGCCCGCGAAGCCGAAATCGTCGCCGCGTTTGCCAACCAGCAGGGCAAACCCGCTGATATCGGCGGCTATTACCTGCCGAAGGCTAATCTCTTAAAGAAGTGGATGCGCCCGGTAGCGGAATTCAACGCCGTCATCGACGCATTGTAATTTTACGCGCTGTAATTCGCACTCCGCACATGACGCGCCGAAGCGCGTTATAAGACGCCGGACAAGCCCGGCACAAGATTCGGTCTTATTTCCTCGTGAAATAAGGCCGTTTTCTTATGTACACGAGAATTCGCAAGTTCTTTTTCCGGCAAAAGCCTTTTGTATGTAAATTTACCTTGGAAGGTATTATTATGAATTTTTCTAAAATCGCTCTTTTCGCCGTTGCCGCCTACGGTTTTTCGCAGGCAGCCATTACGGGCAACGTCGTCGACGAATCGGGGGCACCCGTCAAGGACGCCGCCGTCACCGTCAGGACTCTCCCGAACTTGCTCGCAAACGCCCGAACGCTCACGAACGACAAGGGAGCCTTCAAGCTCGGCAACGCCAAGAAAGACCAAAGCATCATTGTGCGCAAGGCGGGGTTCCTCCCCGAAACGCTCAGCGTTGCCCCTGGTCAAAAGAAATACGACAACATTACCTTAAAGCGCGACCCCATCGAAAATAGACTCGACGAAATCATGGCGGGCATGACCATTGACGACATGATCGCCCAGATGACGCAAGCGAAAGTTCCCAAGCTCAACTGTGGCGAAGGCGTTTGCGGTTCCGCCCTCGAAGGCGGCGGTGCCTACACCGCCGATTTCTACAAGAGCGCCTGGAGTCAAAAAATCCCTGCCACCTACGGCAAAGACAACGTGCACGGCGTCGCCGACGTAAAAGGGGCAACCATATTCCCGCACAACATTGGTCTCGGCGCCACCCGCGACTCAGCGCTTGTACGCAGAATCGGGCAAGCCGTCGCCGAAGAAATGTGGGCCGCCCACATTGACTTGAATTTCGCACCCGCCATCACTGTACCGCAAGATGAACGCTGGGGCCGCGTCTACGAAGGCTTTGGCGAAGACCCCGAACTCGCCGTGAGCCTGGGGGCCGCATTCGTGCGCGGGCAACAAGGCGACCATAACGATGCCGAATGGCGCGTGATTACCACCATCAAGCACTTTATCGGCGATGGCGCCACCAAAAAAGGCTACGACCGCGGCAACGCCATCATCTCTAAAAAGGACCTCTACAAAAAATACCTGCCGCCCTACGAAGCCGCCATCGAACAAGGCGCTTTGAGCGTCATGGCAAGCTTTAACCAAGTGAACGAAATCCACCAGCACATCGATTCTACCCTGCTCACAGGCGTTCTCAAGACGGAACTCGCCTTTGACGGCTACGTGATTGCTGACTGGGAAGGCATCGAACATTCCACGACGCCAGGCGCTGCAGGCAACTACTTCGCCGGCGAAGTCACCGACATGTCTTCGAAAGACGCCATTCGCGCTTCCATTAACGCAGGCCTCGACATGGCCATGGTTCCGCAATCGGTACACAACTTTGTCAAGACCATGAAGGTACTCCTTGCCGAAGGGAACATTAGCGAAGACCGCATCAAAGACGCCTGCCGCAGAATATTGCGCGCCAAAATCCGCGCTGGCCGAATCGACAACCCCAAGGGCCCTGCCGCTTACGTCGGCGTTACCAAGAACATCGGTAGCAAAGAACACCGTCAACTCGCCCGCGAAGCCGTTCAAAAAAGCCTCGTCATCCTCAAGAACAACAAGGTTCTTCCGCTGGATACCAACAGCAAAGTTTTTGTAACCGGCAGCCACGCCAACAATACCGGCCTGCAATGCGGCGCCTGGACGCTCGGCTGGCAAGGCACCCTCGACGAAGTCCCCGGAGCCACCTCGATTCAAGCCGGATTCGACGAAGTCGCAAAAGGCTCACGCGTTGAAACCGCCGAAGAAGCAGGCACCATCGTGTACGTTGTCGGCGAAGTCCCCTACGCCGAATGGTTCGGCGACTACCGCGGCGATGACTTCAACAACAAAATCATCTTCAAAGAAGACCGCACCGACATGTCTTTCAACAGCACCGACGAATATATTACGCAGATCAAGGCCTGGCAAAAAGCCGGCCACAAAGTCGCCGTCGTGCTCATCACCGGCCGCCCGCTCCCCATCACCTCGTTCATCAAGACCGCCGACGCCTTTGTCGTGGCATGGCTCCCCGGCAGCGAAGGCGCAGGTGTCGCAGACGTTCTCTACGGCAAGGTAAAGCCCACCGGCAAGCTCCCCCACACCTGGCCCAAAGACGCCAAGCAAATTCCGATCAACGTCGGTGACGGCAAAAAGGGATTATACCCGTACGGCTACGGGCTGACGTACTAGAAACCCCTCTCGATCTGCCAAGTGGCTGGAGGCCTAACGCGGACGTAAAATGATCATCTTTATTCGTTCAACCTATTGACATTTGGCTTATAATTAAGTATATTCTTATTGGGCTGGTCGAAAGACCCAGGTCCATCTCTGGCGAGGAAGTTCCTCGCTTTTTTTGTGGAGAGAATCTTGAAGGAACTAAGCGTTTTCATCGATGAATCGGGGGACTTTGGCGAATACAGCCCACATTCTCCGTACTACATAATAACAATGGTGTTCCATAAGCAGGATATCGACATTCAGGAAAACGTCCACCGTCTTGACACGGAATTGTCATATCTCGGACTAGATAATCTTTGCATCCATACCGGCCCAATTATCCGCAAGGAAGAAATTTACAAAGACTTGAGTATCGTTGAACGGAGACGTATTTTCAACAAAATGATGGCGTTTATTCGTTCTGCAGGGATTCAATATAAATGCTTCTCTATCGAAAAAAAGCACATCAAAGATTCTGTAGAAGCAACAGGCAAACTTTCAAAGCAAATTTCTTCATTTTTAAGAAGTCATTATGATGAATTTCTCACTTTTGACGATGTCAAAATTTACTACGACAACGGACAAGTTGAAGTAAGCAAGCTTTTATCGTCCGTATTTAACGCTCTGTTGCCCAATCCGATTTTTCGAAAAGTGATGCCATCCGATTACAGATTATTCCAAGTCGCAGACTTTATTTGCACGATGGAACTTATAAACCTGAAACTTGAAAGCAACCTTTTCTCAAAGTCAGAAATGGCATTCTTCGGCAACAGGAAAGATTTGAAGCAGAACTATTTGAAAACCCTAAAAAAGAAGGAGTGGAATTAACAAGTCACCCACTCACGGGCGTTCCCTGCTACGCAGGGGCGGGCTCTCGCGGCATAAAATTGCGGCCTCACGCCGCAATTTTTCCGCCTAGAGTGCCGAGCGCGGGACACCAGCGGCCCTCCCGGCCCTTCGGGCTTCGATCCCTAACGCGGAAGCACTCTTGCAAATCAGACTGCAGTTAACGAAGCATATATCTGCGCAATATAGTACTCCCTAAATCGGAAATAATTATGCACCATAGCGAAAAGGGATATAAAGAACGCCACATAAAGCGCCCCACTCCAGAAATCACCGATAATCAAGCAATGTACAGCAAGCAGCACTAGCAAAGCAACAGGTTGTTCGGTTTATCCGAACGACCACTTTTTTGTCAAATCCCCTGATTTTTTTTTGTAATTTCGAATTTTCCGAATTAACAAGCGCTTCATTCGCCCTCATCAAAGGAGATCCCGGCTTCCCCGTTCCGAGGACCATATCCACTAAGCAGCAAAGCTGCAAGTGGCTATTGGCAAGCCCGAGAAGACATTCTGACTGCAACCCCTCCCCACGCCATATTCCCCGCAAAGGGGCGGGTAGGCAAGCGAAATCCCGTGCCCACGATAAGCGTTGGGTTGGGTGGGTAGGGAGAATTTCCTCGCCATAGAAAAGGGCTTTCGGCCCTAGATAACTTGATACACGAAGATGCGGCCTTCGTCGTATTTGGGCTTAATAAGAAGCTATTTGCCAGATGCCTCTAGCAGCAAACGTCGGTCTATTGCGTGCTCATCGGCAATCCACTTCTCGAACTGCTCGACTTCTTTGTCCAGCTTGGAATGGTCGGGCTTGCGAGAACGCGAAAACAGGGCGAACACGTCGCTCTTTTTCAGCATTTGCCTAAATTCCGATGAAATAATCCGCATGACAGTCCTCCGCTACCAAATCGAAATTCAAATCAAATGAATCCGGCCTCTTTCAAAATCAAATCAGCCTTCCGAATTCGCTCGGGAAAGTCCTGCTTTCCGCGCACCTTTGTAGCGCGTTCGGCCGCCAGGGCGAACGCAAGGGCTTCTTGCCCCTTCAAGGTCGGTATAGGTCTGATTTCAAGTGCCATAGCCTAAATATAGAATTACAAACCACAGGAGTCAACACCCGAGGCACCCCATCCTAATTCGAAAGCAGCATCAGGTCGAAATACATCATACGCGTATGCAACGCTGCCGACACGCCTGTTCTTGAAGGAATTGTTCACCCCAAGACGACCAATAAGTACGGCAGGATAAATCAGGTCGCGCTTTTCCCACGGAAGTTGCCTGCCTAAGTTAGAAAGGCCATTTGCCTTCGGCCCTCAGCTTAGCGATACGTTCCGCATTGCGCGTTTCAAAACCTTTCCACTCGGCAATCTGCCGGGAAAAGTCGATAGAGCCACGGTTCTGCTCGGCAATCTCCGCATTTTCCACGAAGGACTCCGCAGCCGCGCCCGTCAAGATCGGTATGTTGCTAATAGGTAAAGCCATAATTGCCCCCAATATACATTTTTCAAAAAACAAATCTAGACACTAAAATCGAAAATTGTGCAATCTATTGATTGCAAGGTTTGTAAAAAAAAACGAGCGCTTCCAGCTGCACATTCCCTTTTCACCCGCCTAGAGGGCCGAGCGCGGGACACCAGCGGCCCTCCCGGCCCTACGGGCTTCGATCTCCCCTAAAGGGAACCATAGCCACTAAGCGGCATAGTCGCGAGTGGCTGGAGACCTAACGCAAAAACTACCGTTTAGCTAAAAATTCTTCGCGCACAAGTTCGTAAATATAATCGGCGCTACGGGCACGCAATCCCGTGTCAGGCGCGTTCAATGACTCGAACACCTTCGTCTTGTATATGAAGGCAAAAGCGGACTCCAAATCCAAGGAGAACTCGTTCATCAAAAGCTGAACGTTTTTCTCGACAATTTTTGATACGAGAGATTCGCTTTGAGCTGCCGTCATTATTTTACCCGATGCAAAAGAGAAATTGCACGATCCGTCAAAAAGCAGAACTGATTGTTCAGGTCCTTGTATTCAAGTTCCTTTGCTAGTTCTTCCAAAGTCCGCAGGCCTTCTTCGTACAAATTCAACAAATAGGCAACTCCGTCATCTGCAATGGGCCCTTCCCCAGATTAATTTGGGAAAAGTCAGAATTGGTCCCATGATACAGAATCATCCAATGGACCCACCGTTATTTTTGCAGACGGCGACAAGGTCGTCCAAGGCATCTTCCACAGGCAGAAGATGTTCCGAAGGATAGCAGTCATCTAGAAACCGAATTCCCTTAAACTTGCACAGGTAATCAGCCGCCCCCTGAAGCGTCATTTGGAAACGCCGCGCAAAAAGACGGATGCACATGTTCACGTAAGGTATTTTGTACTTGTCGGCCATAATTTGAATATAGATTATGTAGTCGTTAAAAACAAGCCGGATTTCATTTTCGGGCAGAAAAAGGAGTCAAAAACATATAAAAGGCGTTCCCTGCTGCACAGGGGCGGGCTCTCGCGGCATAAAATTGCGGCATGGATTTTACCCGGACACGTTCCGGGGCCGCAATTTTTCCGCCTAGAGTGCCGAGCGCGGGACACCAGCGGCCCTCCCGGCCCTTCGGGCTTCGATCCCTAACGCAAAAAGCATAAAGAAATAATCTTTGATATAAAAAAGATGCTCGTTACGAGCATCTTTTTTTAACACGTCACTCTTTTTGATATTATACCGAAGCAAGAACCTTTTTGGGTTTATTCACATTCTCGTTCTGTAGAATAATCTGAGGTTCCTGACGCGGGTGAATTTTGTCAAGTTTTGCAGAAGAACTTTCAATAAGCATCGATGCCAAATTCAGCATATTTTGCGTCGCTTCAATTTCAAAACTGGCAATGCCTTCAAGGATAGCGTCATCGTTGACGGCGTACTTTTGCAGTTCTTTCACCAAATCGACTAACTGACAGTAACTCGCCTTGATTTTTTGTGCGATATTTTGCGGTTTAGAAATAGTAATGGTCGTTTCGTAGCCAAGTGTAGCCAAGAACGTGCACATATCATCAACTTTAATTTGATCGTTGCTTGCACTTTCCAGCTTAGAAATGAAAGACTGGGATGTCTTCATTTTCTTTGCCATTTCGGATTGAGAAAGATTCGCCTTGGCTCGGAGGATTGTCAGGTTTTGACTAATGCTGTAGTTCTTGATGTTTTCCGTTACTTGTTTTACAGTCTCTTTTTCAACTCCCATTTCGTTCATTAAATCTGATATGGTCGATATTCTCTGGTCCATGTTGATCTCCTGAGGGGTGGGTTGCATGTCGCTTCATAGCGTTTGGATAAACTGATGTCCAGCCTTAATGTCCTTTTGTTGCGATTGTTTATCGCCAATAGACGTCAGGTGGATTATCCGGACTTGTTCCTGCGGATAAATGTACAACCTAAGTTGTACACCTCCTTTTGGAGGCCGTTGATCTATAGCAAGCAAACCTTTTTGTTCGTTATGAACAAACGGGAGCGTTCTTTTGGCTTGTTCCGTATTCCCACGGTTGCACTGCTTGCGGCATAACGACTCCTATTATTTCATTTTCAGTCCTTTAGTAAAAATGGATTTATTTCATTTTGGAATAATATATATAATTTTTATTCAAATTTCAATGAAATTATTCCATTTTGGAATAATTTTACATTTTTCCACTCATCAAAGGAGATCCCGGCTTCCCCGTTCCGAGGACCATATCCTCTGTGTGGCTCGGCACTTTAGTGCCGCTACCAATTTATTATGACAACACAGCCACCGATGTAACTTGGCTTCATAATACTCCGAACTTTGTTCGGTTAGTATTATGCCAAGGTACTCTAAGCAGCAAAGCTGCAAGTGGCTATTGGCAAGCCCGGGAAGACAATCCGTCGACAGGTTCACCAGCAATCCTTAGCATTCCCACCCCTGCCATACACCCCCCTCAACAGGGTTGGGTGGGTGGGGAAGATTTCCTCGCCATAGAAAAGGCCTCCTTCCCCCAAAAAGCAACTAAACCAGTTGTTCGGTTTTACCAAACAGCCACTTTTTTGTCCAATCTTCCTTTTTTGCATAATAAAGGAGATCCCGGGTCAAGCCCGGGAAGACAATCTAGCGGCAAGTTCACCAGATTTCCCAGGCATCCACATCCGCGTCATAATACGCCCTCAACAGGGCGGGTGGGTGGGCGAATTCCCGTCCACGCGATACACCTGGATCGAGCGGACAGACTCCCCTCCCCGCCAAACAAAAGCATACAATTTTATTATCTTTGTGCATCCCCCTCCATTTTGTGACAAATTATCGAGGATAAGAAGGAAATGAAAGTCATTCTGCCAGTCGCCGGCAAGGGCGAGCGCATGCGCCCCTACACCAACAACCTGCCCAAGTGCCTATTGCCCGTGGGCGGCAAGACTATCATTGACTGGATTGTAGAAGACACCCTCCCGCTCAAGCCCACCGAAACCATCTTCATTACCGGATACAAGGCCGAGAAGATGGACGAATACCTCAAGGCAAAGCGCGAATGGGGCAACACACGCACAGTACTCCAAAGCGACCCGCAAGGCCTGGGGCAAGCCATCAGCCTTGCACTCCCCTACGTGAATGACGACGAACCGCTGCTCATCATCCTAGGCGACACGCTCTTCGACGCAGACATCCAGAGCCTCGCGAACGCCACCGAGAACGTCCTTTACACCTACAAGGTCCAGGACCCGCGCCGCTTTGGCGTAGCCGTCACCAATGCGAGCAGGCAAATCGAACGCCTAGTCGAAAAACCTCAAGAATTCGTAAGCGACGAGGCTATCGTCGGAATCTACTACATCAAAGACGTCAAGGAACTCAAAAAGGCGCTCCAGCACCTGATCAGCAACGACATCCGCACCCGCGGAGAATTCCAGCTGACCGACGCACTCCAGATGATGATTGAACAGGGCTGCAAATTCCGCACCGCCCCCGTAAAAGAATGGCTGGACTGCGGACTCCCCGAAACGCTAATTCAGACCAACACCTGGCTACTGCAGAACAGGCCCAAGCTCAACAACATCTGCCACGTCGTCAGCCACAACAAGTCCATGAACAACGTCAAGCTGATTCCCCCATGCAACATCGGCATGAACGTAATCATCGAGAACAGTACCATCGGCCCCAACGTGACCATCGGCGACAACAGCGTCATCAAAAACGCGAACATTCAAAACTGCGTTATATGGAAAAACGTGGAAGTCCATTCCTCGCAAATCAACGGCCAAGTCATAGCCAAATGCTAATGGACTGGAGGGGCAAGTCTTCCCCTCGCTCGCACTGCGTTTGCGCAGTAGCTCGCTACCCCTTCGCCTAAGGGCTCCGCCCCTAAAACCCCGTAATTCATCTGGCAGAACTAGAACCATATATAGGACTGCTTTATTATTATATTTAGCCCCAAAAGAACAAATTAAAGAAGGATTTATTATGAACGTCTTGTTGACAGGTGGCGCCGGATATATTGCATCGCATACAATTGTTGAACTTTACAAAAAAGGCCACTCCGTTGTCGCTGTCGACAACCTGGTGAACTCCTGCGATGAATCTCTGCGTCGAGTTGCTGAAATCGTCGGTCAAGAAATTCCCTTTATCAAGGCAGACGCCCGCGATGCCGCTGCCATGGACAAGATCTTCAAGGAAAACCATTTTGACGCTTGCATTCATTTTGCCGGTCTCAAGGCTGTCGGCGAATCTGTAGCCAAGCCGCTGGAATACTACGAAAACAACATGAACGCTACCTTCGTGTTGCTCAACGCCATGCGCAACAACGGCGTGAAGAACATCATCTTCTCGTCGTCGGCAACCGTGTACGGCAACCCTGCCGAAATTCCTATTACCGAGAACTGCCCGAAGGGCGCCATCACCAACCCTTACGGACAAACCAAGTCCATGCTGGAACAGGTGCTCATTGACGTGCAGAAGGCAGACCCCGAATGGAACGTGGTCTTGCTCCGCTACTTTAACCCCATCGGCGCACACCCGAGCGGGAAAATCGGCGAAGACCCCAACGGAATTCCGAACAACTTAATGCCCTACATCACGCAAACTGCCGTTGGCATCCGTAAAGAACTGGGCGTGTTCGGCAACGACTACGACACCCCCGATGGAACCGGCGTGCGCGACTACATTCACGTTTGCGACCTCGCCTCGGGTCACGTAAGCGCCCTCAAGGCAATCGAAAACAAGTGCGGTCTCGCCATCTACAATTTGGGCACAGGTCATGGCTATTCTGTTTTAGACGTTGTGAAAGCCTTTGAAAAGGTAAACAACGTGAAGGTTCCCTACAGCATCAAGCCACGCCGTGCAGGAGACATTGCCACCTGTTACTGCAACCCCGAAAAGGCGTTCAAGGAACTCGGTTGGAGGGCCCAGTACGGCATCGAGGACATGTGCCGCGACTCCTGGAACTGGCAGAAGAACAACCCCAACGGGTACGGCCACCACTAGGAACCGCAAAAAAACATTTTGTAACCTTTGCATAGCAACACCCTGCAAGAGATACACAGGAATATTTCATAAGAACATTTTTCGACGTTTTATTCTCTCTGGAATAAGAGAAATTGTATCTTTCCAATATTGGATTTCTTGTAGAACGGTGTTTAGTGGATCAAAAGAGAACCAACTGAGCGAACATTTTCTTTTGTAAAGCCAATGCTTCAGCGAATGCGATTCCTTCTTTTTTTGCGGATTATTTCGTCCGAAATTTCCACCGATTATGGTGTTCTTGTATAAACGCAATCCTCTTTTCTCATCCGGAGCACAGAGCATCATTTCGCGCGAGAGACCAAACGTTTTTTCAAGGACCCACATTATTCCCGCACAAGCCCTCGTCAAGCCAAATTGCCTTATTTTACCCCATACGAACTTTCGATCATCATCACTTGAATGCGTAAGCAATATAAAGTAATCCATAAAGTGACGAAACCCAACGCCTTCATTGACACAATGATAATATAGGTGTTGCAACTGCATTATCAACGCAAAACGAATGCTCGGCGAATAAAACCCCTCGGGTACAAGTGTTGAATTTTTCAATTCAGTGAAGAGAACTTCTTGGAGTTCCTTGTTCCTAAACAAACTTTCCGTAGGTCTATGATGAATCTCGATTTCTATGTCATTCTCATTGCGAAAACTAATATGGCGAGATTCTTTATACGAATCTTTACGTCCAGAAATAAGCCCCATATCAAGCAGCAAATGTTCCACCTTATCATAGCCGCCTGGCACCCAGATATCAATATCTCCAGCCTGCCTTGACAGTGGGTCAGGGTATAAACGTGCGTTCGCTTGGCCTTTTAGAACAATGCATTGAACGCCTTGTCCGTCAAATAGCTGTGTATAACGAGCCGATTCCTGGTTCATTTGACGATTTTTTCCACGAATCGCCTCTGTAATAAATGATAAATGCATGGTTAACCGGCGAGGCGGTCGTTGTTCTACGGGCAATCGAGAAATGGCATTGAAAAATACTCCTTGTACGGTCTGTTGTTTCGCCATTTTAAAAAGTTTTTGCCATTCTTCTTCTGTTGGCTTGTACGGAAAAACCTGAGACACGCCCAATGCAAATCGCAAAAGATGACAGAATACAACATCCAAAGATTCTTTCATATACACTTTTAGGGAACAGATTTTATACAATCTCTATAAGATACAAGAAAGGTCCCCTTGGGACCATTTCTTGTATCAGTCAAATTATTAGTACTTTCGCCAGACCATTTTATCAACGATGCCGGTGTAGCTCTGAATGATTTTCACAACCTTCGTGCTGGCATTTTCTTCAACGTAGTCCGGCACAGGGATGCCGTAATCACCATTAGCGTTCATCGTGACGGCAGTATCGACAGCCTGCAACAGAGACTTTTCGTCAATGCCTGCGATAAAGAAGCATGCCTTGTCGATTGCTTCGGGGCGTTCAGTACTGGTACGAATACACACAGCCGGGAACGGGTGGCCGACACTCGTAAAGAAAGAACTTTCTTCAGGAAGCGTACCGCTATCGCTAACGACGGCAAAAGCGTTCATCTGCAAGCAGTTGTAATCATGGAAGCCGAGAGGTTCATGCTGAATCACACGCTTGTCAAGCTTAAAGCCACTAGCAGCAAGACGATTGCGGCTACGCGGATGACAGCTGTAAAGAATCGGCATATCGTACTTTTCAGCCATCTTGTTGATAGCCGTAAAGAGGCTATTGAAGTTCTTTTCAGTATCAATATTTTCTTCGCGGTGGGCGCTCAGCAAAATGTACTTGCCCTTGGTAAGGCCAAGACGAGCATGAATATCGCTAGCCTCGATAGAAGCCAAATTCTTGTGCAAGACTTCTGCCATAGGGCTGCCCGTCACATAGGTACGTTCCTTGGGCAAGCCACAATCAGCCAAATAACGGCGAGCATGTTCAGAATATGCCATATTCACATCGCTAATGATATCAACGATGCGACGGTTGGTTTCTTCGGGCAGACATTCATCCTTGCAACGGTTACCGGCTTCCATATGGAAGATAGGAATGTGCAAGCGCTTTGCCGGAATAGCAGAAAGGCAGCTGTTGGTATCGCCAAGAATAAGCATAGCATCGGGTTTGCAAGCAACCATCAGCTTGTAGCTGCAATTGATAATGTTACCCACAGTTGCGCCCAAGTCATCGCCCACTGCATCCATATAGACTTCAGGATCCTTGAGGCTCAAGTCCTTAAAGAACACGCCATTCAAATTGTAGTCATAGTTCTGACCCGTATGCGCCAAGATGCAATCGAAGTACTTACGGCATTTGTCGATAACGGCTGCAAGGCGAATGATTTCAGGGCGAGTACCCACGATAATCAAAAGTTTAAGCTTGCCGTTATTGGCGAATTTCACATCACTGTAGTCTGTTTTAAATTCCATATTGTTTTTTCAGCTCCTCAATTCTTTCTACTTTTTTATCAAAAGAATCCCTAATATACCATATTTCAGATTGGCGAATAACCTTCGCGGGCATTCCTGCAAGTAAAACATTATCCTCTACACAGTCTTTATTTACCAAAGAATTGGCTCCGATGGAAATTCCATTACCCAAATTTACCTTAGATGTAATCTTTGCTCCTGTAGACAAATATAAACCATCTCCAATATTTTTGCCATTATCGGATATGCAAGTTGATGTATGAAGAACTGCATAATTTCCAATTCGATTAGAACCACCAATTACAATCGTACCATAATGAGGAATAACAACCCCATAACCAAGAGAATCATATCCTATAGAAAAGCCTAGTTTCAATCCCAATTTACGATACCTTGCGTAATGTACTCCTAAAAAGATTTTATTCAAAACACCTTTTTGATGTTTGTAATAAGAGACTATACGCATTTCTTTCAGGAAAGAAATTATATAATTAGGAAACAAAAGAAGCTTTATTTTGCAGAGAATTCCCCCACCAAAACAACCATTCATTATTCTATCGGCATTTATAACGAACTTTAATTCTTTTTTTGTCCTAATTTCCATAAGAACAACCCCTATAGCGCTACCTTTTCGCCGAAGGTATCGGGATGGTTGGGGTCGAAAGATTCGTTAGCCCACATGACAGTTACCAAATTCTCAGTATCAGAGAGGTTAATGATGTTGTGAGTATAGCCAGGCAACATGTGAACTGCTTCAATCTTTTCGCCGCTCACTTCGAATTCAATCAATTCGTCAGTGCCAATCTTGCGTTCCTGAATCAGGGCGCGACCGCTAACCACGATAAAGAATTCCCACTTAGTGTGGTGCCAATGTTCACCCTTGGTGATTCCCGGCTTAGACACATTCACGCTAAACTGACCACAATTCACTGTCTTCAAAAGTTCAGTGAAGCTACCGCGAGCATCCACGTTCATCTTGAGCGGGAAACAAACCTTTTCTTTGGGCAAGTAGCTCAAGTAAGTGGAATAAAGCTTCTTCGCAAAGCTATTGTTCGGGATTTCCGGCATCACCAACGTATTCGGCTGGTTATGGAACACGTTCAGCAAATCAACGATTTCACCGAGTTTAATCTTGTGGACCGTCGGAACAGCGCAGTATCTGCCGTCATCTTTCAGAATGGTTTCTACACCATCAAATTCGGCATGGTGTTCGCCACCCTGCAGGGCAGCAATCATTTCAGCAACCAAGTCGTCAATATAGAGCAATTCCATGTCCACATTCGGATCATTCACCTGAATGGGCAAGTCGTTTGCGATGTTATTGCAGAAGGTTGCCACGGCGCTGTTGTAGTTCGGGCGGCACCACTTGCCGAACAAGTTCGGGAAACGATAAACCAGCACACGCACGCCGTTTTCTTTACCGTATTCAAAGAACAGTTCTTCGCCAGCTTTTTTGCTACGGCCATATTCACTATTGCCGAAACGACCTGCAAGCGTAGCCTGAATACTACTGCTGAGCATCACGGGGCACTTGTTATTATGCTTTTTGAGCGTATCGAGCAATGTGCTAGCAAAGCCGAAATTTCCAGCCATAAATTCGCTGTTATCTTTCGGACGATTCACGCCAGCCAAGTTAAACACAAAGTCGGCCTTGGCGCAATATTCATCCAACTGTTTCGGCGTAGAGTCAATATCATAGCCATAAATTTCATTTACGACAAGCCCCGCATGGGTACGATCCTTGCCATCGCGGATACATTCGAGAGCCGCAACCAAATTGCGGCCAACAAAGCCCTTGGCTCCAGTAACAAGAATATTCATTTACTTGCCCGCCTTAGCGAGTTCTTCGCGAATGTAGCTCAAAGTAAGGAGTTTTTCCTTGACCTGTTCAACATTCAAAAGCTTGGTATTGCTGCTGTTAAATTCGGTAAGGGTATTACGTTCGGTATCGCCCTTGCTGAAGTACTTATCGTAATTCAAACCACGCTTGTCGCAGGGCACACGGTAGAAGTTACCGAGATCCACTGCATGAGCACATTCTTCGTTAGTCAAAAGTGTTTCGTACATCTTTTCGCCATGACGAATGCCAATAACCTTGATCTTGGACTTATCGCCACCGAACAATTCGCACACAGCTTCTGCTTGGGTTTGAATGGTGCAAGCCGGGGCCTTCTGCACCAGGATATCGCCCGAGACACCGTTTTCGAATGCGAACAGAACCAGGTCCACGGCCTCATCCAAACTCATGATGAAACGAGTCATGGAACCTTCGGTAATGGTAATCGGATTACCTGCACGAATCTGGTCAATCCACAAGGGGATGACGGAGCCACGGCTGCACATCACATTACCATAACGAGTGCAACAAATCTTAGTTTTTTCAGGAGCCACCGTGCGGGATTTTGCCACAATAACCTTTTCCATCATGGCCTTACTGGTGCCCATGGCGTTCACCGGATAAGCAGCCTTATCGGTGCTCAAACAAACAACGTTCTTTACTCCTTCGTCAATAGCGGCTGTGAGCACGTTGTCCGTACCAAACACGTTGGTCTTAACAGCTTCGAGCGGGAAAAATTCACAACTCGGCACCTGCTTAAGTGCTGCTGCGTGGAAAATGTAGTCCACACCATGCATGGCATTTTTTACGCTGGAAAGATCGCGAACATCGCCAATGTAAAACTTGATCTTGTCGGCCACTTCGGGCATTTTGGCCTGGAATTCATGGCGCATATCGTCTTGTTTCTTTTCGTCACGGCTGAAAATGCGAATTTCACCGATATCCGTCTGCAAGAAACGGTTAAGAACCGCATTACCGAAACTACCCGTGCCACCCGTAATCAGAAGTGTTTTGCCATTGAAAATAGTCATGATTAATTGTTCCTTATTTTTTTCTGTTAAAATCTAGCTTTTTATTTTGTAGGGAGAAGCCATCTCCCTTGCTTTAGCTACCGCACAGCAAGCGTCTTTGCTTGGTAGAAAGCGACAAAATCGTCAATTTAACTCTTCTACAATGTCCTGACCACACATTCTCCTCATACACTCACATAGACCTATTATCAACTTTTTTGAAAAAAAGGAATTTAGGACTTCGTCTGAAGAGAATAATCAAAAAATTTCTTTAATGAGGAGATGTAATTCTCAACATACTTAGACATAAAAAGATTCTGTTCAAAGAAGTCGATATTTGCTTCTTTTTGCAAGCTGATTCTTCCATTAATTTTATTAGTGTATATTTCTTGTAAAATTCTAGAGCAACCATCTTCATCTGAATAATCATAGCAATGTATTCCCGCAACATTCTTTTTTTCAAACCACTTATTTCCTCCAGTTTTGGAAATAACAACAGGAACTCCTTGACGCAAAACCTCTAGTAAAATTATGTCAAAATAGGTTTCTCTGTTTGGCAAAATAAACACATCAATTTCTTTTAACAATTCACTCGTTTTAATCCAGCCTAATTCTATCCATCGAGAATCCTGCAGTCCCTTAAGAGGATATTCTTTTCCCCCAACAATAAAAAAAGCATTGGGAAGTTTTGTCCAAGTTCGACAGGCGATTTTTTTTAACTGATCATAACCTTTAATCTCATTATGACGTCCAATATAACAGATTTTTAAGGATTTTTCTGGAATACTAAACTTATCTAAAAGATTGATATTCCGAACTTCCTCATTTAAATGATTAATTGCTGTAGGAACATAGAACGTTTTTTCCTCAATAAGATCAAAAATTCTCTTATGGTAGAAACTTCTATTTGCATAAGGTTCCCGAGCTTCTGCCACAGGAAACATCACCAAATCGGCTCTTTCATAAGCCTTTATTTCTCGACGTAAAAAGAAATTTCTTATGCATGGCATGATTTTAAACAAAAAATCCATACCAAATCGCTCAATTTCCTCATCAATAAGAGGTTCTGGAGTATGCGTTGTTAAAATCACCTTCGTCTTAGTACTTTTATAATTAAGAAACGAACTCAAAATCTCGTATGAGCCATGAACATGGACAAAATCATATTTTTGCAACAAGGATTTATCTTCATCAGACAAATGATTTTTTTTGAAAAACAACGCGTAAATTGTTAACAAAAAGAATAAGAAATTATTCTTTTTGATAAAGTTGTAAATTTTTCTTTTTAAAGATTTGTTTTGAGAATTATCTGTTTGTGCAGAAACTTCTACAGAATCGCAGCATTTGCTTCCCGGATAAAAATCTATTTCATCACAGGGATGTTCATCTAAATAGGATTTTATATTGTAACAATACCCATTTGGCCCGCCCTTATTAATCAAAGGGATATTTTTCGTCCAAATCAGAACTTTCATTATTAAACCTCCTTGATACACAGCACCTGTTCAATAACTGGAGCCATATCATAGTACTTGTATTGTGCCAGTCGACCGCCAAACACAACATCCTTTTCTGCAGACGCCAGTTTACGGTATTCTTCAGCCAAGGCATTATTACGTTCATCATTGACAGGATAATAAGGTTCCATCCCGTCTTTGTATTCTGTTGAATACTCTTCCGAAACAACCGTCCTAGGACAATCGTAAACAGTCTGTCCGAACATTTCAAAATGTTTGTGTTCAATAATACGGGTATAAGGCTGATCATGCGACGTATAATTTACGACGGCATTTCCCTGGTAATTCGGGGTGTTTTCGACACGCGTCTTAAAGCTGACCGTACGCCAATCTAGCTTTCCGAGCTTGTAACCGAAATATTCGTCAATAGCTCCTGTATAGACGAGTTTATCCGCCACATCACGCCAATTATTTTTGTATTCTGCGAAGAAGTCTACGCCCGTGCGAGTTTCAACGCCCTCCAGCAAGCCGTCAATAAGCTTGTTGTACCCACCAATAGGGATTCCTTGATAGCGGTCATTGAAGTAATTATTATCAAAGACCAAACGCACCGGGAGACGTTTGATAATGAACGCAGGCAAGTCCTTGCAATTTCTGCCCCACTGCTTTTCGGTGTATTCCTTGATGAGTTTTTCAAAGATATCCTTACCGACAAGCGTCAGCGCCTGTTCTTCAAGATTAGCGGGCTCACGGCCATTTAAAGCCGACAGAGCCTCTGCCTTCTGCTCTTCAATTTTAGCTTGGGCTTCTGCCGGAGTGGTTACGCCCCACATCTGGTAGAACGTATTCATATTGAACGGCAAGTTATAAAGCTTACCCTTATAATTTGCGACAGGACTATTCGTGTACCGATTGAATTCCACAATAGAATTCACGAAGTCCCACACCTGCTTGTTGTTGGTATGAAAAATATGGGCGCCATACTTATGAACATTTATGCCCTCCACATTTTCGCAATAAACGTTTCCACCCAGATGGGGGCGTTTGTCAATGATCAAGCATTTCTTGCCTGCCTTCACAGCACGGAATGCAAAAGTCGCCCCGAACAGGCCGGAACCTACAACAAGATAGTCATACTTTATATTCATTTTTTTCCTTTACAGCTAAACCTATATACTCGCAATTATTTTTGCGTCCATTATACCACATTAATTCTTTATTTTCTTTTATAACAACAGCCGGTTTATAACAGGCATGAGCGTCCCAAGAATCTTTTGATGGCGCAATACAGAGATTATTTTCTGATCGACACCATTCTAATCCGTCTTTAGATGTGGCAAAACAAATTCTTGCAACATCAAGATTCTGGTAGCCAATGTAGTACATAATATATGAACCATCCGCAAGTAATTTTACATCACACCCGCCAACCTTATAGAGCTCCCACTCACGAGATTCTATTTTCGTAAGTACAGGGCGATCAAATTTTTCCCATTTGTCGCCATCTATACTTTCTGCATAAAAAATAGCATCGGGTTCATAATTTTCACCTGCGGCATACCACATACGAAATACGCGTTTTTGTTCATCCCACAACACACAAGGATTCATTACGGAGCGCCCTTCTGCTTTTAAAGTTGGCGAAAGAATCGGTTTGCTTGTTGCAGGTCTTTTAAATTGCCTTAAATTGTTACTAGTAAGATGGCCGATACATCCTTTGCCGTTATTTTGCCCAGTATACCACAAATGCCAAGTTCCACAAACATTAATAACACAAGCTCGGTTAACTACAGTTTCCCAAGAATTCTTTACGCCATGCAATATGGTAGACGGTCTTGACCATCGCACCCCATCTTTAGAATGAAGCGATATCAAGTTTCCCGACTTTCGTTCGGACGCAACCATAAGGAATGAATCGCCATAATTCATCACAAAGGGATCGAAAATCGTTCCTGTCAGTTCATTTCCATAAACTGGCGAACGGTTCAATTTTTTCCATCCGTTAGATTCTGCAGGGAAATCATAACAATGCTGCTGATTCAAGCCCCTCTGATAAGCAAATTGTTCAGCTTTTTTCTTTCCTCCCAAAAGGAGCCATTCTATTTTATTTTTTACTCTTCCTAAAACGTACATCGGTTCCACTTGTCTAAGCATACCGATTCTTTTTTTCCACTTATCTAACTTAAAATACTGTCTATTGACTTTGTAAAACAAATCCAGACTCTCATTTTGGGCAATTCTTTTATAGATGAATTTATTCCGAGAGCTGTGCAAGGCTGAAATATTTGGAATAACAGAACAAAAACCTTTAACATGCTCTTTTATGTATTTCCATTGGTCTTCTGAATATTGGTACCTAGCGAAATTTTCAAATACCCAAATAACCCTTTGGAAATACAAGTCATATACATCCATTATAGAGGAGTATTCATTTACCAGCATTTCCTGGAGATAGCGCAAGATTTCACAAAAAGTTTTAACGGATTCATCAGAACCCTTTGTCGCCTTGAGTGTTGTCAAAATGGAATTTTGGCGAATATTATAAAACAAAGTTTTTTCAGAGCAGAAGGCGATTGTTTGAGCAGACGCACGAAAACGAAAATCGAAATAGTAATCTTCAAATATTCTATGTACAAAACAAATCCTGTTTTTTCGAAGGAATTCTGTCCGAAAAAGTTTATTCCATACTTCAATGTGCATATCCGGTTTGTGATTCACCATCCATACGCCAGCGCCATTATGACAAACAACAGTATCAGGATATTGATTTTGCCCGAGCTGACGCAATGTTTCATCTTCAACCCGTTCAACAGAACCTACAACAGCATCAGCTTTTGTCTCAACAGCTTTTTTATAAAGAACAGAAAGACAATCCTGCGAAATCCAATCATCTGAGTCAAGAAAGAATATGTATAGCCCATTTGCGTTGTTGATTGCGGTATTTCTTGCTGGACCTAATCCCATATTTTTTTCATGCCGAATAATTCGGACAATATTTCCTCTAGCATGACTAGCAATAACGCGGTCAACGACCATCATGCTATCATCCGTTCCACAATCATCAACAAGAATGATTTCATATTTCTCTTGAAAGTCTTGATCTAATGCAGAACGTAATGACTTTTCCACATATTTTGATACATTATAAACGGGGATAGCGATTGATACTTTAATCATTACTCTATCTTCCACCAAACATAAATGAGATAATCTTATCAGGGAGGATTCTTCTAATCAAAAAAGAAACGCAAAGTGAACTAATCAGCATAAAGGCGTAACCTCCAATAAACCCGAAGGCACTATTGTAATCTAAGTTCATTTTTGTTAAAACTATTAAAGAAAAATAATGTAATAAAAATATCGGGAATGCCAAGGCGGTTATATTTTCACTCATATTCACTTTTGGAAATAGTTTCCAAAAAGCAATTAATGTTAGCGGACAAAACAGCAATCTCCATATAGTGGGAATGGCAAAACCCCGTGATTCAAAATAAACCTTGAAAATAAGTATCACAAAAGCCGATGCTGCAGCAAACTTTGCTAAAGACTGACTTACCAGCAAATTTCGTTTTGATAATATCAATCCGGTCACAAAATAAAATAAATTTTGTATAGAAAATGTATACTTCAATAGTTTTATGATTTTCAAGTCCGGATTATAATCTGACAAAATCAAAAAGAATATAGCCACAATAAACGTCCCCCCCCCCGTTAATAACAATCTATGAGACAATAACGGACTTAATGCTACAAATATCAAAAGAGATCTTATATACCAAGTCGGGCCTAATGACGGATATCCAAAAGGATATCCAACAATGCCAACTACAATATTTTTCATGTTCCACAACTCAAAATCCACATGAGTCAATCCCCAATAGAGCGCATTGAACACAATATAAGGTATTAGTAAACTTCTCACTCGTTTCTTCAGAGCCTTCTTATACCACCCATCTTCATCCAAGTGCCTTCCAAGAAAAAATCCACTTATAATAAAAAAGAACGGAACTGAAATCAAGCACACTCCATAAGAGAAAATGCTGCTTAAATACCACCCCCAAGAGCCGGTTGTCGAGGGCACCGGCACATGAATGAGCACAACCATGCAGGCGCATACAAAGCTCAAAGACGAAATACGAGAACTTAATTCAGGGCTAATTGACTTCATTTTTTATTGTTATTAATTGTGACTTCAACCATTCTTTTGATTTTTTTATTCGATTGCTCAATTCAATTTCGTTAACTGACACAATTTCACCTTTTTCAAAAGACTTCAACGCATCTGCCGTACTTGCTTGCATTAATGGACCTTCAACAATAGTTCCCTCAAATTCCTGCATTCTCGCATGCATTCCTTGACGGACCTTATCAGATGGAACAATTATTCGAATATTCCGTCTGTATATCACAGAAAACATCATTGCATGATATGAATTTGTAACAATCCAAGTTGCAGCAGATATTTCCCTCATAAAATCTTCTATTGCCGCAGATATAAAAACCTTAACAGGAGACTTTAGTAGACGAAGTCTTAGTTTCTGAGTTTTGAGAACGTTTAGCGGCTTAAAACCATACCATTTTTCGAATCTATCAGGAAAAACCACAACGTCGCAATCGTTATCTTTCGAGAATTTTTCAAGTTTCGGTAAAAGTTCCAACAACTCTTCTGCCAAGGTATAACATAGAAGACGTTTTTTCTTATAGATCTTATTGCTTTTGAATTTTTTCCATAATGCAGGATTAACTAATAAGGTAGGGTCAACAACTTGTGTAGCCGAAAAACCTAGGCCGTTGACTAGTTTTACGCCTTGTTTTTCTCGAACGCTAATAGCCTTAAACTTAGCAAAACCATCTTTGAACTCTTGTAAATATTGTGGAGATAATTCAGGCATTCCAATACTTGCCGCATAAGAAATGCCTGGAATTGTATTTGGTATACCCTTTAATAAATACGGCACCGGAGAATAGAGATTCGCATTCCATATTTGGTCGCTACCAACAGAAATCATATCAACACCCAAGCTCTTGGGCGCATCATTCCAATCGTAAAATGAATAAGGGGTCTTATACATATATTTCTTATGAAATCGTAGAGTTTTCAAAACTCTTACGATCATAGAGAAAGTGCCGCAGCCAAAAATGCAAAAAACAACATTCTTGATGAATCCTTTAAAACCTTTTCTAGACAGTGGTCCCAATAAAAGCGAATTGCTAGGCGTAATGAATCTATCAATAATGATCGGATCTTGGCCCAATTCCTTGTACGCCTCTTGCATTGCAAAAGCCTGCAAAGTGCATCCATAATTCATTTCAGAATGATATGTAAGTATACCAACTTTCACGCATCATCTCGTTGCTATTAGTGAAACCTTAATATTTCAGAAACATCTTTTCTTGGAGATTCCGCCACATCTACTACATCGGGAGTTTTTCCACATGTAATCATGGCCGCAACAACCTCACTATCAGGAATTCCCGCAAGTTCATGGAGTCGTCGATCTTTTATAGGATCTACACAGATAGACCAATTCAAAACGCAATGAGCTATTTTATAATAAAACAACGAATAACAAAGATTCATTATAAATATGCCGCAATTCGTGTAGGTGTCATACCGTTCATCAACCCAACAAACATCGGCCAAATCGCCCGAAATTATCAAAACTTTATCGGCATCTTTACCAAAGCCTCTATTTCCACTTTGCAGCATCAAAACTTCATCAACCATTTCTTTTTCGCAAACGCAATGAACTCTTACAGGTTGCCTATTACAAGCTGAAGGAGCTGTCATAGCAAGTTCTACTGCTTTTTGTATTTCCTCTTCGCTGACATGGCCTGTATAATGACGCAAGGTGTGCCTCGATTTTGCAAATTTTGCAAAATCAGAAGTAACATATTTGTAAAAATCTGCAGAAGATACGTGAGGCTGAATTGCGGGCTGAATCAACGGATAATCATCAGTCACTTTATGAATTGCACTCCAGAAACCCGTAGAATCTTTTCCGTCATATTCCTTATGCATATCAAGATACGCTTTAAGAATACCAACAGCATGCTCTACCTGACCTTCTAGTTTCCCAAATTTAGTCGTATACAATTTTATTAGTTCAACAAGGCTTGAAACCGCATCATGGCCGAAGTTAAATTTTCGGTTTGGCATCGTCAACCCCTTCTCCAACCCATGATAAGTATGAATAATCCTTGCCTCAAGATTCTCTTTCGTATCCGGATGAAATACGCCTGCATATTTGACATATCGAGCCAAGTCATACTTCATCGTCTTGATGGCAGTCACTTCCAAATGGTTTTTGCCAAGATATCTAATTTTTTGCAGTGCTGCTAATGGATGCACTGCGTGGTACATGATTTTTCTTACAACCGACATAATATTTTTCTTCATCCTATAATTTTCCTTTTCACCCTACCCGCAAAGCCACGAACTTTTCGATATAAGCCATATAATGCAAGCCTTCGTGGATTATTGAAGTCAAAATCTAATATCCATGAAATCTCTTTTTTCTTCGCCCAATAATCTTTATCTGCCAAAAAAGCCTTTTGCGAAGCGCCCCAAAATGCTGTATTTACCATATTATATTTGGCAAATTTATGCATTTCCTTATAGCCTTGAGCATCCATCCTAAAGCCATAATCATTAGGATTGGCATGATTACTTAGTATTTCCAATATGGTCCGGTAGCATTTTTCACAATGCGAACAATTTTCAGAAGCTTTTGCAAACCAGCATACCTTAATTTCAACATTCAACTTATTTGCAGTACAATATTTTATAACTTTTGTAACCTTGTCATCTCTCTCTAGAGAATCATCCACCAATGAGAATCTGCAAGAAGCAAACTTAATCGCATTAACCATATTAATATTATTCGCGTCAAAACCTTTTGATTTTGAAGAATAACCAGAACCTATATAATTGATTGCAGTCTTCGTTAAGTATTCTATTGGTGCTATAACAGAGGACATGGATAATATGTGCGCAATACTCGCCCACCATCCATGGTTTTCCTCGGGCTTTAAAATATTATCCAAATAATCTATTTCAATTTTTCTTTCATTAAAAAATCTTCGACAATTCGACTTCACAAATGCATATTCATTGCCTATTTGACCAGTTAATCTTCTGAAGTATTGATCCAAAGCAACATGCGAATCAGTATCAGTTAGCAATAAATCACCCCCATAAATATTGATCATTAGAGGATTCTCTTCTATATGCTCAATCAGGGCGCTTGTCGCATCCAATCCTCCCGAAAAGAAAACAGAAGGCACATTCTGAGTTTCGTAACAACAATCCACTATTTTCTCAACATCAACATCAAAACAGAATTTCGCATAGGGGAACATTTTATGAAAAGCGTTCTTTATGTGAGGAACACTTTCAAAAAATGTTTTATCTAACTCAGGAACTTTTATTCCGTACCCCAACAACATGGTTACACACATCATACCTCCTACAAAAGGAACTGCAAGAAGCGCTTCTGGAACGTCTTTTAAATTATATTGGGCAGGCAACTCTACAAACAACGTTTGAGAGCCATCTGCAATATAGCGAGACATTTCATCAGGATATTCAAAGACGTATTCACATCTGTTCCCAGAAATATTAATGCTTTTTAACGTAACATTTTTCATCTGACTCATCGCTTTATTTTATTTTTTATCATGTTAAATACAATGACACGTTCATGCCTATCAAATATAATATTGATATTAATAGCTATCGAGATAATTCCCGCAAGAGCAAATACTGCAAGCAAAATTAAAAAATTATCTATTTTCACAAACGGTTTTAAAGCAAGACAAACGCCAACAACAACAAGCATAGCCAGAATTCCCTTTATAAGCGCAGGGAAAAAAGTATTCCATTTCCGTCCCAGACAAAGGCCACCATATACTGTTGTGAAAATGACGTTTCGCAAAACAGCTTGTATACCAGACACAATAGGAATAGACCATATTCCCAATTCTGTTGTGTTTATGAGAATCAATATCACTATGGTCTGCATAGAACTGCCAATGAGAACTGCTATTGACGGGACCTTCAACTTGTTGACAACCCCAAACAAACCATAAACAGGGTTAATCGTCGCGCCGACAATCAAAGGCGCTACAGTTAAAAAGCTTAACCAATAAAGCATCTCAGAATCTTGACCTGGCACCCATAATTCAAAGAATTCCCCACTAAAAACAAGTAAGAAACCCATCGGAATACCGATAAGTAAAGAAACCAACTCTATAGAACGAGATACGTCTTTAATCAATTCTGTCGTTTGGTTCTTAGCATACAAAATGTTAAAATGAGGCATGAATGTACCAGAAAGTATGCTTAAAAGATTCAATACCAATATTGGAGCAGTCTTTGCAATAGAATAATCCCCAGTAGCAGCAGCCCCGATAAAGACGTTGGTTATCAACAAATCGACTTGATTAAGAAGAACCGAACTTAATTGGTTTAGGGAATTCCACATACCAGAAAAAGTGGTCTCTTTTATCTTATTCCATGAAAAATATTTTTGGGGGTTTACAGTTAGTTCAGGAAGAAGTTTTTTCTTAAACGATATATTAAAACAAAGTCCAACTATAGCGGCAACAAAAGCCGACAAGCTCATAAAAACAATTGTAGGCTTAAAAATATAAAACAGCAAAAGTATGCATAGCACCCGAATTACGTTTATCAAAACATTACGTGAAGCCAGCAAATCAAGTCGATTCTTAACATACGTACCTATGCCAAACAGCCCCGTAAGAAGTCCCAAAATCATCGATATTACACCAAATGCAAACAGCCATTGAACATCCGTTTTAAGATATTCAGGTACAGTGAGAATATCTGATATAAATACAATTACAACAATTGACACCAAAGTAAACAAAATTGACAGAAAGATATTGGCCACCCAAATGGAATTAAAATATTGATTTGCGCTTTCCCTGTCATTTTGATAAAAACTCATGGTTATAAATCGCCCACCCATTGAGCCCACAGCCGCAGTAAGAATGCTTGAATAACCAATGATGTTGTTCACTAAAGGAAAAAAACTATATGCCTCTTTACCCACAGTTCTAATAAGATACGGGGTAAAGAAAAAAGAAATGATGAAATTAATACCAAAAGAAATGGTATTAAATATCATATTCTTCGCAATTTGTCGTTTCCCAGACATAAAAATTTATCTATTTGTTCAAATACCTTTTTTACCACATTCATAAAGCGAATGTTCTATACAAATCTACATATTCTTGAAATCTTGCATTCATATCAAATTTTTTTGAATGAGCAATACAGGCTTCCTTCGAAAACGGATTTTCTTCACAAACTCTGCGAATTTCTATTTCCATAGCCTCAACATCATCGTAGGGGACGACTGTTCCACAAGTTTCGTCTAACATTTCAGGACTTCCACCTGTTTTAAATGTGACAACAGGCGTTCCACAAGCGAGGCTTTCCATATTAACAGTTGGATAATTTTCTTCCCTAGTGGGATTCGCAAACACATCGGCGGCAGTGTAGATTTCAGCAAGTTCTTTTTGGTTCTGTGTACGACGAATAGAGATGATATTAGCAGGCAAAATTTTTTCCACATTTTCGTCCGTACCAACAAGCACAATTTGATAGTTGCTAGGCAATCGCTTCGAAAGTTCAACGAACACATCTATCCCTTTGCGTTTGCCCCAGCCGAAAGCCACTCCGAGTACAAGTTTCTTGCCAACAAGACCGAAACGATCACGAAAATCATTTTCAGTTGGTTTAAACACAGTCAAATCAATGCCGTTGTTAATTACCTTAACCGGATAATCCCTCAAAAAAGACTGTTTTACTAAATTCCCGAGCCATTGTGAAGGAGTCACAACAGTCATATTTCTAACACCAGAGAACCACTTACGTTTGCATTTCCACATTATTCTTGAAGTATCAATATACGATGGTGGATAGTTTTTTTTCGGGTATGGGCAGTCATGACACCCAGTCTTCCACATATCGCAATTTGTCAGATCAAAATAAGGACAACGTCCAGTAAAGCTCCAACAATCATGCAACGTCCAAATCACTGGAATATTGTACTTCTTAATGAAACGAAAAAGAATGGGCAAATTTATGTAAAACCCATGCAAATTGTGAAGATGAATTAATTCAACTCTTTTTTTCTTCATCAAGCAGCACAATTTTACTGTATTCAATAATGAAAAAAAACCTAGCAGGCCTAATTTACTTCCCAAAATATAGTGTACAGCCGAAGACAAAAATGAACCTAAATAATAATGTCTTGGATTGTTATTCTGAGATTTAAATTGTTTACGTCCATTCCATTTTGAAGACACCGTTTGAACAGGCACTCCTTTTTCAAAGCCCCTTGCCGAAATTTGGAGCATAATTTTGCCCGTACTTCCAACATCCCATGAATTTATTTCAAATACATTCATCTAAAAAATGACCTCAAAGACCGAGTGAAATGTTAGATACGCAGCAGTAAAAATATCAGAATGGAAGAAGTTCCAATAATCAAAAATCATAATAAAAACAAACAATGATACAAATATCTTTTTCAAAGGATTAGGAAGCCACCTATATGTAATCGGAACAGAAACAATTGTAAATGGAGCAAAATAATACCCAACGCGAGCAAGCATTGAAATTATTTGAACAAATGGAATTATCAAAGATCCCAAAGAAGCTATCGTCACAAACTGCTTTTCTTCTGTCGTTGCATTTTTGTTAAATATCAAAAAGACTACCGAAATTACAAAAGGTATCGTCAGAAGAATAAAGCCAAGACCAAATTTAGAAGTCGCTCGATTCTCGAACATTTTGAAGTATTCTTGCAGATCTTCAATCTCTGCAAATTGAATTAATATCGAATTAAGAAAATCAACGGAAGAAAAAAGTATTACAAAAAGGATTAATAAAATAATCCCATTTATTCGTCCATTTTTCATTGGTATATACCCCCAAAAAACAAATGGATATAGGATTAACGCCGAAGAATGAATTGTTGTCGCAACAAAAATAATAAGTGTCGCAACCGCAATTCCAAGAGGTTTCTTTTTTTGAATAAAAGGCCAAGCAAGCAGAAATAGTGCAATCGCAAGTCCCTGCCGCATCATAGACATGTTCAAAATATAAAGCGACTTACTTGTTAAATAAATAAATACCCCCAACAGCCACCATTCCTTAGGAACATAAAAGCGAACGAAACTGTAATAAATAAGATTTTGAACAATACTTAAAAAAACGACCATCCATAAAAAACCGACTGGTTTAAATATAAAGCACAACAAAGCCCATCCAGACTCTTTATAAAACGTATGCTTTATCAGACCTTCATAGGAAAAATCGTGCCTTGTGACAACATCAAATATGGTGGCATATGATTGATAATCATTTCCGTAATTATAATGGATTGCAGCGACAAAAGTAATGAGCAAAAACGCAAATTCCAACCCAAAAGGAATTTCATCCCTTGAGGCATAAAAGGTTACAATTAAAGCAATTATACTAGCAACTACAAGTACGAGCATTTATAATAAACCATCTTTCTATTAATCACCATTCAAATTAGATATTTTAGACACAATCATACGCGAATAAATAGCGGAGCCAATGTCATTCATATGAACATAATCTACAAACATTTCAGAATTATCGGACAAACCCGTTGTAAAGATATAATTTAAAACAGGCACATTATATTTTTGCGCCAATTCAATACCTGGCTGATACATCAACAAAACTTTATTATCATTAACGGTGAGGAATCTTGGACTGATCGCAAAATAGAGTTTTGTACCCCTTTTTGCGGTTTCATTAATCAAGGACTCCATCATAGACAATTTGACAGAATCTATCACAATAGACCTTTCTCCCTCATTTTCTTTTAAATTCTTATTCAACGTTCCGTGTTGCGGATAATAGCCACGTGTATTTTGACCTTTTACAAATAAATCACGTACATTAGACAACAATTTTGAATTATTCCGATACATTTGCGAATGCAATTTTAAACGATTAAAAGGGGTTTCAATTTTTTCAAAAATCGATTCAACCCCAGCTTTTTCATAATAGGGACGTAAAAAACCGAAGTATTTTGAATTTTGCCCGTACGCCAAGTAATCAAATTCAGGTGTAATCTCGTAAATTACAATCTTCGGAACATGATTCTCAGCACACATTAGATATCTCCCTAGACCTAATACAATACCTTGGCCATCAATTCCACCATTATAAGCAAATCCACCGATAGAATCTAATATAACAGGATTGTAGTGATGATTTGCTCGGGACGATCCCAGAATGAGTATATCAGCGTTACATTGTTCCGCAATATAGTTTGCTTCTTGTGTAGAGCCTCCTTTTGCATGGTTTCTAAAAAAAGAGAATGCAATACCACAGAACGCATCAACAACAAGCATGCACAAAACAAACGCAACCATTTTCACAACAAATCTTTGCATATTAGAAATTTGCATAAATGAACTGACTTCCATCAAAAACACCTATCAATAAAATTAAAGACATTATCACAATATAAGCAGTCCAACGAATAAGAAAAACTTTCTTCAATTTTTTATATAAATCCGAATAAAACTCATGCAACACTTCAAACGCAATAAAAGGCACAAATGCAACAAAGAAATATGCCAAAACATCTGATCCAGCCATAGAGACTGTTAGGTTTTTATACAATGTCAGAATGGAATAAACAATATTATATGCATTGCCAATAGAAGAGCTGCGGAAGATAATCCAAGCAAAGCTAACAATAGTGAAAGTTACAAGAATTCTAGTTGCACGGAAAAAACCTTTCGACTCTATTTTTGGCAACCCAGACATTTTTTCTATCACTTGACATACACCATGAAAAACGCCCCAGATAATAAAAGTCCAATTGGCACCATGCCATAGCCCACTAACAAGAAACGTAATTAAGATGTTAACGTAATTTCTAAGTCTAGAGCAGCGACTTCCACCAAGAGGAATATAGACATAATCCTTAAGCCAACGGGATAGCGAAATATGCCAGCGTCTCCAAAAATCAGTAACACTCATCGAAAAATACGGATGGTTAAAATTGTTTATGAGATCAAAACCTAATAGTTTTCCCACTCCTATAGCCATAAAGGAATAACCAGCAAAATCAGCATATATCTGAATGCTGTACATAAAAGACGCCAAAAGACAATTTAAACCAGAGAAATTTTCATAATTGCCTAATACTTTTGCAACATATACATCGGCTCTATCTGCCAATGCAATTTTCAAGAATAAGCCCCATAAAAAATACCGACATCCGTTTACAGCCTTATCATAAGAAAAAACCTTTATTTTTTTTATTTGAGGCAAAAGCTCGGAGGCCTTACTAATCGGTCCTGATGCAACCTGAGGAAAAAAAGAGACAAAAAGTAGATAATCCATCAGGTTTTTCTCTGCAGAAATTCTCTTATGATATACATCCAAAAAATAGCCTAAAGCTTGAAATGTAAAAAAGCTGATTCCTACAGGAATCGCCCAATTCAAACCAGGCAGGCGAAAACGCAGATGGATTATAGATAAAAAATCAAACATTGAGTCATTGATAAAGTTGTAATATTTGAAGGCAACCAATGGAATTAAAACAAGAATTGCAACAATTTTACCCCCCCCTTGCAAATATTGAGCCATTTTCCAGCATCTTAGCACCGTAAAATGTAATCAAGGATATCACCAACAAAAGCAGTGCATACGAGGGGTTAAAATTCATGTACAGCAAATAACTAACAATAAGCAAAAATACTTTCCTGATCCAATTTAGACGCAGCGGAATAAGCCAATAAATAGTAAATATTATAGGCATCACGAAAAAGAATTTGAAATCAGTAAAAAGCATCTTATCGAATGTTCTGTAAAAAGTCTCTCAAAAGCGGAGCATAAATATGGTAATCAAAATTTTCCTCCGCAGTTTTACGAGCTGCTTTTCGCATATCAGACAATTTTTCTTTAGACATCGAGTCTATTGCAAGAACAGCTTGTTCAATTTTTTTTACACTTTTGTTTTCCAACAAACAGCCATTGGTTGAATTAAGATACAAACCAATGTCACCTGTATCATTTGCCAGAACAGGAAGCCCTGCGGACATATATTCCGCCAATTTAGTTGGAAAACCGGCATTAGAAGATTCTCTTTGAGGACGTAATATAATCCCAAAATCGTTTTCAAGTAAACGCAGAGGAATTTCATTTTGAGGAATTCGACCATGATAGCACACTATATCATCCAATTCGTGAGCAACATACGCTTTTTTTCCAAGCTGATTCAGTACAGCAGTTTTTGTTGGGCCATAAATATTCAGCTCTATTTTTCGAGAAAGTTTTCCCTTGACATTATTCAAAGCAATCATAAATTCAGCCAAGGAATCTTTGCCATTTCCCAATCCTCCAGAAAAAACAAATCTAACACAATTATCTGAAGTACTCGTTAGTCTGCATGGAATTTTAGAAACGTCCAAGACAGAAGGCATCCTAATAGTTTTTTTCCCATATTCAGTAAAATGTTTTTCAAGAAATCTGCTGATAGCAATAACGCCATCCGCTTTCATATATTCCTTTTTCCAACATCTAAGAAATGTATAATATCTCGGATTAAAGCGGCCAAAAGACCAATTTGAATAATGGTATTTTTCACAAATTTCTAACAACAACGGAATGTTATACCTTGCGGCGATTTTTGAAGTCATCAAGAATCGTTCGGCATTTGTCGTTGCAATTATCAAATCGACATGATTCTTTTTCAAGAAATTCTCAATTTTTCTTGACGCATGCAAAGATTTAAACAACTGAGATTTAAAATTCCGTTGCACAAAAGAGAAGTGAATGTTTATTCCTTCAAGCACTGCAAAATCTTTAGATTCATCACAAATAGAAGGTTCGCTCAAGTAATCACAAAAGAGATGGACTCTATGTCCCATAGAGTGTAATATTCGACAAATGTTGAGCGTTCTTGAAGCAATAGGAGTTCCATAAGGAAACAACGCGTTTAAAGAATATAAAATTTCCATAAAAGCCTTCTATGCAAAAATCTTTTCCCATAAACCACATACAGACTCTTTATCCATATGCTTAAGATGTTTTCTTCCCAAAGTCCCCATCATCTTCAATTCCTCTTCTTTTTTCCCCACCATTTTCAAAAGCGCTTTCTTTAATTCAAGTCGGTCGCCCACAGGCACAACAACACCATTTTCGTCGGAAATTAATTCGCGAGCAACACCAGTAAAAAAATCGGTTGACACAACTGGCAAGCCCGCAGACATAGCCTCGATCAACACATTAGGCATACCCTCATAATTAGATGTCAATACAAAAAATTTGGCTTTCTTCAAATAGTCGTTAACATTATTTTTTCTACCTAAAAGTATTACTTTTTCCAAAAGATTTTTTTCTGTTATAAGGGCTTTAATATTATCCCAAAGCGGGCCATCACCAACAATAACAAGCTTAGTTTTAAAAGACATCTCTTTTAAAGCATCAGAATAAGCATTTACTAACAACGAATAATTTTTTTGTTCATTAAATCGACCAACAGCAACCATATAGTCATCATAAGGAACATTCTCAATCTTATTTTCTTCCAAATTACAAATAGGATTCGGAATTACAATACAATTTTTAACACGCCTTTTTTCATAATACCTAGCAACAACTGAACTTTGGCATACAAAAGTATCACATCGCCTATATATTATTTCAAGAACATTTCTTTCAACGGCATTTCTCACAGTAGGATCGTTTCTTTCCGAAGAAATCCATTTGTAACCAATTTTATTTTTGAATAAATACGCAAACAAATCAGCTTTAGGCAAAAATGACACAACCACATCTGGTTTTAATATTTTCAAAGCTGATTTAACACCTATATATTGTTTGAGAAAGCTCCTAAAGAACGCACATACCGTTAAAAATTTGTTTCCTCGATGAGATATTCGCACGCCTAAATTCTTTATGGCGATGTTTTCATTCAAAAAGTAGCATTCTTTATTATCATTTTCTAAAAGCAGGAAATCAACAGCAAATTTCGTACATAAGGCATTGGCGATAATTGAGGCAACTTTTTCAGCGCCTCCATTAGTAAGAGTTGGTAAAATAAACAAAACTCGTTTCATGATTTTTTCTTGACCAAATTATAAGCTTTTTCATAAATAAACGATGGTATCAATCCAGCAACTTTCATGGCAAAGAAAACATACAAATAGTCAAGAAACGAACATTCACCGCGGCGATATATCTTTTTCTGGACAAGAATACGAGTATTCCTGTTAATTTTACTTCTATTGCGTAAAAGCATCATTTTATTCGCCCTATAATAGAGCAGCGGTTCTTCTATATTCGTCGCTTTATAGCCTAAGGCAACCAAATGTGAAAACAATTCATAATCTTCCACACGACGCAGAGACGCATCATAGCCGCCACACGCTTGTATTACAGATTTTTTATACATAACAGTGGGATGCGCAAAAGGATCATTTCGTTTTAAGATTCTCTTTATTTCTTCTGCTTTTGCGGGAGTCGGGCGAACACTAGGCTTAGCATTCTCTGGCGAATCAAAAAAGTCAAGCGTAGCTGTTCCAACAAGAGCTAAATCAGAATCCTGCTGAAACATTAACAGTTGTTTTTCGCACCTTTTCGGAAACGATATATCATCACTATCCATTCTCGCAATAAGTTCATTTCGAGAAACCGCAATTCCATTATTCAATGCATTCGCGAGACCCTTATTTTCACTTAACCTTACAACAGTGAACAACTCTGGGGAATTCTTTTCGTACTTATCAATAATTACTTGAAGGCTCTCCGGCAAAGGGCCATCTTCAACAATAATAAACTGTTCACAAAGAATAGTCTGCTTAAGCATGCTTTCTACAGCAGTTGACAAGAAAGACGGATCATCTTTCTTGTACACAGCCATCAAAACACTATACGGTTGAGCCATTTCTACTTTTCCGTCCTTTCGATAGCTTCTTGCAGGCTATACTTCTGGTAGGGTTCCTTGTACACGCTCAGGCTCTGGTCGTAAGCAAGGTTGCCAAAGGCCTTATTCACCAAACCAGTGGCATGTGAAAGAATCTTGAGAGCCCAGCCGAATCCGGGAATAAGCACGCAGCGCTTGCCGTGAGCCTTCGCGATTTGTGCAATCACTTCGCTAGTGTTGCTATACTGCGGGTTCTGCGGCCAGAAGGTTCCCTGCTCTTCGTTTTCGATCATCAGGCGAACAAATTCCACCAAGTTGCCAATGTAGAGCATGCTGCGGCAATTATCCACCTTCGGGAACACCGGGAGTTTCCGAGCAAGTTTACTGAGTAACGGATAATTGCCCTTACTGTACTTGCCAAAAATCATGGGCGGGCGCAAAATCACAACCTTGAAGGTATCGCAATCTAGCTGACGCAGGCCATTTTCAGCCTGCACCTTGCTGTCGCCGTAGCAGTTGGCCGGGTTCACGGGAGTGTCGCGGGTAATAATCTTGGACTTACCAATAGGGGCACTATCGCCATACACAATGGCACTGCTCATGAACACAAACTGCTTTACGCCAGCATCCTTCGCCCTCTGGGCGCATACTATAGTAAGGTCTGTATTCACAGCGTAATAAATCTTGGCGCGTTCGTCGCTAATCTTGCCATTGTCGCTATGGGCAATACCTGCCACGTGGTAAACGGCATCGTAAGGCGAAAAGTCAAAGGACTTCCAAGCAACACCCACCATGTCGAGGGTATCTACCTGGTATTTGCCCGCAAATTCAGGCTGTGCCAGGTAGGTAGCAAAGTTTGTGCCAATGTAGCTGTTGGCTCCGGTAATCAGGATGCGTTTCATCGTGCAGCCTCCTGCTTGTGGAGTTCGCCGGTACCGCCTTCGACCACGCCATCGCTCTTGAGCACGCTAATAAACGTACCAAAGAAGCACTTGCAGTCAAAGGCAAAGCTCTGGCGCTTTACGTATTCTCCGTCAAGGGCTGCCTTCACAGGGATTTCCAGTTCGTCGCGGCCGTTAATCTGGGCCCAGCCGGTAAGGCCTACGGGCACGTCGTTGGCACCATACTTGTCGCGTTCAGCAATCAGGTCGTACTGGTTCCACAGAGCCGGGCGCGGGCCGATAATGCTCATGGTGCCGCCGAAAATGTTGAACATCTGCGGGAGTTCATCCAGGCTGGTTTTGCGCAGGAACCCGCCCACTCGCGTAATCCACTTCTTGGGGTCGCTCAGTTCATGGGTCGGAGCATCCTTCGGGGTGTCGGTACGCATGGTGCGAAACTTGTAGATGTAAAAATGTGTCTTATGCAGGCCCACGCGTTTCTGCTTGAAGAACACCGGGCCCTTGCTATCCAGCTTGATGGCGATTGCTATGGCAAGCATCGGGAGCGCGAGCACCACAATGCCGAATCCAGAAAGAACGATATCGATAAGGCGTTTAAAGAAATGCTTATACATCATTAGACCTTGTTAAAAACAGAATTACAGGCGACCTTTGTCGCCGCAGGGACAACAGCGCCCGTTTGGACAACGGCGTTGCAGTCTATATGGCTGAAGTCGCCAACGGTTGCGTTATGGCGGACAACGGCTCCGCTCGCCACGAAGGTTGCCGTTCCGAGAGTCGCCCCGGTTTGCACGGTGGCATTCGGCTCGATGCAGCAGCCCTGTTCGAGCTTAGCACTCGGGCTCACGTATGCCGTGGGGTGCACGAGTGTTGCCGGGGTCATGTTGTTTTGTAAAAGCTGTTCGGTAAGCTTGCGGCGGAGTTCCGGATTACCGATAGCCACGAACCCGTAGCGGTAATCGACGGCGAATTTCGGGAGGTCTGCCATAGATCCTTCGACGCGCGTAGCTTGCTCAGGATGACAAGCCAAGAAAGAGTCGTCGAGGAAAGCGATACGCTCGAAAACGCCCATGGCCTCGGCGATTTCCTTCGCCATGACGCCATACTGGCCAGCACCTAGAATAAGGAGGTTCTTGTTCTGCGCCACGCCGCAAACCTCGGGTTATGGTTTGAAAACCTATGTTGAACAAATTCTCGGCAAATATAGGTAATTGTTACGTAACTTCGGGCAATTCAAGCCAAATTTATCACAGAAATCTTACTAGAATCCTTTATTGCTCCACCAAAAGTCAATTGTTCTTTTTATTAAAAGTCAATTGTTTCTATAAAATTTCTATACTTTTCATCTACAAAAAATATGGAATTTTTATAAATTTTCAATAATTTGACTATTGTACGCATTATCTCAGCGCAATTGTTTGCTAATTTTCCTATCGAAATGGAGCAAATGTCATGGAAGATATTGTAGAAGAATTGATGATGCCTGTGGTGAGTTTCGGCTCTCCGGTAACGACACTACTTTTCAAACTGGAGCATCTCCGGGGTATCGCACTGTCTGGTTCCACTCCAAGGGTATGGTTTTTCCAGCTGCAGCGCAGTTTCCAATTGCTGGAAGCAATCGGTTCTTCAAGGATAGAAGGGAACAACACCACCGTCTTGGACTATGTTTCGAAAGAAAATCTGCCGCCCGCAATCAGAGAAAGGGAAGGGTTCGTAGAAATCGGCAATCTGGAACAGGCTCTACAGTTCATTGAAGTAAGCAGTGCGCCCATAGACGAGCAATTTATTTGCGAATTACAGAAAATGGCCGTCGCCCCCAATGCAGGTCGCTATCGCGACACGCCTATTACCATCGCGGGCTCTAACCATGAGCCCCCCGCCGCGGACGATGTTCCCGCATTGATGCGTGAACTTGTAAAGTTCATCAATAAACCGTATGACCAACAATTCGACCTTCTGAAGGTCTCTGTAGCGCACCACCAGTTCGTATGGATACACCCCTTCCGCAACGGAAACGGCAGAACCGCAAGGCTATTGACTTACGCCATGATCGTACGCCTTTTTGATGCTCGGCAGTCCAGGCTGTTTAATCCTACGGCGGTATTCTGCTCCGATCGCAACAAATACTACGAAATGCTGAAGGTTGCAGACTCCAAGAACAACGAGGCAATGGTTCAGTGGTGCGCGTTTGTGCTTCAGGGGCTTTTGGACGAACTGCAAAAGACCGAAAAATTGACAGATATCAATTATGTCAGAAAGTACATTCTGAAACCCGCATTGCAAGATTCCCTACACACAGGCGTAATCGGGAAGGACATCTACTCTGCTTTGCAAGTGTCGTTAGAAAAGCCCGTATTTCAAGCCTCCGACATAGCCGACATCTGGCCCAATGCCTACACCAGGTCCAGATATATTCGTAGTATGCTGAATGCAGGTTTTATCGCCCCCATATCCGAAGGCGCCAGGAAGTATTACCTGAAATTCGCAGGCGGCCCGTTGATGGTGAGCCTTATCCGTGCACTTAATCAACAGGGATTCTTACCGGAATCCTTGATGAGGAACTAGACCTACCGCAAATAAAAAAGCACCCGAATCCAGCAGATCCGGGCATGAACTTTTTCGGGGAAGGGGGAATGTTTTATCGCTGAGAGCGACGTTTTTGAATCTCATCCAGAGGAACACCCGAAATAACAGCGATTTTCTCAACAGGAATATCGTTTGCAATCATGGCGTCAATCATTTCGAGTTTGGCTTCAGCTTTGCCTTCTTCCTTGCTTTCATGAAGGTCATATTCGAAAGTCATGTACTTGCTCCTTATGAGAGTGTCGGCTTTGTAATAAGACACTTGATCGTTGATGGTTCTAGTTTCACGGGAGTCCACATTTCTGGTCGCAAAATACTTCATGTAAGCCTTGACGACCGGATCCGTAAAATCCTCGTACTTCTTAAAGATATAAAAATTTTTGAAAGTGCGGTCATCCAATATAACGCTAGAATCCTCACGCGCCCTATTTTCAAAATGATAAGCGGGGAAACCTCGCCCAAAAATATCCATAGGGCAAAGAAAAATGATGTACTGCTCCTTGAGGCTAGTGTAATAACCTCCCTTTGAAAGAGCAACACCATCACCCACACTCTGATAATATCTGGCACGCTGCGGAAGTTCCTTGGTATCGACCATTTGCATTTCCAAATCAAAAGAACGAATCATTTCGCCGTTTTCATTTGTTTCGCGAGCAAAAACATCATAGCGCACGCCCTTGTGCTCCGCATCGAAGCTCAAAACCGCCTCAGGAACTGGAGTTTCCAGATGGTCGATTTTTATGCCTAACAAATGCTCGATGAATGGTTGCGCGATGTGCTTGTTGCTGAATACGAGTCCGAACATAATCGGGTCGGTAATGTCTAGGTCGTCAAAAGACTTGATTTTCATTTGTATTTTCCTTTCGGGTTAAATTGTGGTCCACCCCCTCTTTATTAACACGCCAGTTTCGTCCGTTTGAATACCAATTTTTCGTAAAACTTTTGTAAAAACGAGAATCTCCCCCGGCCACCACTCCCCGACCACCCGGCCCCAAATTTTTTTGGGGGAAGAGACGTGCAGAACTTGTGAATGGATTTAGCCTAACTAAATCAAGTAAAGACTTGAATATCGATTGTATTAATGTATATTTAAAAAGAAGGTTTCAAATATGGCGACTTCAAGTATCAAAAACAGTTTCACAATAGCAGGGACCAAGCAAGTAAAGTCCTTCGTTAGCGCTGTTGAACGTTCATTAAAGAATCCTGCATCAAGGAGTCGCGTCAAGGCAGAAGTTCTAAGCGGAGCTGCTGGACTAAAGAAACTTTCTCTTCTCAGAAAAAGATATGGATTCTAAATCTTATTTCGTCTTAAACATTATCTTGCAACTACTAAAGACTATTTAAAGCAATCCCTTATAGTCTGGATGATGGTTTTACACATCTTTTACAAAAAAGCCCTTTACAATTTCTACACCTTTTCTATTATCTGCCTGAGCGTCACCGAATAGGCTCCAAGCACTTGAACAATCAAGTGTTTTTTTCATCTAAGGAGTACTATACCATGACGCCAAACCAAAATGCAAACAACCCTACCACCCGCAAGGAAATCCCCGAAATTTTGCGGGGCAAGCGGTACCTGGACCCAACCTACGACCCAGCATTCTACGCCCTGCTCGACGACGAGGAGGCTCTGGCGGACTTTATCAACAGCCTGCTGCACCTGGAAGACGGTCGCAAGATAAAGTCCATGAAATACACCTTTAACCAGCCGCTCATCTTGCGCGCGCCCGAGGCCAAAGAAATCAAGTTCGACATTCACGCATGGACAGAGGACAACCGCTGCATGGATATCGAAATCCAGAGGGCGTCGCACCCCTTCTTTACCGACCGGGTGTTGCTTTACGGCGCATACCTTACCATAGACGGCAAAATCAAGATGGACAAGTCCCCGGAGTTCAAGGCCCTGGAGGAGAACGAGAGAAAGCGCAGGCGCTACCAGTTGCCCGAAATCGTGTCTATCTGGCTGTGCAATTTTCCCCTTAGGCTTGAACCAAAAAATTTCCGCGACACCTGGCACCTGTACAGCGACAACGCCGTAAAGCAGGGAAACCCCGCACCCGTTTTCGACAAAATGAGTTATATTTTGATAGACTTGGGGGAATTCTCCAGAATTCACGCCAAGGCCGAAAGCCGCGAAGAGAAATGGCTGTACCTGCTGACCCATGCGGGCAAGGCCAACGCTTCGATGGACTTTGCAGACCCTATTCTGCAAAAGGCCCTGGAAAGAATCGAGATTGGTTCCGCCAGCGATGAACTTCTTTCTAGTCAGGTAGACTCAATGGTTACACAAGACGAAATAGACGCGCGCATTGCCGACGGAGTGGTTACAGGTAGACAGCAGGGTATTCAGCAGGGTATTCAGCAAGGGATTCAGCAAGGGATTCAGCAAGGGATTCAGCAGGGCTTGGACTCTACGCTGACCGCGTTGGACCTGCTTTCCAAGGGAACCCCTGTAGCTACCATCGCCAAAGAGACCAAGTTGTCCGAAGATCACATTCGGCAACTCCAGTCCAAAATGACGAAGTAAAATAATTCAACTTAAGTCCTGACCAAAGCGGCAACGACCGAACCCTACCTTATCTTCGCGCGTTTGTAGCGGCCGAGCAGGTCGAAGTAGCGGGCGCGCGGCGAGATCTTTGCGGGGCGGCGCTTGCTTTGCGCGGCGGATTGTTCGCGCGATTTCTGGGCATCATCCCGTCTCTGGACTGCGGTGGTATGCACCTCCGGGACTTCCATAACAAATTCGCGCAGGAACGTGTCGTTAAAGATCGCGACGGAGAATCCCGTGGCCAGTTTCTTGTAGGTTAGGTTGTTCGTAAGCGAGTCGCCGCGATACTCCGCGCACTTGTACTCGTCGCCGGGTACGCCCACGTAATAGTAATACGCCGAATCTCGCATTCCGGATCCGTAATCGTAAACGGTTCTTGACACCAGCGTGTCGTTGCGGAAAAAATATTCGGCGAAGGTTCGCCTGCCGCTGGCGGGGTCGTAGTCCTGTTCCGACGCGTAGAGGTCCGTCAACTTGTGTACGACCGTCTGAACCAACTCGCCGCTATTGTACATCTTCTGGAAAAAGTAGACCGTGTCGCCCGCGACAGAATCTGACAGCAACAGCTCGCGCCCGCTCCGGGTAAGCGTAGCCTCGTCGGCCGAGAGATAAATCCGGTTGTCGACCGGGTCGTTGTCCCTGAACTTGAACACCGAATGGTGGATCAGACCATCTTTATAGTAATACTTCTGGTACCACTCGTGGACCTCTTCGGGGGTGGGCTGCTCCCTGTAGTAAACGGAATCCAGGTGCGGAGCGTCTTTTATCGACAAGAAATTGAACGCATGGATTTCGTACCACGCCTTCGTGCAAGTGTTCGCCGCGGCAAAAGCCGCCAACGCCAGCAGGCAAAACAAAACTCTTTTCATCGGGTCCTCCATGTTCCTGCCCCGAAAGGTAGTAAAAAGAAGCCCGCGCCAGTTTTTTTTACAAAGCTTTTACGGAAAAATGGTATTCAAATGCTCCAAAATGGCGTGTTAGTAAAGAGGGAGTGTGCCTCAACTTAACACGAAAGGAAACACATGTCTGACAATACCAATCATTCTACAAAAAACTACATCGTCACGAACGAACAGGGCGAAGAATTCCTGCTGCCCAAATACGCGGCGACATTCCGCATCCTGATGGACGACAAGGACACAATCCGCGACGTACTCAACAGCCTGCTCCAGCTGGACCGCGACCATGAAATTGTCGACCTCGAATATGAATTCGAGAAGCCCATCGACATCTTTATGCCCGAAAACGACCCCGCGCGCCTCGACGTCTGGGTACACACCCGGGACAACCGCTACAAGAATATCGAGATGCAGAACAAGGTTCATGCCTTCTTTTTTGACCGCTTGCAGCTCTACAATTCGTACCTCACGCTGCGCGGCAAGTACGAGTTTAATCGTTCTGACTATTTTATGGGCCTGCCGGAAGAGGAACGCAAGTACCGCTACTATGAGCTCCCGGAAACAGTATCCATTTGGCTCTGCAACAATCCGGTACTCAGGTCGAAGGAAATCTACAAGGATGTGTGGACCACCTATAGCGAATACGAAGTCAAGTCGGGGAACGCTCTTCCCATTTCGCGGAAAAATAGGTATATTGTAGTAGACCTGCCTAATTTTTTGCAGTTGCGCAAAGGCGTGAAAACTCGCGAAGATTTCTGGCTCCGGCTCATTTCAAGAGGCCCGCTGCAGGTGCCCGAAACAGAAGATCCGATCTTTGCGAATGCATTAGACCGTCTGCGCGTAAGCCGCATGAATCCTGAACTTTTGAAAGCACTGGAGGCAAACATGTTCGACCGTCATGAATACGAAGCTCTCGAAGCCGAAGCCTACCTCAAGGGCCAAGCGAGGGGCATGGAAAAGGGTATGGAAAAAGGTGCCCAGCAGGAGCGCGAAAAGAATGATGCGGACAATGCTGCTCGCGACACCAAACGAGCGGAGTTTTTCCGTTCTAAAGGTGTTTCCGAGGCGATTATCGCAGAAGGCTTCGCCCTGAAGTAGCAGACAAACTCGTGAAAAATGTCTTTGAAACCCGGCTTTTGCCGGGTTTTTCTGTTTTTTAATCCATGTTGGAATAAAAAAAAATTCAGTTTTTTTCTTAAAAAAATGTTTTTTTTCAAAAAAATTTGTATATATACATCATCAAAGTTCTGACTGGAATATGGCGATTTTGATGTAAAAACGATAGAATTTTGCAGACAAAGTAAAAATTCGTGACAAAAGTCTGACAATTTTTACACAAAAATACAAAAAATTTTGCAAAACTATTGCTTTTCTGAAAAAAATTGTTTATATTACAGACATAAACCGGTTGAACGCCCACTAACGGGCCGGAAACCAAACAAGTGTGTAACAAATCAACAAGGAGTACACTATGAAAAAGCAAGGTTTTACCCTTATCGAATTGATGGTCGTGATCGTGATCATGGGCATCTTGGCCGCCGTCGCAGTACCGAAACTGTTCGGCATGATCGCTAAGTCCAAGGCTTCCGAAGTAGGCCCCGCCGCCGGTACCTACGTGAAGTTGCAGGACGCATACGTGGCAGAAAAGGGGACGGTTGTCGGTTCTATGCAGGCTATCGGCTATTCCGTTCCGACGTCCACGGTCTTCACCTACGATGGTTTCAAAACGGGTAATGATGTGGCAATCACCTCCGGTAAGGCGTCTGCGTGGACGGCTACTGCGGGTGCAACTCTGAACGACTGCGTGAATGGTGTTTGGCGTCTTGACATTTCCGCAAACTCGTCGTCTGGTGGTGCTGTTTCCTATGAGCCGAAGGTTAGCAGCCTGGCCAATTGTCAGCAGCCGCTTACCCCGAACTTCTGCAATATCGGTGGATCGGGTACCTGCACTGCAATTGGCAACTAATAACATTGTATAATAAAAAAGGAGACTCTCTTTCAGGGGTCTCCTTTTTTTTGTTTGCCGTTTCTTTGATAGTCCTTATTTCCATGCGTTCTTTTCCGTTTTTTTCCTTTAGCGCGTTTTCCTTGCCTATATACGTTTTCAATCAATAACCAAATGAAATGTTTTTATATGTGTGGTGAAAGGAATTACGCCGTAAAAATTGCACTAGCACTCAATCTGTTTTTTCTCCTAGTTTGTTTTGGACTAGGGGAGAATTTTTTTGTGGGTCTGTGCGATGATGTGTTTATGGCACGAATTTTAGAAGGTGCTTACGGCGATTCGTATAATGTCCGAATGACATTTGTCAATGTTTTATATGGATACGCTTTATTGCCTTTATATTATTTGTTTCCAAAAATTAGTTGGTATTACATCGGCGAAGTCATTGGCGTATTTATTTCTTTTACGGTTATATCATATGTAATTATCAAAAAAGTAGGACCGCAATGGGGAACAATCATTTCGTTTTTGATTGTAGCTTGCTTTGCGAGAGACTTCTACCTGACGCTTCAATTTACCCAATGTGCTGCTGCTCTTGGTGCAGCGGGAATGCTTCTTTTTGTATATGGTATAGATGGAGGATTTTCGCAAAAGAAAATTCTTGCGTTGGCATTCATCCTTATACTATGGGGATATTGCATGCGTAATGACGCCTTTTTAATGGGGTTGCCGTTCTTAGCTTTTATTATGCTTTTTTATATAAAGAAACTCTATACATATAGATATCGATTCTTACTGTGCATTACTGTTGTGTTGTTGGGATTGTGTGGCGCAAAATATTTCAATGAAATTCATTATTCTGCGCCGGAGTATCAAACATATTTAAATTTTCAGCCAACTCGTGTAATGTTGGGCGATAAAACAAATTATGATAAAGATGCTGTCTATGAAGAATTAGAAGAAAGTGGAATGTATGGCGAAGATTATTCGCTTTTACAGAATTGGATCTTCTATGACAAAGAAAATTTTGCTCCAGATTCCCTAAAAAGATTTACGGATAAAATAGCGAAATATACATATCCTCTAAAATGGTCTGAAAACCCGTTAAAGGTTCTTTATAGATTCGATTTGTCCTTATCTTATCCGTGTTGCTGGGCATTTTGCTTCGTTGGTCTCTTACTTTTGTGTCTCAATGGGCGTCGCTCGTTATATATGTGGGGCGCTTTTTTTATTGTGTTGGCAGAAATGTCTTACCTTCTTTATATGATGCGGTTGGTGTATCGAGTGGAAACAGGTTTGTGGCTTTACGCTTCAGTCTTGGCGATTCCTTTGTTAAAAGGCTTTAGGCCTATCTCTCGCCGTCTTTTGTTGGCCGTGATGGGAATGTGTTTTGTCGTGTATACGGTCAATTTCTTTTATACTCATTCTTTTATACATTCTAATGCGAATGGCCATTTTTTGAATGTGTCGCGGCAGGAATCACTGAAGAGTGATTACCAGACCGTCTTTAGGTATATGGATTCTTTACCGGAAAATACTGTTTTTTTGATGCCGATGGATACATATCATATTTTTTCCCGTTGTATACAACCACTTTATTTATCTTCCCCGATTGGCAGTTGGAAAAGGATGGTGTCTTTTGGCTTTTGGACTCCCTATTTCCCGGATGTTGAAAACGCCTTAAAACAGTATGGGGTTGAAAATCCTATGCGAGATGTTGTGAAAGAAAATGTTGTTGTCATTGCGAATGACGAATTTTTATTAGATTATTTGCATAGGCATTATTATGAAAACGTAAAGGTAGATACGCTTCGCGAAATGGGCACCGTTAAGTTTTTTAAGTATTTTGAATAAATAAACCGTATGATGTGCCGGCGATGGTGTTGAATGGTGAAAAATAGCATAAAAAAGAACGTAAAGACAGTTTCGCTTGTGGGCATGTCGACGGCGCTTGTGACAATAGCCCCTTACCTGCTGACCTTTGAAAAGGGGCAGGGGATTACCCGCGGCCTGTTCGAGTATGGCGTTTTTGCAGTGCTGCTGTTCTACGTCTGCCTTAAAAGGACCTTTGGCGAGAAGAAGTGGTTTGTTGCATTGTTTTATGTGCTGCTGGTTGCGCTCTCTTGGGTGGATCTGCTGACCATATTGACGGCGAAAAAGAGCGGTGTTGGCTATTATGGCCTGATTCCGTTTGTGAGTTGCCTTGTCGCTCTCGCTCTTTTGAAAGATGTCAAGGGAATATCCGTACGAAATGTGAATCTAGTGCTATTTGTTTCTTTCTTTGCCCATTTCGGGGCAATGCGGATTTATCCCGATCAGCCGCTGATGCAGTTCTCAGTCCCGCTGTATATGGCGCAGAGCCAGCAAAGCGTAGATAGGATGCATATTCCGGAATCAATAAAATCAGCGTATGACGTCACGCATTCTGTATCGGTCACTAAGGATTATGTAGATACAACTCGTAGCAATGTCGTTGTGCTTGTGGAATCCTGGGGGATTCCCATGGATTCAGCAATGTTTGCAAGGGAAATGACCGTGTTTGGGAGTGTGCTCCAAAAGCGGGGCGTGCATGCCAGGAAGTTTAGTCGTACTTATATGGCGGAACGAGAAGACCTGATGGATACCACGTGGAGGGATTCTACCGGGCAAAGGGATACCCTATTTATGCCAAGCCGTTTTGCACAACTCGGTTATTTGACGTCATTCTTCTTTGGTGGGGATTCTACGGTCCAATGGCGCTATAAGTACATCCGTAACATTGGTTTCCAGGAAGCGTTTTGGACGGACTCGGCGACGACGGATAATGTGATGGCGGGGATGATTGATTCCTTGTTGAGTCTGCAGGATACCGCAAAGCATTTTATTGCTTGGACCACGCGTGATACGCGATTCCCCATTAGCGAAGATGCTGCTGAGACGGAGCGGTTGTATTTTGAACGATTGTTCGGGACCCTGCAGGCAGTGGCTGATTTGGCGAAAAAACACCCCGAGGTGCGCTTTGTGGTGCAGGGTGACCACGAGCCGATATTGGCGCCAATGGAGTTTCAGCGGAAATTTTACCGCCATTGGGTGCCGTATGTAGTGCTGAATTGATATAGAGGGTTGAAATATGTATTTATTTAGCAAACATTCATTATTCCTTGCTGTAATTATTAATGTATTCTTCATTTTTATTACGCATTTCTTTGGCGTGATTATGTTTGGCATTTCAGATGATTACGCCATGTCTCGGATTCTTGAAGGTGTTTATGGAGATGATTATAATGTTCACATGACATTTATTAATGTTGTGTATGGTTATGTATTACTTCCTTTATATTACTTATTTCCAAAGATAGGCTGGTATTATATAGGAGAAACTTTTGCTGTTTTTGCGTCTTTTACCACAATATCTTACGTTATTATTCGTTTGCTAGGTGTAAGATTGGGCTTAATTTTGGCAATGCTTTTCTTAACTTTTTTTGCTCCGGATTTTTATCTGGCTTTGCAATTTACGCAATGTGCATCGGCACTGACTGCAGCGGGAATAATTCTGTTTGCTTTTGAAATGTTGCCAGTAGGTCCGGATGAAAGACGGAATGGAATAATTGTACTTATTTTATCTTTGTTTCTTATGCTTTGGGGTTCTGTAATGCGTTATGATGCTTTTTTGATGGGCATGCCTTTTTTGGCAGTACTTTTGGCTGTGAATTGTAAATTCATGTGCAGAAAAAAAATATTTATTGTATTCTTGTCTTTACTTGTTACTTGTACATTTGGCCTAAAAAAAATAGACCAGCTAGCGTATGGTTCTCCAGAATATCAGGCATATATTGATTTTCAAAAGGCGAGAGTACGTTTAAATGATTTTCATGCGACTGATGACGAAAAAATTTATGAGGATTTAGAGGAATTGGGAAATTGGGGCGATGATTTTAAAATGATTCGAAATTGGAAGTTTTATGATAATGAAGTGTTTTCCATGAGAAATTTGAGTGTTTTCGATAGTGTCCTTAAAACACATATTGTTAAAAAAGACCCTGTTGAACTTTTTTATTCGACGATAAATATTTTACCTCGATGCGCAAAGGAACCTATCGTGTGGTTTTGGATGTTGATTTCTTTTTTGTTAATTCTTACCAATAACAAAAAATCATATGTGGTATGGTGCTTACTGGCTCTGATTCTTTGCTATATAGGGTATTTCTTGAGCATTGCGCGACTTATTTATCGCGTTGAATCTGGTTTGTGGCTTTATGCAATTGTAGCTCTAATTCCGTGTTTCCCTTCAGTGGAAGATATAAATAAAAAATTTAATTTGTATTTTTCTAGAACCATTTCGAGTGCTGTTATTGCTTTGGTGGCTATTTTGAATGTTTTTATTTATGCTACAGATAGAGAATCTGTACATGCTTTTTATTATTCAAAAAGAATAACTAAAATGGATTATGCAGGATTCTTTAAGTACGTTGATTCTTTACCGGATTCAACACTACTTATGGTTTCTCCAGACATAGGTATGCGCTTGTCAATTAATAAAACTCCACCTTATTTATCAGAAATGTTTGGTAGCCAAAATAGGTTTGTTCCGGAGGGGGGATGGACTATGTATTTTCCGAGTATGGAAAGAGAATTCCGTAAACGGGGAATGGAAAACCCTTTGAGGGATGTAATCAATGATAATGTCTTGGTTGTCGGAGAATCTGAACTGTCAAATTTTTTGACGAATCACTACTATGATTCAGTGATTGTTGATATTGTTCGTGATTTTAATGGTATTGGTGTTTACAAGTATTCTTTGGTAAAGGATTCGCTATGATAAAAAGCTTGCTTTATATTTTTGCGGCATCTGCGTTTGTGAGCGTTATACCATATTTAGCGACATTTGAGAAAGAGTATTATTATATTCCCCATGGAATATTCAGTTTTTTTGCCTTGGCCTTGCTTTTGCTTTATGTGTATGTAAGGAATCGACGAGCGATCCTTTGGCGCTTTATTATTGTTGCTGCTCTTCTACTGAGTTCTTTTGTTGATATGTCTAATTTTCTTTACGTGCGAAAAGAGACTTTTGTTTGGTATTTTTTTCTTCCTTTTGTGACTGTACCCATAGCCCTTCTTGTTACTCGTCCTGTTAAGAAAATAGATGTGTCGGCAATAAATCTAGTTTTATTTTCTTGTTTGTCCGTGCACATTCTTTTCCTGAATATTGTTCCTTCTCAGCCTTTGTTTGAATTCCCTATGTTGCGGACGTTATCTCGGCTTACTCCCTATACCCCGCCACGCAACCAACTGCCAAGCAATTTTAAAGATCGCTACAATGTTACTGATTCCGTCAAGATTACGCGCCAATACATAGATACCGCCCGCAGCAATGTGGTAGTTCTTGTGGAGTCGTGGGGAATCCCCATGGATACAAATAGGCTTAATAGCGAGTTGACTATATTCAGCAAGAATCTTACAAATTACGGAGCTCATTTCCGTAGGTATTCACGGACACGTACGGCAGAGTGTGAAGACTTGTTGGATTCGGTTTGGAAAGATTCGACGGAAAGAATAGATTCCTTGTTTATACCCAATCGTTTAGCCAAAATAGGCTTTAAGAATACGTTCTTATTCGGAGGCGATTCTCTGATTCAGCGCCGTAATAAGTACGTTCACAAAATCGGATTTGCCGAAGCTTTGTTTACATCTAAAGATTCGCCTGATAGTATGATGGTCGCAAAAATGGATAGCCTGCTTGCCGATACTACGCAAAAGCGTTTTATCGCCTGGACAACCCGCGATACCCGTTTCCCCATTAGCGATGATCCTATTAAAACTGAAAAACTCTATTATGAGCGCCTGTTCGGAACATTGCGGATTATTGCTGATTTAGCAAGAAAACACCCTGATGTGCGCTTTATTGTGCAGGGGGATCACGAACCAATTCTTTCGCCGCTTGAATTTCAGGCGAAATTTTATCGCCGTTGGGTGCCGTATATGGTACTGAACTGATTTTTGCAACTTTTTTGAAAGAAATCGCTCCGTTTAGTAAAATAAAGTTTATATTTCGGACATGAACAAAATTCCTTTCAACAAGCCTCCCTTTGTGGGGATGGAATTTGATTATGTGAAGCAGGCCGTGGAGAGCGGTCGTATTTGTGGTGACGGAACGTTCAACCTGCGTTGTCATGAATGGCTCGAAAAGCATACGGGGGCCGCGAAGGCGCTCCTGACCACTAGCTGCACCCACGCTCTCGAAATGTCTGCCCGTCTCTGTAATGTCGCTCCCGGCGACGAGGTGATTATGCCCTCGTTTACTTTCGTGAGCACGGCCGATGCGTTTGTTTCGCAGGGGGCTAAATGCGTGTTCGTGGACATTCGCCCCGACACGATGAATCTGGACGAAAAGCTTATCGAAGACGCCATTACCAAAAAGACGAAGGCGATTGTGCCGGTCCACTATGCGGGGGTCGCCTGCGAGATGGACAAGATAAACGAAATCGCGAAACGCCATAATTTGTTTGTGGTCGAAGATGCCGCACAGGGCATGATGGCGACCTACAAGGGCCGTGCACTCGGAACGCTTGGTGACTTTGGTTGTTACAGCTATCATGAGACCAAGAACTACAGCATGGGCGAAGGTGGCGCGTTGCTCATCAATGACCCCAAGTACAACGATCGTGCAGAGATTATCCGCGAGAAAGGCACGAACCGCTGTCAGTTCCACCGTGGCGAAGTCGATAAATACACTTGGGTGGAACTCGGTTCTAGCTATTTGCCGAGCGAGCTGAACGCGGCTTATCTTTACGCTGAACTGGAATGTGCCGACATCATCAATGATGCACGTATGGCGAGCTGGAACGCCTATCGTGAAAGGCTTGCGACCCTTGCCGAAAAGGGCCTGGTCGAGTTGCCGTACATTCCGGAACATTGCAAACACAACGCACACATGTTTTACCTGAAGGTGGAAGATCTTGCGACGCGAACGGCGCTCTTGAAGCATTTGGTGTATAACGGCATTCTCGCGGTGTTCCACTATGTGCCTCTGCATTCGTCGCCCGCAGGTATGCGATTCGGCAGATTCCACGGAGATGACAAGTATACCACCAACGAAAGTAACCGTCTGCTTCGTTTGCCCATGTTCTACGGGTTGAAATCGGAAGAAATCGAGTATATCTGCGGGAAGGTGTTTGAATTCTTTGGAGTGTAAAGGTCAAAATGCTCCTTGCGTCTCTAAAATAACTTATATTACAAAATAGTAGGCGTTTTATGGTTTACCCTGAAGTGATACACGGAATGTTTGTCGATTTACGAAGCATCACGCTTGATGATGCTGAGTTTTCGTATAATATCCGTGCCGACAAGCGGAACCGCGACACCGTAGGGCAACTGGCTCAGTCTCTCGAAGCCCAGAAGGATTTTATCCGCTGGCAGATGCAGGAACCGAACGACTACTATTTTGTAGTGTTGAATAAAAAGGGTGAAAGGATTGGTTTGTATGGGGCCTATAACATTCGCGATGGAATGGCTGAACTTGGTCGTGAAGTGAATGTTGGCGAACCCACGGAAATCATGGAAGTTAGTTTGCTTGTCGCTGATTTTTGCCGCGATGTTCTTAAATTGAACCGGATTTGTTCTGTTGTTTATGAAAATAATGTGCATCACTTGAGCGATGTTAAGAAAAAATCAACATTTGTAAAAAAAGTAGTTCGGAGTGGACATAATGCTCTTTACTTCGAAGATGATTTGAATGAGGAAAGCTCTTCATCAAGAAAGATTCGACAAATGTTAGAAAGATTGTACAAGAAAAAATTAACGTTAACAAAAGGATGAAAATGGACCTGAATGAATTTATTGCCCATGTTGTGGATCAGTTTGAAGAAACGGATGCTTCTCAGATTGTTGCTTCTACTAAATTCCAAGAACTAGACGAGTATTCGTCTTTGATTGCTTTGTCTCTCATTGCTATGGTTGACGAAGAATATGATGTGACCATAAAAGGGAATGACCTTCGTTCTGCGATTACTATAGAAGATTTATTTAACATTGTAAAAAGTAAAAAAGGATAATGGCTTTCTTTTCTGTCAATAATGTTGCCATTCGGGGCATTTCCGCTTGTGTTCCTCCGAAGGTCGAAGAAAATAGGGATATCCCCTTTTATTCGCCTGAAGAAGCCGAACAGGTCATAAAGCGTACAGGGATTGAACGAAAACATATCGTTGAGCCCGGTATTACAAATCTAGATTTGTGTGAAAAGGCTTTTTATGCTTTGAACGAAAAACTCAGCTGGGAATTAGATTCGATTGATGCTGTTTTTTATGCAACTCAGACAGAGGATTATATAATGCCTCCCAATGTTTTTGTCATCCACAACAGACTCAATCTACCGGAGAATTGTTTTGCCTTAGATATAAACCATGGCTGCCCCGGCTGGGTTGTTGGATTATCTACAATAGCATCAATGATTAGTGTAGGGTGTATAAAAAGGGCTGTCTTTTTTGATGGGGATAATTGTTCTGCCATAAATTATAAGTTGAATAGAGAAACGAGACCTCTTTTGGGGGATTGTGGGACATGCACCGCTTTGGAATACGATGCTAATGTCAATCCGATGGAATTTCAAGTCGGAACACTTAGCAAGGAGGGTAGCGCCTTGTTACGCAAATATGGTCGAAGTAGAACTCCTTATACAGAAGAAACATTTAAAAGAGAACTGGAAATGTTGTCAGGAAGTGTTCCGGTCAACAATGATAATGGGGGTATGGATGGCGCGAGTGTTTTTTCTTTTGGAATATCTACGGTCCCCAAAAATATAAAAGATTTTTGCCGACACTTCAATATAGATATGAGTTCTGTTGACAAAGTTTTGTTGCATCAGGCGAATAAATTTATGCTTGATAAAATTGCAAAGAAAATCGGGGCTAGTAAGGAACAAGTTCCTTCTAGTCTAAAAAATTATGGAAATACAACCAGTGCGTCTATTCCATTAACAATTGTTTCTGAATGTGGTGATGATTATGCGTCAAAGTCTATGAACACAATTGGTTGTGGCTTTGGCACAGGACTTTCTTGGGGTACGTTCCATTTTGTTACGGATAAAATAGTTTGTCCAAAGGTGGTAGTTTTCTAATGTATAATCCGTATAGTTTGGATGGAAAAACGATCTTGATAACTGGCGCGTCTTCGGGCATTGGACGAGCAACTGCTATTGAGTGTTCTAAACTTGGTGCTAATTTGATTCTTACTGCTCGCAATGAGGAACGTTTGAAGTCCACTTTAGACTCGCTTGAAGGGGTTGGGCACAAAATGATCGTTGCTGATTTGACTCTTCCTGCGGATCTTGAATGCTTGGTGAACTCGCTTCCAAAGTTAGATGGCTTAGTAAATGATGCTGGAATTGTTATGTCGAAACCAATTCCGTTTGTGAAAAAAGAAGATGTGGAAAAAGTCTTAGAAATAAATACTTTCGCCCCGATTATGTTAACCAAGAGTATTTTAAAAAAGAAACTGATGTCAAATCAATCTTCTATAGTTATGGTTTCATCTCTTGCTGCAATAACATTTGCTCCTGGTAATTCTGTGTATGGAATTTCAAAGTCTGCTATAAAAACTTTTGCTGAGTATTGTGCGGTAGAAACTGCTTGTAAAGGAATAAGAGTTAATAGCGTTTTGCCTGGAATGGTTAATACAGAAATGACTCGGAATTTGTCGTTCTCTTCAGAGGAATTGGAAGCAGATAAAAATCATTATCCGATTAAGCGATATGGTAATCCTGAAGAAATCGCGTGGGCTATTATATACCTTCTTTCTGATGCGACAAAGTGGGTTACGGGTACGCAAATTATTATAGACGGTGGTGTTCACTTGGTTTGATTTATGGCGTTCTTAACAATTCCAAACGTTCGTGTTGTTGGCTTATCGTGTGCTGTTCCTAAACAGATAAAAGATATCAAAACATTAGACTGTTTTGAATCAGTGTCTGAAGCGGAAAAGACTATTGCTTTGACAGGGGTTAAGGAATGTAGAATGGCTTCTGCTACAAAAGTCTGTTCTGATTATTGTATGAATGCTGCAGAACGATTGATGGAATGTATTGGCTGGAAGAAAGAGAGTATTGATTGTTTAATTTATGTGTCTGTTTCTCGGGATTATATTGAACCAAATACGGCGACTGTAATTCAAGGAAAGATGGGACTTCCTAAAACATGCTATACGATTGATGTTCCTATGGCTTGTTCGGGATATTGTTATGGATTGTCTGTAGTTTCTTCATTGCTTTCTTTAGGCTGTATGAAAAGAGCCCTACTTCTTGTTGGTGATACTCCCTCGAAGATTCTTTCTCCATTAGATAAAACCATGTGGAGTATTCATGGAGATGCCGGTAGTGCTACTGCGTTGGAATATGATCCAAATGCAACGCCTATGAAGTTCAATTTGATGAGTGATGGAACTCAGTATGACGCAATTATTGCTCCTGCATCTGGGGTGCGAGAACCAGTGACGGAATCGTCCTTGGAAATGAAGAAAGTCAAGAATGGAATCATTTTGAACCGAACGCATGTTCGTATGGACGGCATGACGGTTTTTTCTTTTACAATATCTCAAATTCCCAAGTGTATTGAAGATTTGTGTGAAAATTTCGGGATTGATTTACATAATGAAATGGATTATCTGTTAATTCACCAGGCAAATAAATTTATTGATGATAAAATTAGACAGAAATTAAAGTTGGAAAAAGAAAAAGTGCCTTTTTGTTTGGAATTATTTGGTAACACCAGTAGTGCGACGATTCCAATGACAATGGTAACGCAAATTCGCGAAAAACTCATGTGTGGAACGAATCGTATGATTTTATGCGGTTTTGGAGCGGGATTGTCATGGGCGTCTGCATATATTGAAACAGAAAATTTGAATGTTTTACCTTTAATTGAGGTTGATTAGTATGAAGAAATTTGAAAATAAGGTTGTTTGTATTACTGGAGCTGATGGTGGAATAGGTAAAGCGATTTCACGAAAGTTTGCTGTCGAGGGCGCGAATCTAATTGTTTGTTGTCGATCGCCCAAAGACGAATCTGCGATTTTTTTCTCTGATTTAAAACGAAAATATGATGTGAATGTTTTCCCGATATATTTTGACATGTCTGATAGTGAGTCTATAAAAAATGGAATCACCGAAATTAAGTCATTGAAGGTTAAAATAAATGTTTTGATAAATAATGCTGGAATCCCTCACCTCGCTATTTTGCCTTTTACAAAAATGGCTGATGTTTCAAAGGTGTTCCAGGTGAATTATTTTGCGCATTTGCAAATTACTCAGGGCCTTTTGGGAATTATTTCGAGAGATGGTGAAAGTTCTATTATTAATACAGCCTCCATTGCGGGAATTGATGGAGAAATGGGCAATAGTGTTTATGGCGCTACAAAAGCGTCTATGATTCTTTTTACAAAGGTGTTGTCAAAAGAATTAGCGACCTCAAAAATTCGTGTGAATGCAGTTGCACCAGGGCTTACTGATACCAAGTTTGCTGATATAATGGGGGATAAGGCGAAATTATCAATGGAGCAACAGTCCTTGATGGGACGCCTTGCCAATTCCGAAGAAATTGCAAATACTTATATTTATTTAGCGTCATCCTCAAGTTCCTTTGTGAATGGTCAAATAATTCGTGTGGATGGTGGAATTAAATAAAACAAAAGGGTCAATCATGAATGTTAAAGAAAGTGTTCTAAAAATAATTGCTTCTGTTTGTGAGATAGAAATCGAAAAGATTTCGGAGCAATCAACGGTTGGTGACTTTCCGAGTTGGGACTCAATGGCTCAATTGCGCATTCTTCAAGAGATAGAAAGTGAATTAAATGTCAGTTTTGAACCAGAGGAGTTGATGGAAATGGAAGATGTTGGAGACATCATCAAGGTTACGGAAGGCAAACTGCAGGGATGAAATCTATTGAAGAACAGATAAGAAATCATACAATCCGTACTCCTAAAAAAACGGCCTTAATCGCAAATGACCATGAGGTGACTTTCGCTCAACTTTGGTCGAGTATTCTTTGCGCGGCGGATAGCTTGCGAAATGAATATGGAGTTCGTAAGGGTGACCGCGTGATTTTGTCTGCTTCAGGGAACGTAGAATTTATCTACGCATATTTCGGTGTGCACATTGCTGGTGGCATTGCTGTCCCGATTGATCCTGACACGAATTTTACTCGCTACGAATACATAAAAGAAACGACATCTCCTAAATGTGTAATAGGTTGCCTTCATAAGGCTGGTGTAAGCGGAATTTCATTTGATAAATTTGCCGAAAACGACAATTCTTTTTTTGACTATCTAGAGCCGAGTCAAGATGATATTGCCGACATTCTTTTTACGACGGGCACGACAGGAAATCCAAAGGGAGTGACGCTGTCGTATAAGAATCTGGCGGCGGCTGCAGCACAAATCAATACATTCATCGGCAACACTGAAGATGATGTTGAGTTGTTGGCTCTTCCTGTTAGTCATTCCTTTGGCTTAGGACGCATTCGTTGTGTTTTGTCTATTGGCGGAACATTGGTTGTTCTAGGTTCCTTTGCTAATATTAAACGTTTTTTTAAGGAAATAAAAGAACATTATGTTACCGGTTTCGGTATGGTCCCGGCAAGTTGGGCTTATATGAAAAAATTTAGCGGCAAGTATATTGTCAATTTTGCAAACCAACTGAAGTACATTGAAATTGGTAGTTCCTTTATGCAGCAAGAAGAAAAACGACTTTTAATGGAACTGCTTCCTAATACTCGATTGAATATGCATTATGGGCTTACCGAAGCGTCAAGAAGTGCTTTTATGGAATTCCATCAGGAGAAGGACAATTTAGGTACGATTGGTAAGCCTTCTCCTGGGGTTGATATAGTCTTATTTAATACAAGTGGTCAAAAAGTTGCTTTGGGCGAAGAAGGAGAGATTTGTGTAAAAGGTGAGCATGTTTGCTCTGGTTATTGGAATGTTTCTCTCGACGAATTTAAAAAGGATTTCTATGGAGATTACTTTCGCACGGGAGATTGTGCGGTGATGGATGAAAATGGGTATATTTATTTAAAAAGCCGAATAAAGGAAATGATTAACGTAGGTGGGAAAAAAGTGAGCCCCATGGAAGTGGAGGAAATGATAAACGCAATTCCTGGGGTTAAAGAGTGCGCTTGCGTTGGTATTCCTGATGAAAATGGAATTTTGGGAGAGGTTGTTAAGGCTTTTGTTGTGGCGGATGAGAACGTAACGGACGAATTTATACTAGAATCGTTGAGAACGAAACTTGAAACTTACAAGATGCCTGAGAAAATAGAACGAATTAAAGAGATTCCGAGAACGCTGAATGGAAAAATTCAAAGAATAAAACTAAAACAATCGTAAAATAATGGAAAATTCAGAAAAAAATATAGAACAACTTTTTGACTTACCTGTTTACGACGATTCGCAAGTGGCGCAATCGCTATTTATTCGTTCTTTGCAAGATGAACTGATTTTTCATTATGAAAATAATCCAATGTACCGTCAGTTTTGTGAACGTAAGCAGTTTAATCCTTACGAAGAACTGACGGGTGTCGAATGTATCCCCCCAGTTTCCGTTAGTGTATTTAAGGAATTGGGGACCAATTTATCTTCTGTTTCAAAAGAAGAGATAAAACTAAGGCTTCAGTCTTCTGCGACTTCTGGGACGCCAAGCACAATTGCTGTGGATAAAACTACTAGCCGGCGCCAAGCAAAGGCCATGGTTAAAGTCGTACAGGAGTTTATTGGCAAAGACCGTAAACCGTTTCTCGTAATGGATATTGATCCAAAATCGGAATTCCGCTCGTTGTTGGGGGCTCGTTTTGCTGCTATAGCGGGATATTTAAATTTTGCGTCCAAGTCGGGATTTTTTTTAAAGGCGAAAGATGGCATATCGTATTTTGATATCGATGCGATGAATAGTTTCTTGGCGGAGTTGCCGTCTGAGAAGCCTGTTGTTGTATTTGGGTTTACGTATATACTATATAGCCAAGTATTAAAAGCAATTCTGGCATCTTGTGGGCAGATTGTATTGCCCAAGGGGTCTAAAGTAATCCATATTGGTGGGTGGAAGAAATTAGAAAGTGAGAAGGTTGAAAAGCCAGAATTCAATCGGCAAATAGCAGATGCTTTCGGAATAGAATCTACGGATGTTATTGATATTTACGGATTTACTGAACAAATGGGGCTGAATTACCCTGATTGCAAATGCGGTTGTAAGCACGCGTCATCATATGTTAAAGTACTTGTACGAGATATTGTAAGTAGAGATGTTCTGCCTGCTGGCAAAGAAGGCTTGTTGGAGTTTATAACTCCGATTCCCCATAGTTACCCGGGCAACGCTGTTTTGACGGATGATTTGGGAGTTGTTTATGATGAACCTTGTCCCTATGGTCGTCCAGGGATTCGATTTAAGGTGAACGGTCGATTAAAAAAAGCCGAAGTACGTGGTTGTGGGGATATTCTTTCTGCTAAGTTGACATTTAATGCGAAAGAGAAGGAAAAATTATTAGACGATAATACGCTCGATGTTCAATATTTTAAAGTCCCTGTGGATGAGACCGATTCTGAGAAGCAATTGGCTTCTATTATTGAACGGCTTAATGAACAGAATGAATGGCTTCGAAATCAGCCTATTGATGCTTTAATTGGAATAATTGGCGAAGTTTCTAAAAGATGGCTTTCTGATCCCAAATACATTTTTTTAAAAGATAAGGGCTTGCTTTTCCTTTCGCAATGGTGTGATGATCGGCATTTGCGGCAGATTGCTAAAGATGGACTTCGTGGCAATATCAGATACGCGGATGAATTTTTACCGTTTGCTGATAGTGAAAAGCATTTGATGAGAGCCAATGCTCGTGGTCTAGTATGTCACTGGATGGCGGGAAATGTTCAAATTTTGGGAATGTTTGCTTTGGTCCAAAGCATTTTGACAAAGAACACTAATTTGATAAAAGTAGCGGCAAAAGATGCGGGCGTTTTTGCAAACTTGATGAAGGCTTTTGAAAACCTCGAATATACAACCAAAGAAGGTTTTTGTATCAAGGGTGACGACTTGTTGAAAACTATAGGTGTAGTTTATTTTTCCCGTAATGCAACGAAGTTGGGCGAGATGATGTCTAGGGAAGCCAAAGTCCGCATTGCGTGGGGTGGAAAAGATGCAGTAGAAACTGTTGCCGCGTATCCTGCATCCATTGATTGTGAAACGGTTGTTTTTGGTCCGAAGTTGTCTTATGCAGTTATTGCAAAAGAAGAATTGTCGTCAGAACAAGAAGCCAAGAAACTTGCGCGGCGAGTAACAGTAGACGTGTCTGTTTTTGATCAGGCGGGTTGTGCGTCTCCGCATAATCTATATATCGAAAAAGGCGGAGTCATCTCACCTGAAAGATTCTGTGAAATTCTTGCGGACGTTTTCCCAAAAACGGAAGTGCAAATTCCGAAACCGACCGTATCTCCAGAACAGATTGCTGCGATTCATTCAATTCGTGGTGTATATGATTTTAAAGGGAAAGTTTGGGGTAGCGCCACGATGAGTTGGAGTGTCCTTTTGGATGATGCGGCTGAATCGTTGCTATGCAAGCCTGTATACTCGAGAACACTGATGGTGCATCAAGTTGAACATATCAATCAGGCCTTAGATTGCATAGAGAGTTATGTGCAGACGATAGGTATTGCTGCTCCCAAAGAAAAAGCGATAGATTTTGCGAATAAAGCTACACAAAAGGGTGTGGCACGTTGCCCATTGATTGGTCGGATGCTTAACTTCGAAATGCCTTGGGACGGAATATTCTTAATAGATCGGCTTGTTCGGTGGAATACATTATTCGGACCGCTTTGTTAATGGACTTGTCTCTGGGTCGGTACTCCGTGCTCTACGTGAACGCCGAATACCTGCGGGTCCGCACGAACGGTTCCGTCGTAGATTTCTCAGGTGCTCCAGGCGGTCGGAATGTTGGATATATATTAAATTGTGAATAAGTGCCATTTGATAAATCCTTTCTCTTCTTTATGCACACCTCTAAAACAGATTATCGCATTACACTCGATGAAACGTGGATAATCAAGGCCATTGCTATTATGGCGATGCTTGTTCACCACCTATTTTTCGACCAGCCAAGTTTTGGGGCGATTATGGTTAACATAGGGATGATTGGAAAGATTTGCGTTACGCTGTTCGTATTCCTTTCTGGTTACGGCATGACAGCATCATTCCCTAAAGTTCAGCAAAATATCGCAAAAACGCACATTTTTATCTTGTGCAAGCGATACACCAAGTTCTTCCTGAACTATTGGTTCATCTTCTTTATCGCAGTTTCTGTGGGTGTTTTTTGTTTCGGACGTTCACTGGAAGTCGCCTATGGCGAAAATTCCAATATAGTAAAGTCATTCATGAGCGACATGCTAGGGCAACAAAGTTTCTGTTCGTACAACATAACATGGTGGTTCAACGCGGTAATACTCGGACTCTGGCTACTTTTCCCATTTCTATACCAGACCATGAAAAGAAGGGTTGTCTGCATTTGCATGCTGGTATTCTTGTTCGCAAACCCCAACGATATATTGCTTCTATTGAATTACATAGCACCTGGCCTATCCACCTACATCTTTCCATTCACCCTCGGAATTTTTATCGCCTTGCATATAGCGCGGATCAACAGGATTCTAAATATAGTTCACCCTTATATCGTTCTCTGTGTTTCGCTTGTCGCTGCCACTGTTTTGCTTTTCTTACGCGGGTTCCCCGTTTTGTCAGGATTTACAGGCTTTGCCGTCGAGCCCTTCGCCACGGTGTTTGTTGCGCTTGCCGTAGTGAGCCTTTGCCGTGTAACGGGGCGGCGGTTTGTGGCCATGCAATACGTGGGTAAGCATTCCATGAACATGTACCTCACCCACACCTTTATCTACGGGTATTTTTTTCACAACTTTATTTACGGGTTCAAGTACCCGATACTGATTTTTTTGGCGTTGTTCGCAACCTCCTTACTGCTGTCTGTCTGCATTGAATTCGTCAAGAAGCGAATCGGGTTCCACAAGTTGCAGGGCAAGGTTGTGGGAATTATCAACAAGGTCGGGGGAATCCAGTGCACGAACAAGCAGTATGATGTCAGGAAAGTATGACATTTGTGTTGTGGATTAGGTGTAGACCCGTTAATCGGTTAAGAATGGCGAATTGACCACCGAATGAGGACTGCGTTTAATATTTCAAACAAAAGGCGTCCATTCTACACGAAAGTTCTACATCGCCTTGACCATAGGTCTGTTTGATTTTTTGATGGATTCGTCATGGATGTAATGTATATTTACCCTTGGAGGATATTATGCCTAAGTTTTCATTTGTGATTCCGTGTTACCGCTCCGAAAATACCATCATCACGGTGGTGGATGAAATCAAGAGTGAAATGGCCGCCAAGCGTCCGGGTGACAGTTACGAGATTGTACTGGTGAATGACTGCAGTCCAGATGGCGTGTGGAATGTTATTGAGAAACTTGCCGAAGTGGAAAACAACGTTATCGGTATCAACCTCGCTAAAAATTTCGGACAGCATTCTGCTTTGTTGGCGGGTTACGGCAAGTGTTCCGGTGAATATGTGGTTTCGCTGGATGACGATGGCCAGGCCCCGCTGGATTCGCTGAACGATTTGATTGCAAAGCTTGAAGAAGGCTACGACGTGGTGTATGCCTACTACCACGAAATCAAGCAGAACCTGTTCCGCCGTTTTGGTTCGTGGATGGCTGGGCTCATGGGCAAGTTCATGCTGGATCCGCCTAAGGATATGAAGGGCAGCAGTTTTTATGTGGCACGCGGGTTCGTGATTCGCGAAATGTGCAATTACAAGAACGCCTTCCCGTATCTGCTGGGCCTTGTGCTACGCACCACTCGCAAAATCGCCTGGGTCGAAACGAATCATCGCTCGCGCCTGCAAGGAACATCGGGCTATTCGTTTGTACGTCTGCTTGGGCTCTGGCTGAACGGCTTCACGGCGTTTTCGGTGAAACCTTTGCGCTTGAGTACGTTCCTTGGATTTTTCTTTGCATTCCTGGGCTTTGCTTTTACAATACTTGTGGTTGTTCGCAGGCTACTCGGCCTCACAACGGTAGACGGCTGGAGTACCATCATCGCGCTGATTCTGATTATTGGCGGACTTATCCTGATGATGCTCGGCCTTATCGGCGAATACATCGGCCGCATCTATATATGCATCAATGATTCCCCGCAATATGTGATTAAGGAAATTAAGGGTTCACTCCCAAAAGAACACGACAACGCCCGCTAAGATAAGCGCGATTGCCGCGACTTTTCGCAGGTTGATTTTTTCCTTGAAGCAGACAAAGGCGAGTGCCGGCACGAACAGGTAACTGGCCGCCTCGATGGTGCCGAGTTCCTTGAGCAGCACGCCCTGGCTCAGCACATACACGTTCGATACCAGCGAGAATACCATCAGCGAGTATCCGCCAATAACCCACGGGTTCAGGTACTCCTTGACAAATGACTTGTGCGGTGTGATAGCGGCCTTCTTCAGGAGCATCTGGGCCACCGCCGCGACAAAGACGTTGAATAGTGCCAGAGCGTAGAACATCATGGCCTCGCATACAGCGTGATGCCGCAGATGATGATTGCCGCCCCGACCATGTTCGTCGTGGTGATTGCCTCGCCAAACACATAGTGCGCAAGCATTAGCCCGAACACCACGCCCGTGCCCTTGAACATGTAGGCCAGGCTCACGTCCATCCGCTTGATAATCTGCTGCCACAGCACAGCGTAAATCCCCAACACGCCCACCGTGCATGCAAGGAACGCGATGTACCCCGGCGAGAGGAACTCCCGCTGCGACGCAAGCTTCGAGAACACCCCCGACGTGGTGTAAATGAAGAACGTGCCGACCAGGGCGATGTATTTAAGGACGGTGAGCATCCGATGGGGAATATAGAATTGTTAATGGAAGTAGAATCTTTCTCATTTTAGGTATTGACAAATAGTTCTGGCGAATTTATATTTTCAGTGCTCAAATGAGCAGAAAATCAGTAATTTTATTGAAAAGTGTAGAAAGTGATTGCCTGAAACGTTTGAAAAGTGTATGTTTTTATAGCAAAAAGTGATTGAAAAATGCTATACCGGAAGATTCAAAGGCGACGTGATTCCATCGATGATGGAAAACAAAAGTTTCTGCAATAACAGATGTCAAGTTCCCTTTGATTGAGTCTTCAACCAAGAATCTCCTAAAATTGTATCTCAATGACGTCGGCATCCTTACCGGGGTGTCCAATAGCCCTAATGTGGTGCAAAAAGGTGCGGTCTTGTATTTGCCGATATACTTTGCGATGTTCCTCTAAAGTGGTTGTTTCCAAAATGGAAACAACCACTCCTCATGGAAGCCATGGCGCATTCTTGGCACGTTGACGGCGAACCCCTGAAAATTTATATGGCTCTGTCCAGTCATTCTGTACGGCTACGGAAACACTGCGAAGTCGGAACCTGCCGAAATAGCCTAAAAACTACGGTTACGCAGTGAATAAACAGCCTGGAAGGGGCTTACGAAATAAGGAAAGTTTGCTAGCCGGGGTCGGGCGTACGGATTGGCCTAGCAGAGCCAGCACACTTTTTACTGGACAATTTATCAATTTTTTCGAAATTGTTTACTACTACTAGACAATTTTTATGAAATTAATTAAATTGAACGAACTGTAGATTATGGACGTTTTAGGAATCACTCCCAAAAGAACACGACAACGCCCACTAAAATTAGCGCGATTGCCGTAACCTTCCGCAGGTTGATTTTTTCCGATGCGGCTTGGATGAATTTCTTGCTAAAGCCGCTCTTACTGAAGAAGATGAAATGCTTCTGCATCAAGGATGGTATGGACTAATCCTTTCTTTCTGGGCCAGGGTGTTTAAGCTTTTTACTCCAATTTGGAATAAGAAAAAAATCATATTTTTGTTACAGATCACAGCCACGTGTAAATTTTTGTTTTATATTTACAGGGTTGGACCTCAAGAAGGGGTAATCTTATGCTGACGAAGATTCTAAACAATATTCGCGAGTTCTGCTCGCTCAAGGTGCCGCAGGGGGCCTCCCAGAACAAATGGAAAGGCGGTTTTACGCTTATTGAATTGATGGTCGTTATTATTATCGTGAACCTGCTTTCGGGAGTCGCGGTACCAAAGCTCACTGACTATATCGAAAGAACAAAACAAAAAATAGATTTACTGCACCTCTATTATCTCCGTGACGCCGTAAACCGCGCTTTGTATGAAGACGATGTCCATAATATGAAAGAAGGAAAGCAAGGACAGGATTGCCCTGCAATTAGCAATAGCGATTTAAACAAATGGCTAACGGATCAAAAGGGCGTCACCTATTTTATCATGGAACTAAACGAATCCATGCCCATGAGCTACCAAGGAACTCATAGTACTATGAGCAATCACAATATGTGTGGTTTGATGTATTCTGCTGGTTTTTGGAGTACAGCCTTAAAAGAGGGCGGTTTTGGAGCGGTTGCAGATATCGTTGCAGATAGAGACGCACATAAAAATTACGCAAATTACAAACCAACTACATATACCGCCGTCAAAAACACGGCAGACACGGAACATACATATTATCGAACATATCCCAACACACCTATATTCAGAAGTCGCTTCATGACAGTCGATAAAGCCGCAACAGGTAAAGACAACACTCGAATTGCCATGAAAATGATCTGGACTAACCTAGACTCCAACAGTCATTCTCTAGAGGTCTTTTTGGGAGGACAACACGACACATACCGAAAAGCATTGCTTAGTCGTCAAGGAATATGTTTTTCAACAATGGGACCTGCCGGCTGTAGGGAATCAAGAGCCAGTAGATAGCCCAGCCTAACCCTTCTACCCTCCGCTGGCCGCCCGAATTAAAAAACGGGCGGCCTTTCTTTTTACTACTTTATAGTCACTATGAGTGAAAACTGTCTTTTCTGCAAAATCATCAAGGGTGAAATCCCTTCCAAGAAAATCTACGAAGACGACGACGTGTTCGCCTTCTACGACATTGCCCCGCAGGCCCCAGTGCACTTTCTGGTAGTGCCCAAGCGCCACATTTCGACCATCATGGACATGCAGCCGACCGACTGCGAACTGGTGGGCAAAATGCTTTACCGCGCACAACTCATTGCCAAGGAACTCGGTATCGAGGAATCGGGCGCACGCTTTGTGTTCAACTGCAAGGCCGACGCGGGCCAGACGGTGTTCCACATTCACCTGCACGTGCTTGGCGGCCAGGTCATGGGCTGGCCCCCGTTCCCGAAAGACTAAATGATCAAAACCCGCGCCATTGTCCTGCACCGGTTCGCGTACAGCGACTCGAGCTTTATCGTGAAAGCGCTCACGGAAGAGTGCGGCGTGGTGAGTTTTATTATCAAGGGGGCAAAGCGCAAGGAGTCGCCCTTCAAGGGGGCGCTCGACCCTTTGGCGCTCTCCGAGGTGGTATTCCGGCAGAACCCGAATGCCGAGTTGCAGTTTATTAAAGAGGCGTCGATTATCGACTGGCACAGTGAGTTGCGGAATTCCCTGTTGAACCTGGCGGTTGCACAGGTGATGGCAGAGATCGTGTTGCGGTATGCGCCGCCGGCCACCCCGATTCCCGAAGAATTCGCCTTGCTAAAGCAGGCGCTTGCGGAGTTCGACTCCCCCACAGGCACCACGAGCGACTCTGCTGTTACGCCGGCCAACACGAGTGCCGACTCGGTATTCAGCCGCTGGTTGTTGAACATTTGCGACTTGTGGGGCTACCACCTGGAACTTGGCGTGTGCAGCCGCTGCGAAAAGGTGCTCACGGAACCCGCGGCGGACTTTTTCCCGGAATCGGGCGCGCTCATTTGCAAGCATTGCCAGGGTGTACAGAGCGCTCGTGCCCGCGCAGAGACGTTGCAGGGGCTCTGGGAACTGAATTTAGCGCAAAACAACCCCGAGCAGGCTCCACAAAAGCTCACGGGTCGCGTTTTTGTGGAGAACGCTTTGCTATCTTATCTGCGCAATCACATCGGATTCCTGAAAGAAATCCATTCCCTTTCATGGCTACAGGAGGTTCGTAAGTTATGCTCAGCCCCATCGACATAAAGAACAAGAAAGCTAAAGGCGAAAAAGTTTCGATGATTACTGCCTACGACTACGCATTTGCCCAGATGGCAGAGGCGGCAGGCGTAGACCAGATTCTGGTAGGCGACAGTCTTGCTAACACCATGCTCGGCTACAAGAGTACCCGCGAAATCGGCATGAACGAGATGCTGATTTTTGTGGCTGCGGTTTGCCGCGGCGCCCCCAATACCCACGTGGTGGCCGACATGCCCTACTTGAGCGACAAGGATCCGCAGACAGCATACGATAACGCGCGCCGCTTTATGGACGTGGGTGCTTCTTGCGTCAAAATCGAGGGTACCCCCGCTGGCGTGCATGAATACTTGCTGAACCACGACATTCCTATTTGCGCGCACCTCGGACTTTTGCCGCAGACGGCCGAAAACTTCAAGCAGAAGGGCCGCACCGAAGAAGAAGCGGCTGCAATCATCGAGGCGGCCAAGTACGTAGACAGCGCGGGTTGCTTCGAGATAGTGCTGGAGCACATTCCCGAAGAGCTCGGCACCAAAATTACCGGCATGGTGAACGCGGTGACGATCGGTATTGGCGGCGGAAAGTTTACAGACGGGCAAGTGCTCGTGATGCACGACGCCCTGGGTATGCACCCGCGCAAGCTGCCACCATTCGCAACGAAGTTCGTCGACATGTACAGCCTAGGTGTCGAAGGCTTCAAGAAGTACATCGAGAGCGTGAACTCACTCTAATTGTAACGTCGGCGTCGTCTTTGTAACGTTGACCATGTCATCCCGGGCGAAGCTCCGGGATTTCTTTTTTTCTCGTCAGCAAGAAAAATTCGCGCGAAAGAAACCTAACGCGTTGAGTAACAAGCATTTCCAAATTACATACAAATTAAAAATTCAATTTTTCGAAAGTGAAGGGTATCACTTCATAATCTTTTTTTTGTAAAAAAACAACTTTTTTTTAATTTTTTTTGAAAAAGGTGTTGATTATTTGTGAAAATAAGTTATTTTATACACAGCTAATTCACAACATAACCATAAGGAAGAAAAAAATGGCTACTACAAAGACTGCAAAGAAGCCGGCTGCTAAGAAGCCCGCTGCTAAGAAACCCGCTGCCGCTAAGAAGCCGGCCGCTGTTAAGAAGCCCGCTGCTGCAAAGAAGCCGGCTGCTAAGAAGCCCGCCGCCAAGAAGCCGGCCGCTGCTAAGAAGCCTGCTGCTGCAAAGAAGCCGGCTGCTAAGAAGCCCGCCGCCAAGAAGCCGGTTGCTAAGAAGCCCGCTGCTGCAAAGAAGCCGGCCGCTAAGAAGCCGGCCGCTAAGAAGCCCGCTGCTAAGAAGCCCGCTGCTAAGAAGGCTGCCAAGAAGTAATCAACAAAATTCTCCTTTGTTGGCGAGCCTCGGTTTACTCCGAGGCTCGTTTTCTATTTTTGGGCTATGATTTCTGAAAAAGACCTCGCCGAACTCGAAAATATCCCCTACGAACAGCGCATCGAGCGCGTTGAAAAACTTTTAGAAGGCAAAAGCGAGCCCCGCGCCTTTGAACTCGGGCTTTTGCTCGCCTTGAAGATGGGGCAAGAGATTCGCGAAGGCAAGGAACTTGGATCTGAATCGGGCGACTTGGTTGCCAGCTGGAGCGGAAAGCATCCGGATTCCGTCGTGGAAGAAGCCATTGCGTTTGCCAAGGAATTCTTGATGAACCCGGCAAAACTCGCCGAGAAGATTAAGTCCGGCGTTCTCTCCTCGGACAACGAGAGGAGATCCCGGGTCGAGCCCGGGATGACAGAAGGCCCGGAGGCCGGGAAGACAGAGGGCGGTGATGCCGCGGCGAACGCAGGCGACGAGGCGCAGAATGGATAACAAGCTGATTGCGACGGTTGATATCGGGAGCCACAGCTGCATTCTGTTGATTGCGGCGTTTGAGGAGGGGGTGCTGGTACCCAAGCTCCAGAAGGTGGAAGTCTGCCGACTGGGCGAAGACATTTACGAACACGGCGCCATTACCGAAAAGCGCATCCAGGAACTCGAAGCGATTATGACGAAGTTCCGCATGGACTTGCACGCGCTGGGCGCAAACCTCAAGGCCGCGGTGATGACGGAAGCCATGCGCAATGCCGAAAACCCGGACGAAGTGATTGCCGCTGTAGAGAAAGCCCTCTGGGTCAAACCCAGAATCATCAGCGGTGAAGAAGAAGGCAAGCTCACCTACCGCTCGGTCAAGGAATGGCACGGCGAAGGTATCGTGACGATCGACATCGGAGGCGGTTCCACGGAACTCAGCAACGGCGACAACACGTTCTCGATTCCGGTGGGCGCCCTCAAGATGTTCAAGGCCATGGGCCCGATTCCTGGCCCGGAATACAAGAAGTTCGTGAAGGAAACCTTCAAAGAAGTCAGCTTCAAGGGCATGACCAAGAAGCCGGTGTACTTGATTGGCGGTACGGGCACGGCGCTGGCCATGGTCTACCTGAACAAGCAACAGTTCGATTACAAGGCCATTGAAGGTTTGGAACTTTCGATCAGCGACCTGGATGCCGTCACCACGCGCATCTCCAACTTGTCCAAGGAACTCCGCGCCATGCTCCCCGGTTTGGAAAACGGCCGCCACGAAGTCATTATTTGCGGGCTGTTCTGGCTGAAGTCGCTATTGGAAAAACTCCGCGTCGAAACATTTAAGATTAGTACAGCCGGTCTTAGGTTCGGACTGCTGTATGAAACGCCTACTGTCTTCCCGGCGAAGGCCGGGATCTCCTCTTGTAGTCAGAAAGTAAACGGAGATGCCGGGTCTAGCCCGGCATGACATCGAGAGACTAGGAAGCAAAATGCGTATCAATAAATTCATCTCTCTCTGTGGAATTGCGAGCCGTCGCGCGGCCGACGCCTTGATTGAAGAAGGCCGCGTGCAAGTGAACGGCGACGTGATTAAGGACTTGGGGCACCAGGTCGACGAGAACGCGGACAACGTTGTTGTCGACGGCAAGCCCGCCCGTCTCCCGCGCAAGACGACGACCATCATGTTCCACAAGCCGGCCGGCTGCGTTTGCACCAAGACCGACCCGCAAGGTCGCCGCACGGTGTACGACTACTTGCCGCCCGCCTACCAGAGCCTTAAGTATGTGGGCCGCCTGGACTTGCAGAGCCGCGGGCTGTTGCTGTTCACCGACGACGGCGAACTCTTGCACCGCCTCACGCACCCGAGTTACGAAATCCCGCGCAGCTACTACGTGTGGACAGACCGCCCGCTGAGCGAGCACGCCGCGCAGAAGCTGGTAGACGGCGTTGACATTCGCGAAGAAGGCGCCGAACAAGAAGAAATCGCATTCGCCACCGACATTTATTTAGAGAAAGGCTTTGCCGAACTCGTGCTGATTGAAGGCAAGAACCGCGAAATCCGCCGCATGATGCGCGCCGTGGGCTACGAGATTCGCGACCTCAAGCGCGTAAGTTACTGCAAGCTGACCTTGGGCGACTTGCCCGCCGGCGAATTCCGCGAACTCACCGCCGACGAAATGAACAAGCTGAGACAAGCGGTTCACGTAAAATAATGTGAGATGCGTGATGAGGAATGTGAAATGAAAAATAGATCATATCTAATCTCACATTACACATTTCACATCACTCATTTATTAACCAGTAACGAATAACTCTTATGTCAAGGACTCTTTACATCGGCGATGTTCATGGTTGCGCGGATGAACTCGAGCGCATTGTAGACGCATTCGGTTTTGTACGCGGTAAAGACACACTATACCAGACGGGCGATATCATCAACAAGGGTCCCGACATGTTGCGCGCACTGCAGTTCGTGAAGGACAACGGAATCCTCACGGTGCGCGGCAACCACGAAGAGCATTTGATTCGCGCATTGGAACTGCCCGAAAGCGGCTGGACCGAAAAGCAACGCGCCCGCTTCGCCAAGCTCCCGATGGAAACCTGGCACGCCATTGCCGCCGAGGTAAGCACCTGGCCCCTATGGCGCGACACCCCACACGCGCTGCTGGTTCACGCCGGATTGGAGCCCGGCAAGGTCAGACTAGAGGACATGGACCGGGAAGTTATTTTGTCCGTAAGATACTGGAACAACCGTCCGTGGTTTGAACAAATTAACTGGAACAAGACGGTGGTATTCGGACACTGGGCCAAGATGGGATTCGTGAACCGCCCCGGATTCATTGGGCTTGACGCGGGTTGCGTTTACGGCAAAAAGCTGATGGCCTGGTGCCCCGAAGAAGACAAATTCTACGAAGTGCCCGCCGCCCGCGAATATTCGCCGGTCAAAGACAAGGCGAAAACCGCCATCGATGCCCCTTGCATTGTACCAGGCGACCACTTGCCCGAAGCCAAACAGCCCAAGTCATTCGAAGATATTAAGGCGAAAATTGCAAGCGGCGGCATCGCTCTCGCCGACGACAGCGAACACGCTAAAGAAATCCGCAAAGCCTCGCCCAGCGTTGCCGCCGAGTGGGCCGGATACTAGAAATCACAATTCTTGACGCAGCGGTTTTGAACAAATTCCGCTTCAAGTACTTTAACGCCCTTGTTGTAGCGGCGGTACGATCCGTGCCTTAGGCCATGCTCCAAAGTCATCTCTTCTTTGAGGCCGCCCAGATCATCGAAAATTTTTGCGACCCCGTGCAACTGCCCGCGCATGTACGGCAGCTTGCGGCGCAGGCGCCCCTTGTCGTCCCACTCTTCGGTCATTCCGTCGAGCAGCCCGTCACGGTAAACTTCCTTGCTTTTCTTTTTCCCGTTTTCAAAGTACGTCGTCGAGATTCCCTCTTCGATACCGGCCTTGTAGCCGATAGTCTGCCACACCTTGCCGTTTTCGAAATAACTCCTGAACACCCCGTCGAGCTTGCCGTTTTTGTACGGAGCCTCGATAGCGACCTTACCGTTCGGGTGATAACTGTAGGCTATACCTTCACGAATGGAAGTCCCTTTTTGGACCGCGTAAAGGCGTGAAAGCGTACCTTCGGCGTAAAATTCTTTTATCGTATCAAGCGCCACCGCCGGCGAATTTTGCGCCAGCGCAATCGAGCAAAGCCCACATAGAGAAATACACAACGAAATCAACGCTTTCATCGAAACCAAATGTAGCTTTATCTCCGATAATTATGTATTTTGCCATTGCTTATGCGCATTACTTTTTTAAATCCCCCGTTTCATCCGATGTTCAGTCGCGAGTCGCGCAGTCCGTGCGTGACCAAGTCCTCTACCCTTTACTGGCCCATGTTTTTGAGCTACGCCGCCGGCACAGTCGAAGCCGACGGTAATGAGATTCAGCTCATCGATAGCCCGGCCATGGAACTCGACCTCGCGCAGACTCTGGATGGTATCAAGAAGTTTGACCCCGAGCTCGTGGTTTGCAGCACGAGCACTCCGAGTATTCTGAACGACCTGAAGGTGGTGCACGCCATTAAAGAAGCGCTTCCGAAAACGAAGATCGCAATCATGGGTACGCACGCTACCGCCGAGCCGCTCGAATCTATGGAAATGGAACCGAGCCTCGACTTCGTGATTATCGGCGAGGCGGACTACACCGCCAGGAATCTCGCCCGCTACCTGCGCGGCGACATCAAGGATATTTCTAGCATCGCTGGCCTCGCCTTCCGCAAGGCCGACGGCACGGTAGATTTTCAGCCCGAAGGTCCGAAGATTGAAAACCTCGACGAAATCCCCTGGGTGTCCAAAGTTTACCGCAAGTACCTGTACAGTTGCTACAAGAAGTATTTCTACGGTGCGAACCTGAACCCGCTGATCGTGATTCTCTCGGGACGCGGTTGTCCAAACCGCTGCAGCTACTGCGTGATTCCGCAGACGCTGAACGGCCACAAGTTCCGTCGCCGCTCTCCGAAAGATGTGGTGGACGAACTGCAGTATATCAAGGAAAACTTTGACGACCTCGGCGAAGTGTTCTTTGAAGACGACACGTTTACCGCAAGCCACGAACACGTGCGCGAAATTTGCAACTTGATTCTGGAACGCGGCCTCAAGATTACTTGGAGCTGCAACGCCCGCGCCGATGTGCCGCTCGACTTGCTCAAGCTCATGAAAAAGGCCGGCGGCCGCGAAATGTGCGTGGGCTTCGAAAGCGCTTCGCCTGTGGTTCTCGAAAACATCCACAAGGGTGTCAAGAACACCGACAAGGCAATCGAATTCACCAAGAACGCCCGCAAGGCAGGCCTGCTGGTGCACGGCTGCTTTATGGTCGGTAACCCGGGCGACACGCCGGAAACGCTCCGCATGACGCTTGACTACGCCAAGAAGTTGAACCCGAATACGGCTCAGTTCTACCCCATTATGGCATACCCCGGCACCGAGGCCTACAAGGAAGCTCTCGCTAGCGGCGCATTGCAGACAAAGGATTACAACCAGTGGCTGGACAAGGACGGTTTCCACCGCACCACCATCCAGCGCGGCGAACTCACCAGCCAGGCTTTGGTCGACTTCTGCGACAAGGCCCGCCGTGAATTCTACCTGCGTCCGAGCTATATTCTGCGTCAGGGCATCATGGCGATCAAGAACCCGCGCGAACGCTACCGCGTGATGCGTGGATTCGGCACCCTCGTGAAGCACCTCTTCCGCAAGCACGGACAGCTCGCCCCCGTCGCCCGCCAAGCCCCGACGGTGAAAGAATAAGCGATTCAGCTAACAATTAAGAAAGCCGCAGTTCATCACTGCGGCTTTTCATTTATTCAATCTTTTTTTAGCAAACCAATTTTTAGGAGAAGCGAGCAGAGCGAGGTCCTTACCTATGTTTTGTATCAGAAACTAGTTTCTGACAAAACATGGTAACGACATCCTTCGGCGATTGGTTGGACTAGCCAACCTCCTGCGCTAAAGCGCAGAGCCTCAGTAGCCGCAACACGAAGCTATGCGACGCTTATCGTGAAAAATATACAGCGGCGAATGCCTTGCCCAATTTTTCGAGGGCTTCGTCCACTTCGGCGGCGCTCACGTTCAGCGGCGGGAGCATACGCAGCACGTTACCCTTGGCGCTCAGCACCATGAGCTTTTCGGCGCGGGCGGCAGCGATGATGTTGCCCACCGGCATGGATTCATCGAGGGCCACACCGAGAATCAAACCTTCACCGCGGATTTCCTTGGCAAAGCTGTACTTCTCCACGAGGGCAGCCAAACCCGCCTTAATCTGGGCGGAACGTTCAGCGACATTCTTGAGGAGGCCCGGAATCTGCTTCACGACAGCGAGACCTGCGGCGCAGGCAATCGGGTTGCCGCCGAAAGTCGTGCCGTGGTCGCCGGCCTTAAGCTGGTCGGCAATCTTCTGGCGCAGGAGCACCGCACCGAGCGGGAGACCGCCACCGATGCCCTTCGCGAGCGTTACGAGGTCCGGATTCAGGCCATACTTTTCGAAACCGCAGAAGGTTCCAAGCCTGCCTACGCCTGCCTGCACTTCATCAACGATCACAAGGCAGCCGTATTCCTTCTGCAAGCTGTTGATGGTCGCCACCATTTCGGCAGAGAGCGTCATCACGCCGCCTTCGGCCGCGAGACTTTCGAGCATAATCGCGCAAGTGTCCTTGTTGACTTCAGCCTTGAGGGCTTCGCAGTCGTTCCATGTCACATGCACGAAGTCACCCGGCATAGAGCCGAAGCCTTCGCGGATAGCCGGCTGACCCGTTGCAGAAAGCGCGGCATACGTCCTTCCGTGGAAGCTGTTCACGAAGGTGATAATCTTCTGCCTGTTCTTTTCGCCCTTCCGGTCGAAGTACTTACGCGCGAACTTGATAGCGCCTTCGTTGGCTTCGGTACCGGAGTTGCAGAAAAAGGCCTTGTCGAACTTGGTGATTTCAAGGAGTGCCTTGCCGAGTTCGATCTGCGGGTAGTTCGGGTAAAGGTTGCTGATGTGGTTGAAGTGGTTCATCTGTTCCACCACCGCATCCTTAATTGCCTGGTTCTGGTGACCGAGCGCGTTCACGGCGATGCCTGCCACAAAGTCCAGGTACTTGTTGCCCTGGTCGTCGTAGAGGTAAGAGCCTTCGCCCTTCACAAAGTTGATGTCTGCCTTGCCGTAGAGCGGCGCGATAATTTGTTTGTCCTGTTCGAGCAGGTTAGCGCAAGATTGTGCCATAGTTTAAATCTCCATTAATTTGTTTGCCAAAGTGTTCCGCGTCCTTCCAACCCACGATGTGGATGCTCTTGAGTCCTCGTCGGATAGACTTGAAACTCTCGCGGACTTTGGGAATCATACCGCCGGAGATGACGCCAGCTTCAATCAGCTTTTCGGCGTCCGCTTCGCTCAGTTCGGGAATTACATTCTTGTTTTCGTCCATCACGCCCGGCACGTCGCTCACCAGCACGAACTGGTCGGCCTCGAGCGCCACAGCCAGTTCGCTTGCAGCCGTGTCGGCATTCACGTTCCAGCTCACGCCGTTACCGTTAGCGTCAGGACCAATAGAAATCGGGCTCACCACGGGAACAAACCCCGCACCCCAGAGCGCGGTCACAATGCCCGGGTTCACCTTCTTGATTTCGCCCACCAGGCCAAGGTCCACCTTGCCCTGTTTCTTTTCGACCTGGAACAGATTCGCGTCTACGCCCGAAATACCGACTGCACCGCAACCGTTGTTCAGGAGCATGCGCACGAGCTTCTTGTTCACGTGACCGGAGAGGGTCATCTCGACCATCTTCATGATGCCGGGGGTCGTGACTCGGAGGCCGTCGATGAATGTCGGTTGTTCCTTGAGCAAGGCAATGTTTTCGTTGATGTCCTTGCCACCGCCGTGAACCACGGCCACCTGACAGCCATTACCGGGGAGGGTAGAGACTGCCGACACAAAATCAGCGAGCTTGGCTTCGTCGATTGCCAGGCTGCCACCAATTTTTACAACCACTTTTTTCATCTTTCGGTGAATTCCTCTCGTGAATTTTGATAGACGTTAAAAATACGACCCCAAATGTAGAAAAGAAAAAATATAGGGATCACACGAATTCGATTTTGCTAACGCAAAATCCTATAGAAAAATCGTTAGATTTTAGTCCAAAGGACTTAACTCAACTAAAAAAAACAAGTTTTTTAAGTTTCGTATATCAAATCCGTGTGGCTTTTAAAAATAAACTTGCGAAAATTTTATATATTTAAATCATAATTCAAACCTAAGACACAAAGAGGTATATTATGGCAATCACGAAAGTTTGGCTGGACGAATCCAGTGACGAATGCGTCTCCTGCGGCGCTTGCGAAGCTACTTGCGACGCAGTGTTCGAAGTTCCTGAAAAGATGAAGGTCAAGGAAGGCGTTGACTATTCCGCTTACGAAAGCGAAATCAAGGACGCTGCTGACAGCTGCCCGGCCGGCGTGATTAAGTACGAGTAATCATTAGGGGCGCTAGGCGTCCGTAGTGCCGAGGTGAGTATCGCCTAAGTTACTTAAAAACTTTTAAAGCCTTGTCTTCGGACAAGGCCTTTTTTTATTTCTAGGAAAGCCGTAAAAGGAGGTCTCCCCGTTCCGAGGATTGTGGGCACATAAGCAATAAATTGCAAGTGCCCACTAACCGGTCTAAGGCCGGGAAGACATTCGGGCTATTTTGCGTATTTTTCGTATTCGGCTTTGACCCATTCAGCGGAGCGGGCGACCGATTCAATCTTGACTTCGTCGATGGCGCCATTCCAAGTGTCGTTCGGCACTTCGGAACCACCAATACGGAACGGCAGCGGGGCTGCAACTTCCTTGGGCGTAAACGGGACACCGGCCTTGTTGCTCACGAGTTCGCCGTTAATGTAGAAGTACAGTTTGCCACCTTCGTTAACGAGCACCAGCAGCGACCATTCATTCATAGGCAGCGTGCCACCACGTTCGACATTGCCCTTGGCAAGCCATGCATAGCCATAGCCCGACAAGTCCATGCCATCGCCCACGGCAACAAAGGAACTCGTCATAAATTCATACTGCAGCTGGAACCTGGACAATCCGGTCATCCAGTCTTCACGTTCTGCAAAGAGGAGCTGGTAAATGCCATCGCCACGGTAACCGCTCCACTTGGTCCATGCGCTCATGGTAAAGTCACCTGCACAGGGGTCAATATCACCCACTTCGACGAACTGACCGACCTTGAGCAGAATGCCCTTGCCCGACACACCTTCCACGTAGTTCACGGAATCGGCGACCGAGCCGTCATTGTTATAGACCTTAGCTACGCTATCGGAGCCATCCATGTGGAGGTTCAAGGATATCGCAAGTTCTTCCGTGGTATCGACAGCGGTAGTATCTTTTGCAGTGGTGTCAGGCACCACCGGTTCCGGCGTAGCGGTATCCTGCGGAACAGAAATACCATCGGGCACATTCACCATAATGCCACCGTAAGCGGCGCCACTATAGTAGTGGTAATCCGAAATCGTGAGCCAGCCCTCGTTCTTGTTTTCGAGAGACGGAATCTTGAGCGTGTCGCCCGCGACAGCCGTCATGAAGTTTAAACGGGCCTGCGACTGATCGCTTTCCACATACACCAGCGAGATTTCGCCCACGGGCATCGCGTCGAATGCAAACGAACCATCGGACTTGACGGCCGCGACATCGCTACGGCCCACAATGCGCATGTAGCCGGACTTGGCCTTGGCGACGCGACTTTCAAGTCTGCGCGGGTGACCCACCATCACAAGGGCATCGCCACCTTTCTGAATGCGGGAAAGGCCGGATTCAGAACCGTTTTCGGCATAAATCACCACAGAGCGCGTGCTGTCAAACTTCAAGCTGAAAATGCCGTTGTTGTCGGCTTCCACCACCACGGAATCTTCGATGGAGGTCTTATCCCAGTTGTCGTAATAAGCCACCACGCGGGCGCGGGCCACAGGCTGGTTCGCCTCGGTCACCACAATGCCCTGCGCAACGGAGTTACCAATATCAGTCACGCCACCGGCAACATTCTCTGTCTTGGAGCAGGAACTCAGACCAATAGCAAAAATGGCTAAAGCCACACCAGAGGCATATTTGAACAAAGTATCCATTATTTTGCCTCCTTTTCAATCTTCTTACTCATCGGGAACGCCACAAGCATCATCTCGTAAACTCGCTCCACATTGGGATCGTTCGCCGCCTTCGCAATAATCTTCTTGCGGGCGTCTTCAAGAACTTCAACAGCGTAATTATAAGAACTTTCGCTCATGGCCAAGGTGGTGAACGCGGCAAAACGTTCGTTCTTGGGCATGGATTCCACGGCACCGATGGCGTGCTGAATATATTCGCGGCGGATCTGGCGCAAAGAAATCGGCGGAATCTCGGCGGCATCGAGCATTTGCGAAGTCTCTTCGTAATGGTCGCCCACCTTCTTGATCAAATTCCATTCCAGAAGTTTCTTGACAGCGTCGCGGGCCTCTTCGGTCGTGATCTGCGGAGTGAGCATGCGGGCCAGCACCATGTAGTCGTCGTGCCAGTCGGCGTTCACCGCCATTTCGCGGACCACCGGATAGTACCACTTGCTAAAGTAGGCCTGTTCACGAGTAGTCACGTGTGTAAATTCGATTTGTTTGCGGATCTGGACAATCTGTTCCCAGGCGTTTTCGCGCTCGTTAACCTGCTGGGCCTGGTTGTACTGCACCAGGGCCTCGAAATACGCCTTCTGCAACGGTTCGAAATCCATCGCCTTCGCGATTTTTTCGATAGACTTTGGCGTGAGGTTAAAGCGCCCGCGGATGACGTTCAGGCAGTAAGACGAACTGCTGAAACCCGCCTTCGCCGCGAAGAATCGGTGCGAAAAGACGGCCCGCATTTTTTTCTGTTCCTCAAAGTAGTCTTGCAGGAACTTGCGGAAGTCGTCGTAATCAAACAGATGTTCTAGCGCAATACACATAACCCTAAAATAAATAATTTTTACACACCAGGCAATAGCCCGAGAAAATTTTTACACGCCCTCAACGACTCTTAAGGGGCATATTTTGATGTTCGTCACACAACCGAGACGAATCGTGCCGCAAAGGAAATCATAAGAAAAGTTTACACATGTCAAAAGGGGAAAGCCTCCCCCTAACTCTAGCCAGGCTTTCGCCGTGTCTATCGTTACCCTCTCTAACGGGGGACACCCCCCCGTAACGCCCCCCATATAAGAAACGCTTGCAATGAGAAATGCAAGCGTTTTGGAAAGCCGTAAAAGGAGATGGCGGCTCGGAGGCCGCCATGACAATTAGGAACTACATGCCTTTTTTAAAGTTCTTCAGAAGGGCGCTCATCTTGCCGGGCATGGCGTTCGTCTTCTTCGGAGCTGCACCCGGGCGGTCCTTGCCGGCGATTTTTGCCTTGAGGTCCGCAAGCGTTGCATGGCCCTGGATGCCGCCCTGCGGGCGGGCATTGCCGCGACCATCGCGGCCGTGGCCACCGAATCCGCCGCGGTTACCGCCTGCGCGCTGGCCACGCGGGCCATTAGCGCCGGCACCGGCAACGCCGTCGGTAGATTCCTGCTTCATCGAAAGGCTAATGCGCTTCTGACCCACATCGACTGCGACCACGCGCACCTTCACGATATCGCCCACGGTCAAAACCGTCTTGGCGTCTTCTACGAACTTGTCGCTGATTTCAGAAACATGCACGAGGCCGTCCTGGTGAACGCCAATGTCCACGAAGGCACCAAAGTTTGCCACGTTGGTCACGACACCTTCCATCCAGCTACCCGTAATCAGGTCCTGAATGGTGCGGATCTTGTCGTCGAATTTGGCATAGCGGAATTCCTTACGCGGGTCACGGCTCGGCTTCTGGAGTTCCTTCATGATGTCGTCCAAAGTAGCCTTACCCACTTCGTCAGAGAGGAATTCTTCGAGGTTGATCGCCTTCACGGCTTCGGCGTTACCCACCATGTCCTTCACAGAAACGCCGGCCTTTTCGGCCATCTTTTCTACAAGGGCGTAGTTTTCGGGGTGAACGGCAGAATCATCCAGCGGGTTTTCGGCACCCGGAATGCGCATAAAGCCTGCGGCCTGTTCAAAGGCCTTCGGACCGAAGCCCTTCACATTCTTCAAAGCTTCGCGGCTAGCGTAAGCACCGTTTTCTTCGCGGTACTTCACGATGGCTTCGGACAAAGTATTGCTGAGGCCTGCCACATGAGAAAGCAGCGGAGCAGAAGCGCTGTTCACGTCGACGCCGACCATGTTCACGCAGCTTTCCACCACTTCGTCCAGGCGCTTCTTGAGTTCGCGCTGGTTCACGTCGTGCTGGTACTGGCCAACGCCAATAGACTGCGGGTCCACCTTTACAAGTTCGGCAAGCGGGTCCTGCAAGCGGCGGCCAATCGAAATGGCGCCACGAGTCGTCACATCTTCCTTCGGGAATTCCTGGATAGCAATCATGCTTGCGCTGTACACAGATGCACCTGCTTCAGAAACGATCACGCGCGGCGGAACCTTGCCCTTGAACTTGGCGGACATTTCGGCGCAGAAGGCATCCGTTTCGCGGCTAGCGGTACCGTTACCGATTGCAATCAAGTCAATCTTGTACTTGTCGATAAGGCCCATCAGGTACACGGCGGCACCGGCCTTGTCGTTCCACGGTTCATGGGGCTTGATAATGCCGTGATCCATGAACTTGCCGTTTTCGTCGAGCACAGCCACCTTGCAACCCGTACGGAAACCCGGGTCGAGAGCGAGCACAGCCTTGTGGCCGGCCGGAGCGGCGAGCAAAACGTCCTGCAGGTTCTTGCTGAACACCTTGAAAGCTTCTTCTTCGGCGGCGTCCTTGAGCATCAGGCGCACTTCGCTTTCCATACTCGGCTGGAGCAGGCGTTCCCAGGCATCCTGGCACATGGCTTCCAGATACGGAGTCCAAGTGGTGTTGCCCTTGATAATCTGCTGCTTGAGGTAGCCGATCATTTCTTCGTTCGGCACTTCGATAGAAAGGCGGAGCACCTTTTCCTTTTCGCCGCGGCGGAGAGCCAGCATACGGTGGCTCGGGATCTTGGACACCTGTTCGCTGTAGTCGTAGTAATCCTTGAACTTGGTTTCCTGGCCTTCGAAGTCCTTCTTGACCTTGGAAATCATGACACCGGTCTTTTCCATCTTGTTACGCAGGTACTGACGGAATTCGGTGTTGTCGGCCACTTCTTCGGCCAAAATGTCGGCGGCACCCTTGAGGGCAGCCTTCGGGTCGGCAAGGCCCTTTTCTTCGGACAGGTAAATCAGGGCAATCTGTTCTGCGGTGTTGCCGGTTTCTTCCTGTGCCCACATCAGGCGGGCCAAAGGTTCGAGGCCCAGTTCCTTGGCGGCCGTGGCGCGGGTGCGCTTCTTGGGCTTGTAAGGGGCGTAAATATCTTCGAGGAGAGTCTTATCTTTACAGGCTTCGATCTGTGCCTTGAGTTCGGGCGTGAGCTTGCCCTGTTCTTCGATGCTCTTGAGAATCGTTTCTTTACGGTCTACCAGTTCTTGCAGGTAGTCGCGACGGTGGCTGATGTCGCGCAGTTCAATTTCGTTCAGTGTACCCGTCTGGTCTTTACGGTAACGGGCGATAAAGGGGATGGTACCACCCTGGTCCATCAGTTCGAGCGCCTTGGCGACGCGCCATACTTCAAGGTTAAGCTCTTCGGCAATAATTGCAGAAAAATCCATAATATGTAGTTTCCGTTATATATTTCGGTTTGAGGGTCTTAAAGCCCTAAGTTCAACCCAGCACCGCAGTGCGAGGTACCCCGGGAATTTTCCAAAGGTAAGGGGAATATAGATAATTCCGATGACAGCTGAGTGTCAAAACAGCCCCATTCTCTGTAAGTTTATTGTAGCGAAATTGTTAACTCACGGAGTCTCAACAACTTACGCTCAACCCAACAACCCTTTGGAATATTGGATAATTTTCTATCTTTGGGTCGGTCAGTTCGAAACCCATCCTGACTTTAAACAAAACTAGGAGACTTTATGCGTTCAGAATCTGAACTCGAAGGCGTCACGTTGCTCGGCAACAACAAGACGCAATACAAGACCACCTACAGTCCCGAAGTCCTTGAAAAGTTCCCGAACAAGCATCCGGGTAACGACTACATGGTCACCTTCAACTGCCCGGAATTTACGAGCCTTTGCCCGAAAACCGGCCAGCCGGACTTTGCCGAAATCAAGATCAACTACATTCCGGACCAGTATCTGGTAGAATCCAAGTCCTTAAAGCTTTACATGTTCTCGTTCCGCAATCACGGAGACTTTCACGAAGACTGCGTGAACATCATCATGAAGGACTTGGTCAAGCTGCTTGACCCCAAGTACATCGAAGTCGAAGGCATCTTTATGCCCCGCGGCGGTATTTCGCTTTACCCGTTTGCCAACTACGGCAAACCGGGTACCGAATTCGAAGCGCTCGCCAAGAGCCGCCTGTTCACCGCAATCGACAGAAGACACTAAACCCTGGGGGAAATCATGCAGAACGAAATCATCCTTATCGCCTCTATCTTTGTATTCTTCGGCGGCCTCGTCGCCTTTTTCCGCTTCTTCGGCAAGCAGGGCATTTTCGCCTGGACGGTGATTTGCACCATTGCCGCCAACATCGAAGTCCTGATTCTGGTGCACGCCTTCGGGCTCGACACCACGCTCGGCAACGTGATTTTCGCCTCGACATTCCTCGCCACCGATATCATGAGTGAAATTTACGGCAAGAAAGAAGCAAGCCGCTGCGTTAAAATCGGCATTCTCGCCAACGTGACCTTCATTCTGATTTCGCAGAGCTGGTTCCTGTACATTCCGGCTGCCGGCGACACCATGGCAGAACCGATCCGCACCGTGTTCGCCAACACCCCCCGCGTGATGCTAGCCAGCCTGTTCGCCTACGCCATTTGCGAAATGTTCGACGTGTGGGCCTACCATGCCTGGTGGAAATGGACCGAAAACAAGTTCGGCGAAAAGAAGAGCTTCTTGTGGCTGCGTAACAACGGCTCGACGCTCATTAGCCAGCTGATCAACGTAGTCGTGTTCAACCTGTTGGCCTTCGCCGGCGTGTTCCCGTGGAATACGATTGGCGAAATCCTGGTCTTCGGTTACGGAATCTTTATCGTGACATCGCTGATGGACACCCCGTTCGTGTACCTCGCACGCCGCATTTCCGAAAAGCACCCGGAATTGCTGAAAGACTAATTATAAAGAATATCGAAAATCTCAATACAAGAATCGCGCCCCAACAGGCGCGATTTTTTATGCATCATGTTCTTCGGTTTCGTGATCCTCAGATTCATGTTCTTCGGCCTTATGCTCGTGGAACAATTCCTTGGGCAAGGGCTTGCCCTGCTTACGCCAGGCGGCGTATTCGGCTGTCGCCGTGAAGATGGCATCCGTCGTTGAGTTCAGGGCCGTTTCCATACTGTCTTGAATCACGCCGATGATAAAGCCGATCGCCACCACCTGCATGGCAATGTCGGTCGAAATGCCGAAGGGAGCGCATGCCAGAGGAATCAAGAGGAGCGAACCGCCCGCCACACCGCTAGTACCGCAGGCGCCAATGGTTGCAAGCAAGCAAACGATCAAAGTCGAGGTTAATGTGACCGGCACTCCGAGGGTATGCACCGTAGCAAGCGCCATCACCGTAATGGTAATCGCCGCGCCGCTCATATTGATGGTAGCACCCAGCGGAATAGACACAGAATAAAATTCGCGGTCGAGCCCGAGCCTTTTACAAAGCGCCATGTTCACGGGAATGTTCGCGGCGGAACTGCGGGTAAAGAAGGCCGTAACGGCACTGCTCTTGAGGCACTTGAGCACCAGCGGATACGGGTCATGCCGCAACACAAGTCCTACAAGAGCCGGCACCACAACAAGCATCACGAAAAGCATGGTTCCCACCAGAACCAGAATGAGCGAACCATAAGTCTTGAAAATTCCGATTCCGTTCGTAGAAACCGAGGTATACATAATACCCATGATACCGAGCGGGGCCAAATTGATAATCCAGCGAACCACCATCGAAACCGCATTCGACACATCCTGCAGCACGGTAAACGTCACCGGACTTGCAATCTTCTTGATAGCAAAACCCATAAAGGCAGCCCAAACCAGAATACCGATATAGTTCGCATCGGAAATAGACGCAAACGGATTCGACACCGCATTCACCAACAAATTATGCAAGATTTCGTAAATATCGGTCGGCACGGTCGAAACGTCGGCCGACACATTCAACTCTAGATTCTGCGGGAACATGATGCTCGACCCCACGGCGACAAAGGACGCTAGCAGCGTACCCACCAGGTATAGGGCAACCACGCGGACAAAACGACGGTCCAAGCGGGACTTGCCATTGGCAAGGGAACAGATAATCAAAATGAACACCAGTACCGGCGCCACGGCCTTAAGCGCGCCTACAAAGAGCACGCCGAATTCGGAAATCCATTTTTGCGACGGCAGAAACACGCCCAAGAGCGCACCCACCACAATCGAAATTGCGATGCGGAGCACCAAGTTCGCACTATTATATTTATTGACCAATGCGTTTAATTTCATGGCAGGCCTCCACTTTCCTGTGTGTAATATAAATATAATTTTGCGGTTTTTGGAACAAAAACGAAAGGTGCGCAAAAAAACAAGGCCATTTTGGCGGGCGTCATTTTCCAAAGCCGCCCCGATGAACTAAATTTTGCGCGGAAAATGTTTTTTACGGTGCTCACATACCTGGTCATCGGCCTTTTGGCTGTGTTCGGACTATTCTATATAGTCTTGGAGGCGCGGTTCTTCCGTGCGCTGGGTTCGGTGCGCGTGGGGAACTCCGACGTGGAGCCCGCCCCCAAGGTGAGCATCTTGATTGCCGCGCGCAATGAGGCGGCCGGCATACGCGAGACCTTGGACTCGGTTTTGGCCCAGGACTACCGTGGCGAATGGGACGTCTGGGTGGCCGATGACCGAAGTGACGACGAAACTCCGGCTATTTTGGCCGAATATGCTGCCAAGAACCCCAGACTGCACGTTTTGACGATCAAAGAGATTCCGGAAGGGGTCAGCCCGAAAAAGCATGCGCTTTCGCTGCTGATCGAGGCATGCGAAGGCGAAATTCTGTGCCTGACCGACGCCGACTGCCTGGTAAAGCCCACCTGGGTCACGGGCATTACGGCCGAATTCGAACCGGGCATTGAACTGGTGGCCGGACATTCCTACATTCCCACAATCCCCGGTAAGTCAAGCGTGCTCATTTGCATGCAGGCTATCGAGACGCTAATCTACCGCGTCGCAGGCACCGCGGGCCTCGCCATGCGACTCCCGCTCACGAGCACCGGTAACAACCTCGCCTACCGCAAGAGCTTCTTCAAAAGCGTGCACGGGTTCGACAACGTCATCAAGATCCAGAGCGGCGACGACGACCTGCTAATGCAAAAACTGGCTGCCGACCGCCCCTGGGCCATGCGATACTGCATCGCCGAAAGCACCTTCGTGACCACCAACGGCAAAGAAACCTTGAAGGAGCTCTGGGAGCAACGCAAGCGCTGGGCGTCGAAGACTATCTATTATACACCGAAAATCGTATTTGTACTCAGCATGGTATTCCTGTTCCTGACCATGCAGTGTATAGCGGCGGTACTTTCGCCGTTCAGTTTCGAGATTTTTATCGCGACAATTATCGCATTTGTCGCCAAATGTGTTGGTGATTTGGTTTTAATTCTTCGCGGGCTTAGGATCTTTAGGCAGGAACACCTTTTAAAATGGTGCATTCCTGTTGAATTTATCCACGCCCCCTTTACCGTGCTGGCCGTGCTTTTTGGCCTGTTCGGACGATTCAAATGGAAATAATGATGGCAACTACTACTAAAAAAGCAACAAAGACCGCAGCGACAAAGACTACCGCTGCAAAGAAAACAACGAAGGCGGTAAAAGCCCCGGTCGAAGGCAAGACTTTAATTATCGCCGAAAAACCGAGTGTGGCCCTGGACTTGGTCCGCGTGCTCGGCCAAAAGAGTTTCAAGAACGAAAAGACCCACTACGAAAGCGACACCACCATCGTGAGCCATGCCATCGGCCACCTGGTCGAAATCGCCGACCCCAAGGAAATCGACGAGAAGTACAAGAAGTGGGAAATGAGCACGCTCCCCATGCTCCCCAAGGAATTCCCGCTGGTTGCCACACCGGCCACCAAGGGCCAGCTTTCCGCTCTTAGCAAGCTCATCAAGCGCAAGGACGTGACGACCATCGTGAACGCATGCGATGCGGGCCGCGAAGGTGAACTGATTTTCTTCTATATATTACAGTATGTGCTCAAGGGCAAGTTCACAGGCAAGACCATCAAGCGCCTGTGGATGCAGAGTATGACCCCGGCCGCCATCAAGGAAGCATTCGAAAACATGCGCGACGGCTCCGAAATGGAAAACCTGAAGGCCGCCGCCCTTTGCCGTAGCGAAGCCGACTGGCTCATTGGCATGAACGGAAGCCGCGGACTTACCGCCTACAACAGCAGCATGGGCGGATTCCAGGTGACCCCGTGCGGACGCGTGCAGACGCCGACGCTCGCCATCATTGTGAACCGCGAAGAAGAACGCCTGCAGTTTGTACCGCAAAAGTTCTGGACCGTGGAAGCCGAATTCGACAACGACGGCAGCCACTACCCCGGCAAGTGGTTCACCACCAGCAAGGAAGACGGCAAGGACAAGGTCAAGCAGATTTTTGACGAAAAGAAAGTCAAGGAAATCCTGAAAAAGTGCAAGGGCAAGGCCGGCACCGTGGAAGAAACCTCCGCCCCATCGCTCCAGAAATGCGGCCCGCTGTACGACTTGACGACCTTGCAGCGCGAAGCAAACAACCGCTTCGGCTTTAGCGCCAAGACCACCCTTTCAATTGCGCAGGCTCTGTACGAACGCCACAAGGCGACCACCTACCCGCGTACCGACAGCCGTTGCCTGCCCGAAGATTACGTGGCCCCGGTGAAGGCAACGCTTGGAAAGATTGAAGGTCCGCTCGCCAAATTCGCCGAGACCGCCCTCAAGAACAACTGGGTCGTGAAGACCCCCAAGGTGTTCGACAACTCCAAGATTTCGGACCACTTCGCCATCATCCCCACCGGTGTGATGCCCTCGGGCCTGACCGAAGCCGAACAGAAGATTTTCACGATGATTTGCCAGCGATTCATCGCAGTGTTCTTCCCGCCTGCCAAGTACGAAAACACCACCCGAATTACGACCGTTGAAGGCGAAACCTTCCTCACCGAAGGCAAGGTGCTGGTGGATCCGGGTTTCAAGGCCGTGTACGGCAAGGACAGCGACGACGAATCCAGCATCCCGGCCCTGAAGGGCAAGTCCGCCAAGACGGTCGCCCTCGAAGAAAAGGAAGACTTTACCAAGCCGCCTGCACACTACACCGAAAGCACGCTCCTTTCGATGATGGAAAGCGCCGGTAAGTTGGTGGAAGACGAAGAACTCCGCGACGCCATGAAGGAACGCGGACTTGGAACGCCGGCAACTCGCGCCGCCATTATCGAAAAGCTCGTCAGCGACAAGTACGTGGTTCGCGACGGCAAGGACATGATTCCGACCGCCAAGGCATTCGACCTCATCAAGGTGCTGAAGGCCATGGACATCGAAGCGCTCACCAGCCCGGAACTCACAGGTAACTGGGAATATAAAATGGAGCAAATCGAGAAGGGCAAGGAAACCCGCGAAAAGTTCATGGAAGGCATCGTCGACATGACGCGCACCATGGTCAAGAACATCAAGGGATTCAAGGAAGAAAGCACCACCGGCGAAGCTCCGTTTAGCCCCGTGAACGGCAAGAAGGTTTTCGAAACCGTGAGCCGCTACACCACCGAAGACGGCATCGTGATCCGCAAGATGATCGGCGGCAAGAGACTCACTCCCGAAGAAATCACCGAGCTCTTGACCAACAGGAAGATTGGCCCGCTTACCGGATTCCGCAGCAAGCGCGGTGCCGAATTCTCGGCAGTGGTGATTATCAACGACGAAAACAAGATTGAATTTGTATTCGACGAAAAGCCCGAAGAAGTAGAAGTCGGAGCCGAGGTCGGCAAGTCTCCTGTAGACGGCGCCGCCGTGTACGAAACCATGACCGGTTACGTGAGCGATTCTTACCTCAAAAAGGAACCCAGCGGCATTACGCTCCCGAAGATTCTCCTGGGCAAGGAAATTCCGCTGGAAGAAATCAAGAAGATGCTCGCCGGCGAAAAGACGACGCTCCTTAAGGGTTTCCGCAGCAACAAGACCCACCGCACCTTTGACGCATACCTTTATTTGGATAAAGGCGGCAAGCTCAAGTTCGACTTCCCGCCCCGTGAATTCAAACCGAGACGCTTTGGCAAGAAGAAAGCCGAGTAGCCCGCGGAATGCACCTAAAAAGAGCAGTCACATTTTTACTTGCGGCATTCGCCATTGTGCAGGCGGAGGATTCTCTGCCCGATTACAAGTTTGTTCCGCTGAATTCGCTGACGGAATCGATTGAGGTTGAAAAGCAAGTCGAGACGCCTTACGGTCTCCCCCGCGAGCTTATGCCGCTGTGGGATTCGCTGACGATCAAGCAGAAGGCGGCGCAGATGGTCATGGTCTACATGACGCCCGCATCGTTCATGCTCGAGCACGAATTCGGCGGATACCTGGTGATGAAAAATCACCTGAAAAATCTGGACAAGTTCACGGAAAATATCCGCACCGTCAACGAGAACATGCGAATCAAGCCGCTGGTGGCCGCCGACCAGGAAGGCGGTTACGTGAACCGTATCTCGGTCGTGGCACCGCAATGGGAGCGCACCCCGAGCGCCAAGCAAATGCGCGCCATGAGTGAAGATTCCATTCGCGCGCTGGCCCAAAGAATCGGCGCCGTCCTCGACAGTGTTGGAATCAACTTGAATTTGGCTCCCGTGCTCGACCCCGCCAAGGACAGCCGCGGCAAGAATTCATTCATGGAAGAATCCAAGCGTTCCTGGGGCGAAGACACCTTGAACGCACCTAAAGTCCGCGCTTTTGTGCAAGGCATGCGCGAAAGCAACGTAGCCTGCGTTTCGAAGCATTTCCCGGGTTACGATTCCTGGACCAACAGCGACCACCAAATTGCCGTGAGCTCGACACCCAAGGCTAAAGTGGCGAAGAATGTGGAATTTTTCAAGACGCTCGCCAACGATATTCCCGTGACCATGATGAGCAGCGTGAGCTTCGTGCGCATCTCTAGCCGCCCCGCCGTATTCGAGCCGAAGATTGTGAAGATGGCCCGCGACATGTCGCCCGAAACCGTGATCCTGACCGACGACCTGTGGGGCGTCAGCCTGCGCGCCTGGGTGAGCGGCAACGAACGCGTGCGTAGCAAGAACTACCCCGCCAAGGACTTCAGGAAACTCGTGCGCACCGCCTTAATGGCCGGCAACGACATGTTCATGATTACCTACCCGCAGAAAGCGGTAGAAATGGTGAATTACTTAGAAGCGCTTTCCAAACAAAGTAAGTATTACCGCGAACGAATCGAAGAATCCTCCGCCCGCATACTCAAGATGAAGTATCGCGCAGGGATAATTAAGCAGTAAATGCTGAACCCGGATCGAGTCCGGGTTGACAGGGGGCGGGAATAATCAAATAACCTAAATAGCCTCGACTTTCGCTTTCTTGGGGGTCGAAAGGTTCTTCACTTCTTTCAGGATCTTTTCCGGCCCGACCTTATTGTAGGCCAGCTTCAAAATCTCAGCCGCAGCCAAAGCGTCATCCAAAGCGCGGTGATGATTGAATTCCGGTAACTCCAACGCCTGCGTCAACTTATGCAGGCTGTAACTCGGAAGCCCGGGAAAAAAGCGACGCGCAATCTTGACGGTACAAAGCCTCGGCGGATCCATCTTGATGCAGCAACGCTTGAGCTCCGTGCGCATGAACTTGCTGTCGAACTGGACATTGTGCGCCACGAAGATGCGGTCTTTCAAAAGTTCGGCCACCTCTTCGGCAATAGACGCGAACTGCGGCTTGCCGCGAACCATTTCATCCGTAATGCCCGTCAGGTTCTGCACAAAAGGCTGAATCGGCATGCCAGGGTCTACCATCGCCGAATAAGTCTTGACTACTTCGCAATCATCCATCAACACAATGCCGACTTCGGTAATACGGCCCTCTTCAGCCGTTCCACCAGTCGTCTCTAAATCTACAACAGCAAATTTCATACAAAAAAAAGGAGATCCCGGGTCAAAGCCCGGGAAGACACGGAAGACTTATTTAATCGGGATATCGAACTCCAGCGATTGGCGGGCGGATTCGCTCACGACTTTCGCCTTGAGCACTTTGGATTTGGGCTTAGCATAAAGCGGGACCACCATCAAGTTCGAAATACTGCTGGTTTCGGGAGTTGGGGTAGCTTCGCTATCGCGGGCCGTCTTCGAAAAAATCGGCTTTTTGCCCTTGTCGTAAATGTAGTATGTCAGCTCGCGGGTGAACCCCGGCTTAATCTGCTTGGTGGGCACCTGAAAGTACACCATGCCGCCCTTGGGCACCTTGCGCAGACTGTCACGGATTTCTTCTTCGGTGGCAAATTCGCCATCCATCATCATGCGAATGTCTTTTTTGATCTTGTTCGCATTTTCGTACTGGACGGTAATCTGGAATTTAGCGTCTTCGGGAATGGCGCTCGGGCGTACATCGCGAATTTTTGAATTGTTCTGGTGGTATTCCCAACGGCCGTTATCGTGCAGAATCACCGTTGAACCGTTCGAAGCCGTGGCGATCATGTCTTCAGCAAAGACCCCTGTCGCCGAAAGCAACAGAATCATCGCCACAACCCATAAAAATCCAACCGACCCACATACCCAAACGTTAAACTTCATGGGATCCTCTTACACTAATACTCCATAGCGTAATATAAATGAATCTTAACAAAAAAGGCGGAAAAACGCCAAAAAAAAGCATATTATTTTAATACTTTGCTATTTTTGCCCTAAATGCCCCGCATCGCCACCCCATCCCTATTCTGCACGCTCGCTGGACTCGTTTTTTGCGCCTGCAGCAACAGCGATTATGCCAACAATACAAGGCAAAATTACGGAGGGCGACCGGTCGCCAAACAAGTCTTTAGCGAGTTCCCGGAATCCGGTTTTTTCACGGAGGCATTCACCGTCGAGCTCCCCGAAAACGATTCTTTGAACTGCGAAGCCGGCGGCAAAATCCCAAACGCCCAAAGCCAGCGCGCATCGACTTTTCGATTCGACTCCACCACAACCATCCGCTGCCTCCATCTTTCTGACACGGCAAAAACCGAAATCATCCGCACCTACATTTTCGAAGAAAAGCCGACCATCGCGGCGGTATTCCTCACTGCGGATCCGAACTCGCTCTTTGACCCCGACAGCGGAATCTACATGACCGGCCTCAACGCCCAGGAAGAAGTCCCGCACGATGGTGCCAACTACTGGCTCGACAAAGAAATCCCCGTATACGTGGAGCTCGTCGAAAGCGACCAGAACTACCCCGCCTTCGCAAAGCACGCCGGTCTCAAAATTTTCGGCAAGTACAGCCGCATAAATCCCAAAAAATCTGTCGCCATCAACTTCCGCGAAAAATACGACGACAAAAGGCTCCATTACCCGCTGTTTCCGGAATTTCCTGAGCTCACTGTATTCAAGAGCTTTATCTTGCGCAACAACGGCAACAATTTTTCGAACGACTACATTCGCGACCGCCTCGCCAGTTCACTCAGCGAGGGGCTCGGCGTCGATTACCAACGCGGGCGTTTTGCAACCGTGTACTACAACGGGGAATATTTCGGCATCCACGATTTGCGCGAACGTTCTAACGAATCCTACATCGAAACGCATTACGGAATCAGCAAGAACAACATCAACTTGCTCAAAAGCAGTGGCAAGTCCACGGCTGGTTCTGCCACCAGTTACAGTGCACTCATTCAATGGCTTAAGAGCCACAGCCTAGACATTGACAGCAATTACGCCCATATCGATTCGCTCATCGATATCGACAACCTTTTGAACTACCTGCATACAGAAATCTTTGCGAACAATCTCGATTGGCCTGGCAACAACTTGAAAAGATGGAACATTGTAAACCCGCAAAGCAAATGGAAATGGATTCTGTACGATATGGACGCGGGCTTTGGCACGCTCCCCTACGACGACATCAACATTTTTGAATACATGACCTCGCAGGCGAAAGTCGGTTACAATAAAAATGCGCCTATCGCCACCTTCCTCATCCGATGCCTGCTCAAGAACAAAGAGTTCGAAGCCGCATTCATCAACCGCTTGGCAGTACTCCTGCAAACAAATTTTGAACAAAGTAAAATCCTTGCACGCATAGACAAAATGATGTCCGAAATCGAGCAAGAAATTCCGCGCGATCAACAACGCTGGTCGCACGACAAAGCCCACATGGACGAACAGCTGGAAATCATCAAGGAATTTGCAAGGACGCGTGCAGGCATCGTCACCGACAACCTCCGCGATTTCTTTGACCTCGAAGAAACGGTACCCGTCACGCTCGCCACCAGCGGCCCCGGCACCATTTTGGTGCACGGGCTCCCCCTGAACGAAAGCGAAATCACCATCGACTTTTTCAAGAATTACCCCGTCACACTCACCGCAAAGCCGCAAAAAGGCCACAAATGGGGCGGCTGGAGCGACGGAGACACCAACAGCACGCGTACAATATTTTCCAAGAACGCCCTGACGCTAACAGCAATTTACAAATAATCTATATTTGTAAAGATGCGTTATCATTTCGCCAAACCACTCCCCCTGCTCCTAGGCATCGTCATCTGTTGCCTGGGGTTTGGATGTAGTAATAGCGAAAGAATAGATAACGAAATCGTCGCCTTTTGGGATGTAGAAGAAGACGCCACCCCTCTCTTCACAGAACTAAACTACCTCCCCATTGACGACTCGGAATACCCCTACGCAGGCATTCCCAGAATCGTCATCGAAACAGAGAACCATCGAGAAATCAAGGACCGCGAAACAGAGATCCCCGCCAAGCTGCAAGTATGGGGCGCGGACGCCCCCGAAAGCGAAGTGATGGAGCTGACTATAAGAGGGAGGGGGAATACAACATGGAGTTATCCCAAAAAACCCTATGCAATAAAATTCAATGAGAAGCAAGCATTTCTTGGAATGCCCAAAGCGAAGAAATGGGTTATGCTAGCTAACTATAGAGACAGGACTTTAATAAGGAATGCCGTGGCGTTTGAAATCGCACGTAGGACATCTCTTAAATGGACTCCTAGCGGAAGATTCGTTGATGTTTTTTTTAACAGAAAATACATAGGCAACTATTACATTTGTGAGAAAGTAGAAGTCAAAAAGAATCGGTTAGAATTAGATGAAAACGGTTTTCTAATTGAATTCGATACTCACTATGACGAAGACAACAAGTTCAGAACTTCCTTCAAAAATCTGCCTGCAAATATTAAATATCCCAAGGAATTATCCGAGGAACAATTCAATTACATTCAAGATTATATAGACACTATAGAATGTATTTTATACGGGAAGTGCAATTCTTTAGACATTCAACAATACTTAAATCTTCAGAGTCTCGCCTCTTATTGGATTATATATGAAATTGCACAAAATGACGAAATGCATCATCCTAAAAGCATTTTTGTCCACAAAGATACTGTTTTAAATTTCGGACCAATATGGGATTTTGATTGGCAAACATTTACCCCTACAAAAAAGGGACTACGAAATACACATCGAATGTGGATAGACGCTCTAAAAAAACAAGATTATTTTTTGGACATCGTAAAAAACGAATGGAACACTCGCAAAAACTTTTTCATAGGAACAACTAATTTTATAGACTCAATTGCAGCACTCATATACAAGTCAAATGAAGCCAACCTTAAAAAATGGCCTATTGACATATCAGCAGATGCTTGTGGAGATGAAAAAGAAGATTTCTACACATCCATCAACATGTTAAAAAGCACTATTCTAAATCGTATAACGGAATTAGACAGTTTAATCAATCAGCTATAAATACAAATTTCGGTCAAAGGATAATTTCAAGATAGGAACATCAGGCATCACACCAACCCGCGTGGTTAAGTACCCGCAGCAACATATCACATGTTGTAACAGGTTCTTTTCATAGAAAAGCCTTCTTCAGTATTCCCTTGAAAAAACAGGAATCTCTACAACCAATGCCGTAAAAAGTCCCATTTTAAGATTCTCTTGAACCTACGCAGATTAGAAAAACTTAAAGAAAAATGTATATTTTCATTTAATTGGTTGGAAATCGCTCTAGAGAATTAATATGATTAATCTTTCTTCCAAAGAACAATGTTGCGGCTGTAAAGCCTGCGGGGATGTTTGTCCCAAGAAAGCGATATCGTTCAAGACTGATATAGAGGGATTTTGGTACCCCGAAGTGGACCAAAATTTGTGCATTGACTGTAAATTATGTGAGAAAGTTTGTCCAATTATCAACATTGATTCTCTCAAAAAAAACGATTTGCCGCAATCAGAATGCCATGCAGCCATCCACAAGAATATCGAAATCCGATTTGATTCCACCTCCGGCGGTCTTTTTTCCGCTTTGGCAGAAGCAACCTACAAAGCAGGAGGCTATGTTGGTGGAGCCATTTTTACAGAAGACTATGGCGTAAAGTTCTTCATCTCCAACAACAAAAAGGATTTGTCCACCCTAAGGAGTTCAAAATATCTTCAGAGCGATACGGAAGGGCTTTACATAGCTGTTCGTGATTTAGTCAAAGCAGGAGAAAGGGTCCTTGTTTGTGGTTCGCCCTGTCAAATGGCTGCTCTGCGAGCTTTCCTAAAGAAAGACTACGAAAACCTGATTATTGTTGATTTTATTTGCCGAGGCACAAATTCTCCGAAGGTATTTAGAAAATATCTTGATTATCTAGAAGATAGATTTGGTTCAAAGGTTGTTTATTATAAAGCCAAAAACAAGGAGCTTGGTTGGCGGCAATTGACATCAAAGATTCGATTTGCGAATGGACAAACCCTTTATGACACAAGGGATATTAACTATTTCACAGTCGGATACCTGAATACGGGAGTCTATTCAAGGCCGTCATGTTATGACTGCAAGTTCAAGGATTTTCCCAGAATTTCTGATATAACACTGGCCGATCTCTGGGGTGCGGAAAAAATCGTTGGTAAAGACTTAGATGGGGATATGGGAACATCCCTGGTAATGGTCAATTCCCAAAAGGGGATGAAATACTTCGAATCCATCAAGGCAAGCATAAACGAACAGATTATTCCATTCAAATCCGTTCTCGCCAAAAACCCAGCCCTAGTGAAACCATTAAACCCTCCACTCGTTGACAGGGAACAATTCTACAAGGATTTAGACAGTTCCTCGTTCGGAGCTGTTGCAAAGAAGTATATATCAAGACCTATTGACAGCCCCATTTCGTCAAAAAGGAAGCTGAAAAACATCCTTGGCTTTGTTAAAGCGGTTATAAGAGTCTCCGGCTTTAGTCTTTCTACTTGGTGGAAAAACATCTACTATAATCTGCTCTGTTCAAGAGTGCATACAACAATATCCTTAAAGCATTATGTGCTAATATCCAAGCATGTTGTCCTAGAGCTTCACCCCAAGTCATGCCTAAAGGTCAACGGCATACTGAAAATCGGCGAGAAAAAATTTGCAAATTCCAAGTTGGAAACAAGAGTCTTGATAGAAGATGGTGCAACTTGGCAGGTTGACGACGACTGGGTACTTTTTTACGGTAGCGATTTAGAAATTTTCAAGAATGCGTTATTCCATGTGGAAGGAATTGGCGGGACCAATATCAACAGCACGATTATTTGCGGCGAGCACATTCATTTCGGACGAGGTGTTATGATTGGTCGTGCAGTTACAATCCGCGACAACAACGGCAATCACTACATCGCCCGCCGCGGTTATAAAAATACCAGGCCAGTGCATATCGGGCAACACGCTTGGCTGTGTGAGGGCTGCACCATAATTGCAGGAGCAAAGATTGGCGATGGAGCCATCATTGGAGCAAAAGCCCTTGTCGCATCTGCAGTTCCGGCATTCACGATGGTAGCCGGGAACCCAGCGCAGGTCGTAGACGAAGATGTTTATTGGAAATACTAAACAACAGGAGAAAAAAAATGAATCTTGATGAATTTATCAAAAATTTTGCAGATGTGTTTGACGATACGGACGCATCGGAAATTACCGCCGACACCATTTTCCAGGATTTGGACGAATGGGGATCATTGATAAACATGTCCGTTATCGCTATGGCAAAAACGAAATATGGGAAAACGATTACGGGCAAAGAAATTCGCTCATGCGAAACTGTTGCAGAGCTCAAGGCTTTAGTGGAGTCCAAATAAGCAATGAACAGTTTCAATCCATTTTCATTAGAGAATAAAAACATTCTTGTTACAGGAGCTTCATCCGGTATAGGCAAAGCAGTTGCTATCGCCTGCGCTAGAATGGGCGCATCCATCGTCTTGAATGGCAGGAATGTAGAACGGCTGCAAGAAACATTTCAGGAAATGCCTAGCGGCAATCACATTGTCGCACCTGCAGATATTCTGGATTCATCCTCTTTAAATGGATTGGTAAATGCAATGCCTTCTTTAGACGGCGTTGTTCATTGTGCTGGTGTTGCAAACAGGGTCCCTTGTAAAAACATCACGCAATCTGATATAGATTTTGTAATGCGTACAAATATGAACGCTCCAATGTTATTGCAAGCCTCCCTGCTATCTTCAAAAAAAATAAATAAGGGAGCGTCCATCGTATTCATAGCCTCTAGAGCCGCAGAATCCCCCTCTATGGGCAATGCCATCTATAGCGCATCTAAGGGTGCCCTTATTTCGTATGCGAAATGCCTCGCTCTTGAATTAGCGCCTAGACTTATTCGGGTAAACTGCATTTGCCCCGGCATGGTGTGGACAGAACTTATCACGAAAGTTCTTGACGAAGATACTCTGCGTGAAGCAGAACAAAAATATCCATTGAAACGTTTTGGCAGAGTTGAAGACATCGCAAATTTGGTTATTTACCTGTTAAGCGCAGCATCCTCCTGGATGACGGGAGAAAGCATCAATATCTCCGGCGGTGGAGAAGGCGTTCTTGTATAAGGAGATGAACAATGGCTTTTTTAAGGGCTTTGTCTTATTACCTGCCACCCAAAGAACTTTCAAATGATGATTTGCAAAAAGAGCTAATCAACTGTGAAGTTTCCAAAATTGCGAAAAGTGTCGGTGTCAACATTCGACATATCGCGGCTCCATCCGTAACTGCAGGGGACATGGCAGTTGAGGCAGCAAAGGCACTGTTCGTTGAATACGGAATTTCTCCCGAAGAAATAGATTTCGTAATCTTTGCAACACAGACTCCGGACCATTTTTTACCACCTACCGCATGTTCCATTCAATCAAGACTAGGCATACCCAACACGGCTGGAGCCTTCGACTTTGACTTAGGCTGTTCTGGTTATGTATATGGTCTCGGAATAGCCAATAGCTTTGTGGAAAGCGGACTCGCAAAGAACATCTTGCTGTTGACGGGAGATACAATAACAAGATTTATGCATCCTCAGGATAACAACAGGATCTTATTCGGGGAAGCGGCAACAGCTAGTGTAATCTCCAAATCGGGGCTTGCTAAGATCGGCTCCTTGGTCAAAGGAACGGATGGTTCCGGTGGCGACATGCTAATCGTAAAAAATCGTGCCGCCCGCCAACTTGAATTAACAGGCCAAGAAATGGTCGATTCCGAAGGAAATACGCGGAGAGACGATTTCTTCTATATGGATGGGGCCTCCGTTTTCGGCTTTACTGTAGAAAGGCTGCCGACGCTCATCAAGGAAACTCTAGAAAGGAATTCCTTGCAGCAAAGCGATGTTGACTATTTTGTATTCCATCAAGCAAACAAATATATGCTGAACACGATAAGAAAAGTTTGCGGTTTGGAAAAAGACCGGTTCTACGTCAACATTGAAAGCACCGGGAACACGACATCATCGACAGTGCCAATAGCTTTAAAAGAATGTTTAAAGCAAGGACTTATTAAGAATAACGCAAAAGTCATGCTTGCTGGATTTGGAGTTGGTCTTTCCTGGGCAGGAACAATACTTTATTTTGGCGTGGATGAATAATGGCGTTTATTAAAGCGATATCGTATTATCTCCCAGAACACGTTCTTACGAACGAGGAACTTGTCAAGGAATTTCCCGAATGGAGCGTCGAAAAGGTCGCCGCGAAGGTCGGTGTGAACTCACGACATTTGTCAAGTAATAGCGAAACTGCTGGTGATCTAGCCGAAAAGGCTGCCCGCAAGCTATTCGAAGAATATTCCATAGATCCGAAGTCTATCGATTTTGTGTTGTTGTGTACGCAAAGTTCAGATTACGCACTACCTTCAACAGCATGCATACTCCAGCATAAACTGGGAATTCCTAAAACGGCTGGAGCATTCGATTACAATCTTGGTTGTTCGGGCTGCATTTATGGCATAGCAATTGCCAAGGGACTAGTTGCTGCAAATATTGCGAAGAATATATTGTTACTGACTGCGGAAACATACACAAAATATCTGCATCCACAAGACAAAAGCAACCGTTCCATTTTCGGCGACGGCGCCGCAGCATGCTTGATTTCAACAGAAGGTTTTGCAGAAATTGGTGAATTTGACTTGGGCACAGATGGCGGTGGCGCAGAAAGTCTGATTTTGAAAACAGGTGCAGCTCGCGAACCAAAACCCAACGGCAAAGAATCCGTTGACGAGGAAGGTCATGTTCGTAGAGATGATTATCTCTACATGAACGGCTCAGATGTATTCAATTTTACTTTAGATATAGTTCCACCAATGATGCAGAATGTACTGTATCGAAACAAATTGGACCAAGACGTAGTTGATTATTTTGTTTTTCACCAGGCAAACAAGTTTATGTTGAGCACTATACGCAAGGTGTGCGGCCTTCCTAAAGACAAATTCTACATCAACCTTGAAAACACAGGCAACACTGTTTCTTCAACAATATTGATTGGTCTCAAGAACAGCCTAAATGATGGAACAATTAAAACCGGAATGAAGGTCATGATTGCAGGTTTTGGAGTGGGTTTAAGCTGGGGCGGAACGATATTGAGGTTTTAAGATGAAACTGGAAGGCCTTTTAAAAAACAATACAATTCCTCAAATTGGATTCGGTCCAGGGGGTATGGGATATTCCCCAAAAATGAAGAAACAGAAAAAAGGTATTTTCCTGTTTCTCGACAAAGTCCAAAACAAGCTTTATAGACGACCTTTAGCGCAAAACAAGTACATTGATTCTGTATCAAGTGCATTGCAGCAAGGCTTTCGCCTTATAGACTATTCTTCTGCTTACGGAGACGGCTCTCTAATCGGCAAAGCCATAAAAAAATCTGGAATTGCACGATCTGAGCTTCTGTTAACAACTCGTGTCAGCAACGCGGCCCAACGAAATCATTCTGTTCGAGAAGAGTTCTTCAAATGTCTTGAAGGCTTCGGAACAGATTATGTCGACATTCTACAATTCCATTGGCCTGTAACAGATTTATATCTCGACACGTGGCGCGAAATGGAAAAATTGTACGAAGAAGGATATGTAAAGCATCTGGGAGTCGCCAATTGCCATCAGCATCATTTAGAAGCGATTTTTTCTATTTGCAAACACCGTCCCGAAATCGGTCAATTTGAAATCCACCCGCTGTTCACTCAGAAGCCTCTTATTGAATTCTATAAATCTCAGGACATTCTCGTCGAGGCATACACCTCCCTTGCTCGCTACGACGACCGTCTTGTAAGACTACCCCTACTAAAACGTCTAGAGCAAAAGTACCATAAAAATTTCATTCAGATCATTTTACGTTGGCACGTACAAAACGGAGTTATTCCACTAGTTCGTTGCTTGAGTAAACAACATCAAAAAAGCAATCTGAATATTTTCGATTTTGAATTAGATGCAGAAGACATGGCTCATATCGACGGAATTAATATCAATAGTCGCCTACGCTATGATCCAGACAATTGCGATTTTTCGATACTGTAAAAATGAACTCGTCCAACAAAACAATCGCAAGAAATACTATTTTCCTGTATTTCCGCATGATGCTCACAATGATCATTTCATTGTATACATCACGCGTGGTTTTACAGATTTTGGGCGTTGACGACTATGGCATTTATCAAGCTGTAGGCGGGATTGTCGGTTTCTTGAGTTTTGTTAATAACGCTCTGAGTACAGGGTCATCCCGCTTTATAACATTCGGATTGGGCGAAAACGATCCGCAGAAATTAAAAAACATTTTTTCCACGACGTTGACAGCACACCTTTGCTTAGCAATCTTTATTGCCATTTTAGCGGAATCAGCGGGCTTATGGTTCTTGCACAACAAACTAGTGATTGCACCTGAACGTCTTGACGCAGCCAAATTTGTTCTTCATCTTTCCGTAATAACTGCTTTTTTTTCTCTCACGCAAGTTCCGTATGGAGCTAGCATTATCGCTCACGAAAAAATGGGCATTTACGCTTACGTTAGTATAATTGAGGCATCATTAAAGCTGCTAATTATATATCTTTTGGAAATAGGCTCCATCGACAAGCTAAAGTTATATGCTTTACTATTGTGTTTATTACAAATAGGAATTATCATTTTTTACAGACTTTACTGTATCCGAAATTTTGACGAGACGAAATTTCGATTTTATTTCGATAAAAAACTCTTTAAAGAAATCGCTAGTTTTTCAGGATGGAGCTTATTCGCCAACACCGCAATCGCATTGAATAATCAAGGGGTTCTAGTTCTGTTAAACATGTTTTTTTCTCCAGCTGTCGTTGCAGCTCGCGCCATATCGCTACAAGTCAACGCCGCAGCAAATCAATTTGTAACAAACTTTCAAACAGCAGCAAATCCGCAAATTGTAAAAAAATATGCTGCCAAAGATTATGAAGGTTCAAAGCAACTTTTGTTAGCAACCACAAAATTCAGTTTTTATTTAATGCTACTTTTAAGTCTTCCGATTTGCCTTGGAACAAAGCAACTTTTAACATTATGGTTAAAAACAGTCCCAGAATATACCATAATCTTTTTACAACTGGCGATAATTCAAAGTTTATTCTGCGTATTCGACACATCCTTCTATAGAGCCCTTTATGCAAAAGGTCGCCTAAAAGAAAACGCACTAATTTCCCCCCTATTAGGCTTCATACAATTTCCAATCGTATATATTCTTTTTCGATTAGGTTTTTCTCCTGAAGCCTTGTCGTGGACAAGTCTATTTACATACGCATTCCTCGGACTTGTGATAAAACCTCTTTTGATAATAAAAATTGTCAATTATAAATGGAAGGATATCTCCTCAGTATTCGTTCCTTGTTTTAAGGTTTTGTGTTGTGCTTTGCCAGCACCGCTCTTTTTGTATTACAAACTAAGCGACGAATCTTATCTATCGTTCTTCGCGGTAGTAATTCTTTCCGTTCTTTCCGTCATCACATCATCTTGGTTTGTTGGCCTAGAAACAGAGATGCGGAACGCTCTTAAAAACAAAGTAAAGGCACTTTTGTTAAAACGGTCTCACCCATAGCAACTATTTTTACATAAAAAACAATCACACCACAATCATTCATGGGTTTTCCATAAAAGCACAAGCATCACGGAGTTCATATGAATCATGCTTTTTTGATGATGGTACACGACGAGCCTGAATTAGCATTACGTATTGTAAATAGATTGATTGCCCCAAATCACTTTATTTTCATGCATATTGATCGTAAAATTTCTAAGGAACACTTTAATTTTTCATTAAAAGGTTTGACAATATTACCTAATGACTCTCGTGTACGAGTATCATGGGGAGGCTTTTCACAAGTTGAAGCAGAATTTCAACTAATGAAATCAGCATTAACTTGCGGAATCAACATGGATTACTTCCATTTAATCTCAGGACATGATTATCCTATAGTGAGCAATAATTTACTAGATGATTTTTTTTGAAAAGAACAATGGAAAATCTTTTTTGTATTACGACAAAGAAGACGAAGCTCTTCTTTGGAGAAAGAAAAAATACCCTGGACGAGAGTATGTCGATACCATCTAAATGATATAAACATAAAGCCGTTGCTGCTTAAGCGCATCCTATCCAAAATGCTAAGCATAAAAAAAATACCTTATATTGAAAATTTATTTGCGGGTTGGCAATGGTGATCTTTTAACAAAACTGTAATTACCCGGCTATCTTCTCATCACCAAGACTACTCTGCAATGGCAAAACGATTCCGTTTCACAGCCTGTTCCGACGAGCTTTTTTTCCAAACAATTCTTCATCCCTTTGTGAAGCAACTAAATATCGAAACAACAACTTCTTTGAGATACATTGATTGACATCCAAAACGCCCCACCAAATCACTTCCACTAATTTTAGACGCTCGTGATTATGAAGAAGTTATTCAAAGCGGCATGCTTTTCTGCCGCAAAGTAACACTTTCAAAATCTATTGAATTATTAAACAAACTAGATGACTACGCACGATCCTAAGGAACGAACGCATCACAATTCATTTGGTTTTTCCAATCAGTTTGTTTCAGAATTCTGGTTTTATTGTTTTGCAATTTTTTGAACGCATTTATACGCTTTTAATGTTGGAAGCATAACCAACAAAAAAAAGATATAGGGAAGATTCATAAAGAATCCGTACTTATTGAAAGATTGCCCTTCAACCTTTAATTTTTTCAATTCGCGATAATACTTTTGACGGTCTCCATAGGTTCCATCAAAACGCAACAATGCAAGAGCTGTATAAAAGCGCCAATAATCCACAAATTTGGCAAAGATATTTTTTAAAGGTTCCGGAATTAAACCTCCCTGCCAGTCAGCCCAGCATTCTTGAAGAATAAAAAGCAAACTGTCTATTCTATTTTTCTTAACACATTCTGTTGTTATCGAATCATTCCTTATCTTATAAAGATACGTAGCCTCTTTTACAACGGCTATTTTACGGGCGTATTCAGAATTCTTCAAGGACCATAACACGTCCTCATGTAGCAAACCCTTTTTAAAAAGAATTCCGCATTTCGTTAAAAAAGATTTCCTATACAATTTATTACAAGCACTCGCACTCCACTCTCTATTCAAATATGTTTTTAAAGGTTGGTTTTCATCTAAATTGGGATTCAAATCTTTCACAACCGCAGATTTACTGCCTATAATGCGGATATTCGCAATGGAAAAATCGGCATTATTTTTTGCAATAGCTTCACAGTGCAGTTCTATACAATTCGGAGTAATTTCATCATCTGAATCCATGAAAAACACATAATCGCCAGTAGCCACCTGCATACCAGCATTTCGAGCATCACTCAGCCCTCCATTTTTCTTGTGCACAACCATTATTCTATTATCTTGCGCAGCTAATTCGTCACAGAGCCTTGGGCAATTATCTGGAGATCCGTCATCAACTAGAACTATTTCCAGATTCGGATAAGTTTGCTTTCGAAGGCTTTCGACACTTTCCAACAAGTACTTTTCAACATTATATACAGGGACTATAACTGAAACAAGAGGCTTACAGCTCATATCAATTTCTCCATAAAATTATTAATTCATAATTTGCTGCAATTTACAATGAAAGTTTTCAAAAGAAAAATGCCGTGATTTCAGAAGCGATTCTTTTTGCATATCCTTCAGTCTTGATATGTCTCCAGACAAGGTCTTAATCGCGTCTGTCCAGGAATTCTCATCATGGTTGTCACAAAACACCGTATTTTTTTCATCACAATAATCTCGAATAGAACCAACATCACTACAAATCATAGCTAATCCCATAGCCATTGAAGTAACAATGACATTACTACCGATAGTATCCACCATTACATTTAAAGATATGCTCGCTTTATTCATATAATCACGCAATTCCGCTTCTGTGATATAGGGCAGCAACTCCACATTTTTCAGGCCTTCAAAAAATTGGCTCAAATCATTCGCTCCTTGGCAAATGATAAAATGAACGGCACTATTCTGTTTTACAATACTCTGCAATAAGGTTACATTTCGCATCATATTTCCCATTGCAATAACCGTAACCACATCGTCCTTAGGAGCTAAAACATGATAATAATCCAAATCAACATAATGAAATGTCGTAAAGACCTTTTCTTTTTCAACACCCCTGTTAACAAGATAATCGGACAACGAATGTCCCAATGTCATAACACCATCAACGGCATCAATCCATTTTTTCAACTTTGAATCAGAAAATTTTTTATCATATATGCTAGGTACCAAATGTGCCATGGCATAAACCTTTACAGGCATTCCAGACCGTTTTATTGCATCGGCTATGGGTAACTGAGTATTCGCTTTCCAAAGATACTCTGTCAATAAAACCTTATCTCCTGGTTTTAACATTTTCTTAAAAGCCAACACAATTTTATGTATATAAAGCCTATGCCGAATATACGCGTTAAGTCTCCAAAATTTTTTCAAGATTTTATTGTGGCACTTGCCGTTGTCATATTCAGGAATAACAATAGACTTATAATTATCAGGATAGCGCCTTTGTAATTCATTACAAAGATGCTTGATTCCCGCATGATTATCTTTCGTGTTATACCATTCTTGACAAACTAAATATACCATACAAGCCTACACAGCATTTTGTTTTTTACACATTAATTAGAAATATTCTTCTTATTTTCAACCCAAAATACAAACCATCGCTAAAGCTACATCAAATTCCAGGAATTATAATCAAAAATACTCTTATAAGGTACACACGTACGTTCAAAGTATATATCCCCAATGCCATTCCTAAACTTGTAGCAGTAATAAAAGACAAAGAACAATGCGGCAATTAATCGAACACCTTTTTTCTTTGAGAGAAAATAATCTAGCGCCCACACAAAAGTGAATACCGTAGCAGCATTGAAAACATCATTTAAGCGACTAAAAACAGGATTTCTTTCAGAAAAAATCATTGTTATTGCAAAAGAAATGAAATACATGTTTATAACTGCAGATGTCCACTCATCATCCTGCAGCTTTTCTTTATTTTTCACATGCAAATAGCCACATAAAAAGACATAATGCAAAAGAACATTAAATATCGAAGTTTTATCACCTTCAGCCCCATTGGCCAAATAAATAGCAACCTGCGACGAATCATCCATCATTGCAAGTGCAATTCCTTCAAAATAATTTGCAAAAACAATGGATGTCGCAAAAACAAAAAAATACGCAGCAGAATAAACCCAAAAATTCGGCCTAATTTTTCCAATCCAATACATTGGCAAGAAAATCAAACACATGTTATGGACACTCGATGCGATAAATATTGTGACAAGAAAACAAAGAAGATTCTTTTCTTTAATGAATTTATATCCCCACATACAAATCGCTACAGCTAATCCCGCACGAATCGGGAAATAACAGACCGCAGTCAAAAACAAACTATACATCAACAAAGGTCTTTTAGGGAAAAGCCCCGTGCAAAAACGATAGAACGTAAACTGCAAGAAACCACATATCAATAAATTCTGCCAATAAAATCCACCAAAAACGGATTTAACCAACATATTTAAAAACATATATCCAGGTTCCATCAAGGAACCACCATCTCGATAATACGAGAATATATTGTCCCAACGAACAAACCTGAAATACTCTAAGTATTGAGTCCAATCATTGCCAATTCTCCAACGCAATCCTCCAAAAAGCGTAAAGAACACACACCAAGCAATCAAAACAACTTTCTTCCATTTAGGAGACGAAAGTTCAAAACCCGTACTCAAAAAAACAAGCGAATGTATAATCCAATATAATTCCATAATAAAAATTATTTATCACAACAATTTAACATTTCTTTGAACTGTTCTCTTATATATCCATTAAGATTTTCTATATACTGGCAGTTTTTTGATTTTATAGATTCAATTTCGCCACAAGAGCTCCATACTTTACTGATAAAATCCACCCATTTTTGCGGATTTTCCGAAGCAAACAAAGGTGCCGAATCGCATTTAAAAATCCCTACTGCACTATGGGGATGAACCATGACAACTTTATCGAAAGATATCGCTTCAAAAGTTTTTATTTTCAGGCCTGTGCCCCTAAAGGTCGGATTTATAGCCACATCGCCCCTGGCCCAAAATTCATAAGGATCATTCACAAACCCAAGCAGTTCGACATCTGTTCTGCCTTTCAATCTAGTCAAGACTTTGCAGACTCCTCCCCCAATAATAAGTTTTGCATCAGCATAGCGGTCTTTTATCAAGGGCAAAATTTCATCAACAAACCAATTTAGCCCCTCCAAGTTATACCCATTCGGCCCAGATAAGAACATAATATTGTGATTCCCAGCTATAGGCTGCGCATAATACTTATAAGGACAATAAACTGTATAAACTTTACTTAACGGAGCTAAATACGAAAAATATGTAGACTCATCCTGTTGTAGTCCCAAAACAACATCACAACGTTGTAAAGCCTTAGCCTCTTCATTAGCACTTGTACACATCCAAGCATTTTTTCCACCCTTAAGATCTTTAAAAGAAAAGCAATCGTGCGTACAGAGAACCCTTAATGGAATTTTTGTTTTCAGAAAAAGCTTTGACAGCCAATAATAATTAACAAAAACAGCATCAAAACCATGTTCTTCATTCAACATTTCAACTGTCTTTGTTAATTTGGCTACATACATATCATCGCATTTAAAATATCCCTTGCAAAATCTCTGACGCAACTGCAGAAAAAAGGCATATCGTAACCCACCTAAACGGCCTGTATCTAGGACATGAAATTTTTCTGCCCAAAATTTTTTAGCTTCAGTTTCATCAATGCTATGTTTAGACCTTAACGATTTCTTTTTGATATACAGAAAATGCACTTCATGTCCAAGTTCCATAAGCAAATTACTTTGAGCTAAAATCCACTGACGATTCCCAGCTGTTGAGGGATGTGTAATTTCATCAGAAACAATTAAAATCTTCATAAATTACGTTTCCAACGCCATTTTTAAAAATTCTGCAGATTTTTTTCTCGCAGCAATCAATTTCGTTTTTTTCTGAACATGAATAAAACAATCCAAATTCCGGGGGTCAACATCCAGCATAACAAGTAAAGACAGTAATCTAGCATTCCCTCGTCTTTGGTTTCCAAGAAATAAAAACGGTTTATCAAAAATGACGCTAAACACCACTCCATGGAAAGAATCGGTCACAACCATTTCGGCCCTTCGAATGTTGTTAAGCCATTGTTCTATAGAGGTTGACGCATCATGCAATCCCATACAATGCACCGCAAATTTCTTCGCTGCCGACTCCTTTCTTATTCGATTCTCTTTTTCAAATGTAGCGTCTAGTAGATATGCAAAAATTTTCCCTGTTGTGCAATCATTAACATTTGCATTATCTATCACACGATTATAATCTTCAACATCCAATAGCAAAGTCGGGTCAACGCAAACCTCCGCACGCGGATAAGTCCACCCATATTGATCGAACAACTTTAAAGCCGAAGATTCTCTTACAGAAACTGCACTGAACTGGCGATAAAGATTATTCAAGCGCATTGCCTGACTTGGATTCAATTCAGGATTATCAACACCTAAAGAAACCGCATAAGCAATTTTCTTTGTTTTATCCCTTGAAACAAAATCCAGCATATACGAAGACATACCGAAACATCTTGTCATGGAGGCTCGCCAGACTTGATCAGAACCAACAATCACAGCATCAAAGTTTTCCAAATCAGATACAATTTTCAATTGTTCCTTATTTTTAATAGCACCTGTATGAGGAACATAGTGTTCATAGAATGGTTCTATAGTTTTCCAAAGATCTTTCTGTTCTTGATTGGAAAATTTTTCCTGACGAATATGGTTTATCTTATGCAATACAAATTTCAAGACAAACCGTTTTGGATAAGCATAGGGAACCTTATACCAAGGCAAAAAATCATAACCTTTAATTTGAATATGCTTAGCCTGATGCCCTAATTTTTGCAAAAAAGTAATTAGTGCAAAGCGCTGAAGATTTCCTCCATAATTATTGTCAAGGGCTAAATTTAAAATTCCTATTTTCATACGCGCCCTTTTTCATCCATAAATAAAGCAATTTCGTCACAAAGATTAAGGTAGTTCAAAAAAAGAATTCACGCAACCAAGCTCGTCTGTCAACCATTCCTATGCCAAACAGACCTTACTCCCCCAAAGCTACTTCCACCACCCAGGCAAACCACTATTCTCTTTTATTTCGTCAAGACCCATACTTTCAACACAACAGCCTTTACGATATCCAGCAAACTTAGCAACACAAATCATACCGAATTTAAAGAAAGAGATAAAGTGCAACCGACTAAGCAAACCTTTAGACACATATTTCACTAATTTCATTCCTTCGCCTTCAATCTTCATACCAGCAAATACATCTTTGTGCATGACCATAAAGGCTGCAACATCAAAATTACGTTTAAATTCTTGTTTGCACGTAAAATTGTGAGAATGCAGCACATAAACACTGGGATCGTAAACAGTTTTGTAACCTTTTTTCAGAGCGCATGCAGCAATCAGCATATCCTCGTTGGTAAGAATTGGATGTTCAAATCCGCCCAAATCAAAATATGCAGTTCTTCTATATGCTGAACATGCATCGCTCATATAAAAAGCCTTCACGCCCATTACATCAATATCAGCCTTGGTACGAACTTTCTTTACCATTGGGTAATTAAATTCCCGAATTAGACGTTCATAATGAGCGGCATCAGTTTTTGCCTTTTGACGAGCACAAACCATAGCAACAGATTCATCCTCAAAATTAGATGTAATCTGTTCAATGTAATTTTCCTGTTCAATTACAGCATCCTGCGTAAAGAACAAAACAAAATCGCCTACAGACGCTCTCAAAGCTGCATCTCGAGAGCCACCATGGTCAAATTCAGACCGCTTTACATCAAATATTTTCACCAATTCATATGTTTTGGCAATTTCAACAGTTTTATCAGTTGACTCAGAATCAGCAACAATTATTTCAACCGGCCTTAATGATTGTCTACACAAAATATCAAGCATGTTCTTGATATACATTTCAGCGTTAAGCGTCATTATAATAACGCTAACCTTCCTAGAAGACATGCTCATTACACCAGTTCCTTTTCTTCGCAATCCTTAAACCAATCCCTAAACGCACTTTCTAGCGAATAAGAAAGCGGATAGTTTTTCGCCAGTTTATGACCATCAATATTCGTGCTAATCATCAGCTTTTTCACACGAGCAGGGCAAATACCTAGTCCCAAGCCTCCAAGCACACCACAAATGGTAGCAGCAGCCATCATGGGTTTCTTGGGAATATACGGAATATGACGATTCATGCCTGTTGCTTTGAGCATGGTATTAGCAATTTGTTCAATGGTAAATGAGGGATAATAGCAACAGTTATGCAACTGAATGCGGTCAGCATTTTGATTTTCAGCCATGGCCAGCATCACACGCACCAAGTCCTTCACATAAATGCAAGCCTTGATTGTATCCTTACGGCCCGCATAAGCAAACTTACGTTTCTTGAGCGCCCTATAGAGGCGGGTCATGTTACCATTTTCACCGGTACCGAACACAATGCCCGGGCGCACAATCGAGAGTCTACGATTAGAATCTTCGGCAGCCCATTCACGATGAATCTTTTCGGCCACCAATTTAGATATGCCATAAGGTGTGTTGGGAGTTGGCAGAGTTTCTTCCGTCTTTAATTCTTCGGCCGCTCCATACGGGGCAATACTACTAGTAAAAACAATGTTTTCAATGTTGTGTTCGCGTGCGAATTCGCAAACATTTTCGGCACCACGAATGTTCGTTTCAAAATATGCATGGTCAGGATGACCTGGCGTACGATGAATTGCCGCGAAATTAAATATTAAGGTACTTTTACCAAATTCACCCTGTAAACTGATCGGGTTACGCACATCGACTCTTTGAGAAAGAGCGGATCCCTCTGCCAAAAGGTCTGCAATAACAATTTTTGCATCTGGGTATCTTGAACGAAGCAAATTCGCCGTATGCGAACCAATAAAACCGCAACCACCAAATATGATAAAAGTATCGAACTGCATATTATACAATTCTCCTCTTGCAGGGAACTCCGCACCGAGGTCCGTTCAACAAAATAACACTGTCACACAAGATCATCGCAAGTTTATAATAATTAAAAAAACATTCCTTCACATAATTTAATAAATACATAAACAAAGTGACAAAAAAAATTTCCTGTATTGAGCTATTTTCACTAAAGAGTATAGACGCCCTCTTTTTCACCACTTAAATCCAGCTCTAGAGTATACTTTCTTGCCATCAACAAATGTCCATTCTAACGCAAAATTGACAAATCGGCCTTCATAACCCAAAATTGGGGTTAATGAATATTGCATTTTGGCCCCATGGAGAAAACGTTTTTTCACATTCGCATGATTCGAAGGATTCGGATCATTCAGGGAACTACCCGCATCATTACCTTTCCAGAACCATTTCTGATGAAGTCCCGCAACCCATCGGCCATCAACACGTGAATAAGCAAGCCATTCAATAGTCTGGCTATTCGGTCCTCCCTGATTTCCCAAAGGAACCTCCAGGTGCGCCAACTGAGCCGTATTGCTATTAAAATGCGTATATACATAAGGTTCAACTCGAGCATATTCGACTAGGGTTCCCAATTCAAGCTTATGAGACTTCCACTCAAAATCATGGCCTATTTGGGCGCCCACCATCCAAGCCCATTTGGATTGCACATCCTCATTTTTTATAAGCTCTGCCGGGCTCTGAAAATCATCCATGAAAAACTCTGTATAAATTCGAGCCATATTGAACAATCTATAATTCAAATCAAAAGACAGCGCTCCATTATTGGAACTTTCAGTATAGTTTCCTTTTTCCATGAAAAGCGGAACAATCGGAACTAACAACCACACATCGTTATCATCATAAACGACCTGAAGTTCACTCATTCCTATAATCAAATCACCGAAGTTCAGTTCGTAACGATGCCCATAAAGATTGCGAGCTTCTTTATTCCCCTCATTAACGTTCCCCTTATAAATACGCAAATCGCCATAAACAGAAACCACTGTGAGAGGCCCCACTTGCAAATCGACAGACATTGAATTGAAAGGAAGCGAGAATTGGTTCAACGCCAAATTATTATAATAGCCTGGGCCCCAATGCATTACGTCACGTCCGACATCAAACCGAGCAAAGCCCATATTCAAAGCCAAATGCCCACGATAACGTGCGTAGCTCACATACTCCAGTCCATCATTACTGTTTTCTTCCTGCAAATCAATGTATTCCCCATCATACGACTTGGGATTTTGAGAAGAATGACTTTCAGAATAAATTCGTGCATCTAAAACAAACTCCAAGGAATCAATATACCCTCTCAAAAAAAGACCACCATCAATTCCCGGCCAAATTGTATCGCCAAGGGCTTCCCCAGCACGATAATCGATTCCACCGACAAGACTTGCAGCAAGAAAAGAATGATCGGAATGATGCAAGAACAGGGCATCTTTTTCAAACGATTTTGCATTCTTGCGCCAAGAAGAATCGCGCTGCGGATAATGAAATTCCTGTCTTAACGAAGAAGTCGTTAAACGATGAAAGTCGAACAGCATTGGAGCCGTCTGAAGAAGTTTAAGATTGTACCGTTCTGGCGAAATAACAGGAGATGCAAAAGAAGACGCCGATATGCACAAAAAAAGGATTAATAAATATCTATAAATCATCGTCATCTCTATTTCTTTCTCAATTTAACAAAATACGTATTTACTACAAAGGCTACACAGTAAAAATACCCTGTTTCAGACCAAAGTTTTGTTCACATTCCGTTCTGCACTCCAAAAGCCGCAATTAAGGCAAATTAACGCATAAAAAAAGATGGCCGAAACCATCTTTTTTTCCAAATCCAAGATTTGAAGAAGAAACATTTTTCTTCAGGGCTTGGAAAAGGAACCTAGCGAGAGCAGGAGCCGAGCCCCCATAACTGAAAATCAAAAAAGATGGTCAAAAGACCATCTTTTTTTCAAATCTAAGATTTGAAGAAGAAACGAGCGAGAGCAGGAACCCGGACCGAAGGCGTACAACTCGTACGTCGAGAGTCCGGGTGACGAACTATCGCGAAGTTTATTTCTTCAAATATTCGTTGATGCCTGCAGCAGCACGACGACCCTCACCCATGGCGAGGATCACGGTTGCAGCGCCGAGCACGATGTCACCACCGGCATAAACCTTTTCCATAAAGGTCTTGTTGGCAGCAGCATCTTCGAGAAGGATGTGACCCTTCTTGTCGACGGAGAGTTCCGGCGTGGTGTTGCTGATGAGCGGGTTAGAACCGTTACCGATAGCAACGAGCACGGTGTCGCATTCGATTTCGAAGCTTGCACCTTCGACCTTGACCGGACGCGGACGGCCCTTTTCGTCGGGTTCGCCGAGTTCGTACTTGTCGACGAGCATGCCGCGCACGTGGCCGGCTTCGTCGCCAAGGATCTTGGCCGGGTTCTGCAGAACGCAGAATTCGACACCCTCTTCCTGAGCATGGAGAACTTCTTCCTTACGGGCCGGGAGTTCGTTCATGCTGCGGCGGTAAATGATGCGGACCTTTTCGGCACCGAGACGGAGAGCCATACGGGCAGCGTCCATAGCGACGTTACCACCACCGAGAACGACCACGTTCTTACCGGGCCACATCGGAGTATCTGCATGTTCCTTGTCGTAGGCGCGCATGAGGTTGGCGCGGGTCAGGTATTCGTTAGCGGCGAACACACCAACCAAGTTTTCACCTTCGATGTTCATGAAGAGCGGGAGGCCTGCACCAGTACCGACGAACACGGCATCGAAGCCATCCTTTTCAATCAAGTCCTTGAGCTTGCGGGTACGGCCGATGACAAAATTTGTCTCGAACTTCACGCCCATGGCAGCGAGGGATTCAATTTCGTTGTCCACGATCTTCTTCGGGAGACGGAATTCAGGAATACCGTAGCGGACCACACCACCAAGCTTGTGGAAAGCTTCGAAGATGGTCACGTCGTGGCCTTCGCGGCGCACGTCAGCAGCGACAACCAGGCCGGCAGGACCGGAACCGATCACAGCCACCTTCTTGCCGGTAGCGGGCTTCACGGCCGGCACAGAGGCACCACCGTTGTTGCGTTCATAGTCGGCAGCAAAGCGTTCCAGGCGGCCGATAGCCACAGCCTGGTTCACGTCCTTGTGCATCTTGCCCATGGTGCAGTTCATCTGGCACTGGCGTTCCTGCGGGCAAACGCGGCCGCAGATTGCCGGGAGCAAGCTGGTTTCCTTAATCTTGGCGATAGCGGCCTTGAAGTCACCTTCGGCAATCTTGGCGATGAAGGCCGGAATGTCGATGTGCACCGGGCAGCTTTCGACGCAAGGCTGGTTCTTACAAGCGAGGCAGCGGTTAGCTTCGACGATAGCCTGGGCTTCGGTGTAACCCTGGGCGACTTCTTCCATCACGCGGGCGCGGTAGCTGGGTTCGAGCTGCGGCATCGGCTGTGCCGGAATGGCAGTCTTGTCCTTGGGCTTGAGCGGCTTCGGAAGGGCATTAATCTTTTCAAGTTCCACCTTGGCGGCGGCGTCCAACTGTTCACGAGTCAAATGTTCAGACATTACTTGCTCTCCTTGGCCTTTGCGTCAGCCATCTTGTCAATGTTGCACTTGTGGCCATCGTTTGCACCGAAGCGGTGCAGAGATTCCTGTTCCTGGGGCTTGAAGGCGCCCATACGCTGGAGCATGTTGTTCCAGTCGACTTCGTGACCGTCGAATTCCGGACCGTCGACGCAGACGAACTTGGTCTTGCCACCGATAGTCACGCGGCAGCCACCGCACATGCCGGTTCCGTCCACCATGATGCTATTGAGGCTCACCACGGTCTTCACGCCGTAGGGCTTGGTGGTGAGGGCGCAGAACTTCATCATGATCGGAGGACCGATAGCGATCACCATGTCGGGCTTGCCCTTGGTGTCTTCGCAGAGTTCCTTAAGCGGTTCGGTCACGAGCCCCTTGCGGCCATAGGAACCGTCGTCGGTCATGAAGATGATGTTGTCGGCGAGAGCGGTCATTTCGTCCTTCATGAGGAACAGGCTTTCGTTACGGGCACCCATGATGATGGTGACCTTGTTGCCTGCAGCCTTGAGGGCCTGAACGATCGGGTGCATCGGGGCGATACCCACGCCACCGCACACGCAAACCACGTGGCCAAAATTCTCGATGTGGGTCGGAGAGCCGAGCGGGCCCACGAGCACGGGAATATCGTCACCGACTTCGAACTTGGAAAGTTCGGTGGTGGTCTTGCCAACCGTCTGGAAAATCAGGGTGATAGAGCCTTCAGTCGTGTCGGCATCGGCGATGGTGAGAGGCACGCGTTCGCCGTTGTCCTTGTTCGTCTGGAGGATGATAAACTGGCCGGCCTTACGCTCTTGAGCGATCAGCGGGGCCTCGACGCGGAACATGTAGACCGCGGAAGACATTTGTTTTTTAAAGAGAATTTTTGCCATAGTGGGCTGAAAAATAGAAAAAAGGCACCCTGAACGAGGTTACCTTTTTCATAAAAACATACTCCATTTGGACCGATAAGGCCCGAAAAAGGACTATTTGTCACTAGAAGTAGATAAAGCCACCGAAGCTTACGAACACGCCTTCGCCATTGAAGATGGACTTGGTGTCGGTGAAGAAGGAATCGCCAAAGGCAAATTCGCAAGCGGCCCAATCCTTGTACTGGTAACGGAAGCCAACAGTCGCCTGGACCTTGTCGGCCACGCTTTCGAGCACCTTGTAGTCACCGGCTTCGACGTTTTCGCCCTTGGTGTAAGACACGGCTTCCCACTGGTAAGCGGCTTCACCAAAGAGCATGACCGATTCACCCAGAAGGACCTCGCCCACTACGTTCGGCGTCAGCGAAAGGCCTACGTGGGTCATGTTCTTCTTGGCGGATGCCCCGCTGGTGGTGTCGCGGACAATGTATTCATCCTGAATAACGGTAGGAACCGCCGTGTTCAAGCCGAGCATGAGTCTTGCATGTTCCGACTGGAGTGCGGGAGTACCGTAGTTGAAGAACGGAACGACACTGATATAGGAGTCGGGATTTTCGTTCTTGAGGGAACCGGCCACTTCCATTTCGTTGACGTGACGGGTAAAGTTCACGCCGGCAGACCAGAAATGCTTACGGGCAGACGGGCCATCGGTAAGCACGAGGGTCGCGGTAAGGTCGCGGTAGCGTTCTTCAGTGGTCGGCGCGCGCTTTGCCTTAGGATCCGTATCGGTTTCTTCGGCAACGGTAATCCAGTCACCGCCCAAGGTGAGCACATAGCCGCCGAGCATTTGGGACAAAGTAAGACCGAAGTCATTTCCGTTGTAAGAAACCTTCTGTTCAACGTTGTCGTTGTCGAAATAGCGCTTGCCGACGCCAGCACGGATTTCGGCACCGAAGCTACCGTTGGTGTAGCCGAGGGTGGCACGGCCTACATCGCCCGAAATATCCATGGCGCCAAAGAAATTACCGAGCGAAACGACACCGCGTTCGCCAGCGGGTTCGATGTAGAAGAATTTCTGGCCGTAGAACTTGGTCAAACGGCGATCCAAAAGAAGGTCGACATTGTCGCCAGCGGCTTCGTTCTTGACGGTATTGTAAGCGCTGCCGTGAATGACGGTAAACGGTGTTTTGGGCGGGCCCATGCGCACGCCTTCGGGAGCGCCTTGCGGACCCTGGGGTGCATCAGACGGCGCGGCAACCTGTTCGGGCTCTGCAGGCTTTGCTGTTTCTGCAGGGGCTGCAGCAGGAGCGGGTTCTTGAACGGGCTGGGCCACTTCAGCCGGAGCCTGGGCTTCGGCGGCCGAGGTTTCTGCGGCAGGAGCTTCTGCAGTTCCTGCAGGGGCAGCTGCAGGAGCGGCCTCTTGGGCAGGCTGTGCAACTTCGGCAGGAGCCGGAGTTTCAGCGGCAGGTGCTGCTGCAGGCTGGGCTTCTGTAGCCGGAGCTTCTGCGGCAGGGGCAGGTTGTGCAGCTTCAGCAGGAGCGGCCTTTTTAGCAGGGGCAGCTTCTTGTGCCATGGCGAAAGCAGCCGACACGAGAGCCATTGCAAAAATTTTCTTCAGATTCATACAACCTCGTTTGTTTACTTTCTTTTGCAATTATACTTTAAAAAAGTCAAAAAAGCAAGAATTTATTTACAAAGGCTGTACTTTTTACATAGAATGCAGGCTTAAAGCCCGCTTCAGCACGGCGCTCAGCGCATCATGTCGCAGATTTCAGGGCCAATCGCCCCGTTCTGGATAGTCGTTACCAACAAACGTTGTTCGATTTCGCTAGGAGGATCCTGTACTCCCTTGAAAGGACTTGCCTCTTCGGCACATTCCTGCAGCAGGCGTTCACCCAAGGCCGCATGCAATGCGAGACTCGTATCGATATACTTGAGATGAGTGGGTTCATCCAGCACAAAATTCAAGGGAGACTTTCCGTTCAGAACTCTTGTATCGGGAACAAGTTCACCGAATTCGTCTTCGACACCCATATTCGCGACCACCGCCTTGACGTTTGAAAGAACCGCCGACACGGCAGACAAGGTCAACGCATTTTTGCGTCCCGTCGCCGTCACCACAAAATCGGCGTGGGCAATCACGTCCGCCACCATTTCGTCGTCCATGTAGTCTTCAATTCGCACCTCGTTGTTCAACAGGACTCTGCTGAAATTCGAGTTGGAATCTTCGTTACGGGTATTGGTGATGGTGCAGACATTCATGCCGCGGCGCACCCCGTGCAAGGCAATGCCGCAGCCCACCTTACCGCTGCCAAAGACCACAAGCGACTTTCCTTCGAATTCGGAATGTCCCAGAGATTCAAGTGCGCGAAAATAACCGTCACCCGTACCAAGCACGGTTTCAATGCGCTTGACGATTCCGCTATCGGCGACATATACCGGAAATTCCGAGTCGGCATAGAACTGCACGCCACTGCGGGTGAGTTCCACAAAGCCCTTTTTCGGGTGGCAAAAGGCAAACTGACCGGCACAATCCAGAATCAGGTCGAAATCATCGGCAACTTTACCGCTCTTGATATCTTCATCGGTCACGACGGGAACGTCTTTTTCTTTCAGCAAATCAATGATTTTCTGGTCGCAAGGCATTGCCGCCCCCGACGATCCGACGGAATAACCCACATAAAGGTCAGCCCCGCCGGCTAACAATGCGCGGTATTCTACCAGCGTGTTCCTGAAAATCGGTGTTGCCACCAAGACCTTACATCCCCAAAACGGGCGTGTCTGCACCCACTCATCTGAAAGTTGGGCCAGCGCCGGATATTCCCTCGGCTCGTAAGATTCTTTGATGATCTCGGAAAAAAGCATGGCGCCGAATTTAGAAAAAATTTTCGGATAATGTGACCTAGTCACAGATAAGCGGGCGCACATTAGGTAAAATATAGGTGTAAACAAGAATAAAAATAAGAGAGGTAAAAATGACCGAAATGAACATCACCAAGGAAAACTTTGAAGCAGAAGTCATGAACTCCGACAGGCCCGTTCTGATCGACTTTTGGGCACCCTGGTGCGGGCCCTGCCGCATGCTTTCGCCCACCATCTCCGAAATCGCCGAAGAGTACGGAGACAAGGTAAAGGTCTGCAAGGTAAACGTCGACGAACAAGGCGAACTGGCATCCACCTTCGGCGTCATGAGCATTCCTACGCTCGTGGTCATCAAGGAAGGTAAAATCGTCAACTCCGTAGTCGGGGTTCGTCCGAAAGACCAGATCGTAAGCATGTTCAGCTAAACGCATTATTGGCTAAACGCTTAATCGATTAAACTGTCCTCCTTAAGGCGATGCACCTTTTTTGTATATTGCAAGGAAGGTGCATCTTTTATGAGCTTAGGTCCATTCAGTCACTTCCTTCCGAATCTGCCCTTTTGGCAGAATCTTTCGCCCGAAGAAAAGGCGATGGTTTCGGACCGTTGCGTCACAAAACGCTTCGGCAAGAACCAGATGATTCACAACAGCAAGACCTCTTGCCTCGGGATCATCTTTATTCTGAGTGGCGGGATTCGCGTGGGACTCATCTCTGACGAAGGTCGCGAAATCACCCTTTACCGCGCCCACGCCAACGAGTTTTGCGTATCGACCGCTTCTTGCGTGATTCACCAGCTAACCTTCGAGACCCAAGTCACCGCCGAAGAAGACACGACCGTATTGGTGATTCCGGCATCGCTGTGCGCCAAGTTGATGGATTCGAACGTCCACGTGAAAGCTTTTGTCTTCGAAAAAGAGACCGAGCGTTATTCGCAGACCATTTGGGCCATTCAACTCATGCTTTTCAAAAGGTTCGACCAGCGTCTGGCCTCTTACCTGATTTCGGCTTACGAAACCGGCGGCAAGGACGAAATCAAGAAAACGCAGGAAGAAATCGCCCGCGACGTGAATTCTGCCCGAGAAGTGGTGGCCCGCATGCTCCAGGAATTCGCCGCCAAGGGCCTTGTCGAAATCAAGAGGGGCAGAATCCTGCTCCGCGACATCGACGGTCTGAAGAAAATCCTGTAAAATAATTCTATATTTGGCCGCGTTGACGCAAGTTGCGCCGCATTAACTAACCGGAGGCTTAAAATGGCACTTCAATTCTACAACACTGCATCGCGTAAGAAAGAGATTTTCACACTTCCTGAAGGCGTTCCCGCCGTGCGCATGTACTGTTGCGGCCCGACGGTGTACCATTTCGCCCACATCGGTAACCTCCGCACCTACATTTTCGAAGACTTCCTGGTCCGTACGCTCAAGTACTACGGCTACAAGGTGAATCACATCGTGAACATCACCGACGTGGGTCACCTCACCAGCGACGCCGACTCCGGCGACGACAAAATGGAAAAGGGTGCCGCCCGCGAAGGCAAGTCCGTTTGGGACATCGCGAAGTTCTACACCGACGCGTTCATGGCCGACTGGCACCGCTTAAACATCCAGGAACCGACCCGCTGGACGCCTGCCACGCAGCACATCCAGGAACAGATTGACCTGGTGAAGACCTTGGAAGAAAAGGGTTACACCTACCGTACCAGCGACGGCATCTACTTCGATAGCCTCAAGTTCCCGCGCTATGCCGACTTTGCCCGCCTCGACGTGGAAAACCTGCGCAAAGGTAGCCGCATCGACATGGGCGAAAAGAAGAACGCCACCGACTTCGCTCTGTGGAAGTTCAGCCCGAAGGACAAGAAGCGCGCTATGGAATGGGACAGCCCGTGGGGCGTTGGTTTCCCCGGCTGGCACATTGAATGCTCCGCCATGGCCATGAAGTACAACGGCCCGACCCTCGACATTCACTGCGGCGGAACCGACCACATCCGCGTGCACCACACCAACGAAATCGCCCAGAGCGAATGCGCCAACGGCGTGCAGTTTGCCCGCTTCTGGATGCACGGCGAATTCCTCCGTACAGCTAGCGAAGAAAAGCTGGAAGACGGAACCACCGAACAGAAGTTCGGCAAGATGAGTAAGTCCAGCGGCGAATTCCTGACGGTTTCGCTCCTCATGGACCGCGGTTTCAATCCGCTTGACTACCGCTTCTTCGCCATCGGCAGTCACTACCGCAACTACCTGAACTTCACGTGGGAAGCTCTGGAAGGCGCTAAGGAAGGCCTGAAGAGTTTGCACAAGAAGACAGACCCGCTGATTGGCAAGGCTACCGCAATTACAAGCGATGCCGCCAAGGCTTTCCAGCAGGAATTCAAGGACGCTATCGGCGACGACTTGAACATGCCGCGCGCCCTCGGTATCATGAACACGATGCTCAAGAGCGATATCGATGACGGTGAAAAGGCCGCCCTCGTAGCCGATTTCGACAAGATTTTCGGCTTGAAGCTCGACCAGCCTCGTGAAGAATATGCCAAGAAGGGAGCCAACGACGGCGTGGATGTCGCAAAGATTGAAGCTCTGATTGCCGCCCGTAAGGAAGCCCGCGCTAACAAGAACTGGGCCGAAAGTGACCGCATCCGCGACGAACTCGCCGCGATGAACGTGGTCATCAAGGATTCCAAGGAAGGCACGACTTGGGAAATCAAGGCGTAGAGATGTGTAATGTGTAGTGTGAAATGTGAGATTATCCTTTTCTCATTTCACATTGTAAGAGCATTGTCCAAAGCTATACAAGGGGTCCCGAGCGAAAAGTTTCGGGCCTTCTTTTTTATATTAACGATATGAATCTCAAACCCTTCGTCTTCAATTCCTTTGGCGTGAACGGTTTCGTTTTAAGTAACGACGCCGGCGACGCCATTCTGATTGACCCGAGCGCTGGAAGCGAGCAAGAGGAACAAGCCCTCGCCCGCTACATTGAGCAAAACAAGCTTACGGTAAAGCACCTGTTGAACACGCACCTGCACTTGGACCATGTGCTAGGCAATGCATTCATCGCCAACAAATACGGCGTGCAGCCCGAGGCACACGAAGAAGACGCGTTCCTTTTGGATTTGCAAGAAGAACAGAGCCAAATGTACGGACTCCCGATGCGTGAGCCTTCGCCCGGACTCGGCAACTACCTTGCCGAGGGCGATGCCGTCGAGGTGCCCGGCATTCGCTTGCAGGTGATTCACGTGGCCGGCCACTCCCCTGGCGGCATCGCGTTTTACTGCGAAAACCCGGGCGAAGTGAATGGACAGAAGAATGTTCCCCCGCTCCTGTTCCCCGGCGACATTCTGTTCGCGGGCAGTCGCGGGCGCAGCGATTTATTCGGCGGCGATGACCACGCGCTCGTCACAGGCATCAAGAGTAAACTCCTCACGCTCCCCAAAGAAACCGTCGTGTTCCCCGGACACGGGCCTATGACGACTATCGGGGATGAGAGGCGCTGGTATTAATGGGTCGAATCGGCTGGATTGACGAATTCAAGGGATTCGTGTTGTTGCTCGTATGCCTATACCATGTGGAGCAATCTTTCTCATACGCGCAAATGGGGATGTTGCACCTGAGTGCGCTCCGCATGTCGGCGTTCTTCTTCATTTCGGGAATGCTTTTCAGCACGCGACGCTTCCCCGATTTTAAAAGTTACCTTGTTCACAAAACCCGCGTCTTGCTCATTCCCTACATTCTGCTTTCGCTGTTGTTCTTGGCGCTGGATCCGGTGCTGTACAATTTCGACTTGTTCCCGAAAGCGCCGCGCATGACGGTCATGAATATCAAGCCCGAAATCGCGACCGTGTGGGATTACATCTACTGGAACCTCGCGAAAACATTTGTGGCCGGAAAATCTTCCATCGGGTCAGGCCCGCTGTGGTTCGTGTTCACGCTGTATTCGGTGAGCCTCATGTTTTACGGAGTGCAATGGGTTGCAATTCACTTTTTTTCGCAAACGAGAAAGGAGATGCCGCATCAAGTGCGGCATGACAATAAGAAGGCCGAGAAGACAGAGAGCGTAAGCAAATTGTTTATCGCAGTCTTCGCAATCGCAAGCCTTGCGGGCGGCTGGATTCTTTACAAGAATCACATTCGCTTGCCGCTCGGAATCGAGCGAGATTTGACGGTACTATTCTTTTTCGCCTGCGGATGGCTGAGCAAGGACCCCATTCGCAACAGGCTCTGCGTGAAAGGGAAAAAAAGCATTCCCTGGAGTCTTGCGGTCGCCACATCCATCACGGCGTTCATTCTCTACGCCGCTTTCGAAGTTCCCGACCCGAATTTCAGCATCATGAACAACATCCTCGGAAAATCACTCCCGATATTCATCGCGAGTTCCTTCTTCGGCATCGCAGGCCTTGTAACCGCCTTTGTCGCAGCCGACAAGATTCCAAACATCGGGCCTATCCGAATTATCAAAGGAATCCTGCGAAACATCTCGCGCAACGCACTCGTGATTCTTGCGGTTCACTGGTACATTCTGCTGGTCATGCGTCTGCTCTTCCGCAGCACATTCAACCAACCCGGCATCGCCTACTTATCCATCGCCATCGTAACGGCAGGAGTCATCGCCGCCATTCCGCTTTTCCGTTGCAAACTCTACAAGTTGCTCGGCAAGCAGCCCGCCAGCGTCCGCGAGAGTTTAAACATCCGAGATTAAAAGAGACGACCCGCGTTTACTTATCTACAATGCAACGGATGGTGTAAGCGTCTTCTTTCAGCGCTTCAACTTGGTAATTGACATTGAGCAACGTATCGACGTAAACAGCGCTTCCCGTACTCGTTGTCTTTCCCGCATCTGTCGTCCAATAATAAAGAGACATATAATCAGCCGAACCAACCAAAGGGTCGTTACCAAGCGGATAATAATCCATATCCATAAAGCCGTTTCTTCTTAGACCAAGGTTAAAATAATCTTTCCCCGTTCTACTCACTCGCCAATCATCATCAAGTAAAGAAACCACACCCTCGCCAGGATTCAAACTCTCCGCAAATTCAAAAAGCGTCTTCCAGTCCGCTTTGGACGGGATCCGAGTCCCATCGGGGCAAATATTTGCACCACCCAGAGCATCACTCCACACATAGTAAAACGAGTGATACATGTCTGGCTCAAATACATATGGGTTCTCTCTCATTTTATATCCATCGCCTCCATAAGCGCTCGTGGTCCAATATTGCAAATCTCGGTTCAACCATTTTTGCGTACCAAAAGTCAACACGCCATACACGGCTCCGTCACGCTTATCCGTGATGCTTTCGCGCACGATCGATTCCCAAAAATATCCCGTTATATTGTATTTGCCACATATTTCCGTATCTTTTCCATTATAGGCGTAAGTTCTTTCACGAACTGTGCTACATGAATTATAAATGCATACTGCCGTATCTACGCCATTAAACACGCGACGTCCAAGGTTGTCCTTATCGCACTTTCCTCTATAATCCTCAAATGTTCCAATAGTCCAAGTTTTCTTGGTCTTTGATTCGCTATCGACACGGCACACGTAAATGGTATCATTGTGTTTCACCGCTTTTCCCAAAATGGCCGTTCTGCAGTATCCACCCAAGGCAGAATCAAGAGCCGTCATGGCATACCAGGCTCCATTACTCTTCAGGGCCGTCGTATCGCAAACGAACTCCCTGCCATTAAAAATCTTTTTTTCGCCTTTAGCGGAATTACAAGACCCAAGGACATCACTCTGTGCCGCCTCTTTCCAAGAGCCAGAACATTTATAGAATTTTCCGGAATTTTCTACGACAAATGTGGTATCCCTGCGGCAGTATCCCAGTGTTTTTTCCAATTCCGTTGCCTTTTGCCAACCATAGCCGCGGTCAGCTTCGCAATAGTAAATCGTATCGAGGTACACCCCTTTTGCGCCCACATTTTGCGTGGTGCAGAAACCGATTTCCCTACTCATTTTGTCATGTTGTTTCCACGTATTGTTGACACACTCATACTCGTTCGTTCCAATGAGGATTTTCAAGCCTTCCTTTTCACTAGTACAATTTCCAAGGACCAAGCTGTTATCCGCCTTATGCCAATTTTCATAATAGCATTCATAATAATAATGGTCCTTGGTCTCACGTAGCGAATCCTGCAACTCCGGTGTACAAGCGCCGAATTCGTCTTCAATCGCGGTCGTTCTTCTCCACGATTTATTGTAACAGATGTAACCTAAGTTCTTGTAAGATATAATTTGGTTTGTCTTAGCCGAATCGCACTTTCCGTAATAGTCTTCCAGTTCCGCCTTTCTCCACAAGAAGTCTTCGCAGACATAGGCGGTCGCGGAATCTATTTCGGCCATCTTGCCTTCCACCTTCGGGCTACAAAAGCCAAGTTCTGTCGCCGGATACGTCAGTTTAACCATGCCATTGTCGCCACAGGCGTAGCGTACATCGTTTACCACGTATTCCTCGTAGCGGTTGTCATCGTTACACTTGATATCCACATCGTCAATGGTCGTGAATCTCCAACTGCCATTCTTGCAGATGTACACATAGCCCTTGATCAAGTACTTGTCGCCCGTTTCCTGTTCCCTGCAGGAGCCCTTGGTGCTAGAAGAATACCACTTGCCGCCGCTACAATAATAATTCGAATCACGATCTACCACATAAATGCTGGCATAGTTGTTGTTCCCGTCATCTTCACAGTCGGGCAAATCCGCCATGCGTTCCACAATGCTCCTATAACGAATGCAGCGCAGCGAATAGAATTCATTGTCTCGGACCATCTGACGTTCAAACAAGCCGGAGCGGTCCATCAACACGGCATAGCCATCGCTGGCAAGGTAACGTACGGAATCACCGATACCTGTACATTCCAAGGTATCGCGTTTGGTACAAATGCCCGCGTAGTCCGTCTTCGTCAGTTCCGCCTGCAGCAAGTTTTTCCAGTCTGAAACAGTCGGCAAGGTGTAACCCGTGGGGCAAACCTTTTCGGCATTGCTCGAGAGATACAGTCTTCCGTACGGGTTGCAATTGGAATCATCGTAAGCGTAGCAGGTGTTTCTTGCCACAGAGGATTTCACATTGATGTTCTGCTCGGTCCAGGTGTAAATGCCAACGGAATGTGTCGTAAAGGAGGTTCCCGTCGCAGAATCAACTTCAGAATCGTGGCTATGTTCCGTATTGCGGACATCCTTGGCGTCGGCATCGACGACCGTCGTCGCACTCGACATCGCCCACGAACTGGAAGAGCGATCCCTAGCCAGAGAGCCAGATTCGCTAGATTCCGTTTCGTCCTCGGCAGCAGGCTTCGTAGAGCTGCTAGAATCGCCACCGCATGCCGTCAAGCAAAGGCTCGACAACGCTAAAATGAAAAGTCCCTTGATTGCAGAGTTCACGATATCCTCCCTATGCAAAATCATTCCTTACCCTAATTCTTAACGCACCTTACGGCAGCGCCAACAACCTCACCCCCCATTCGCGGATAAGAGGTAAATTGGCCAAAAGTCATAAGCGAGCCATCGGAAGCCCAGAAATATGCTCCATTATTGCCATTCTGTTGCGATGACACTAGATTGCCTCCCGACACATAAGCTTCCATATATCCTGTCGGATAAATCGCTACACCATAGAAGTCATCAGCCGAGTAACCATTAAGGTTACTCCAACTGCCCGCAAGCATGCCGGACTCACCGTAATCATACAAAGATGTAAAGGTCCTACGGAAAGTTTCCCATTCGGTTTTAGTCGGCAAGCGCCACCCTGACGGGCACACTTTCTTTGCCACAGTCAGGGAATACAAGCGCGCATCACTTCTAGAATTCATTGCCCAGCTGGTATCGCTAGCCGTTGTCACATAGTTCAAATCCTGAACCATCCAATTCTGTCCCTTGATCGTAACCATCTTGTACTTTTTCCCATCGCGGCTATCAGTCATATAGTCGTTGACAATGGCGATCCACTTGCCAGAGGTACACTTGCTTGTATTGAACCCGTTAAACATTTCATGCCCTTCCCTGGCAGATGTACATTGTCCCATATACTGCCTGTAACTGGCATAATCCCAAGCAAAGCCATCGCGGTTTATATTGCAAAAGTAGCGATTGTTTTTATAGGTTGCCGTATCGCCATACCTTGTCCTGTTGCAGACTCCATACAGGGAATCCATGGTCGTCATGTGGTGCCAATCAACGTCTACTACACCGTAATCGCATATATACTCTTGCTTGTTGAATACGACGGTCTTTTTCGGAGCCCCCTGTTCGCAGTAACCATACTCCTCATTAATAGTGACACGTTCCCACCTGGTATACCTACACACAAACAGTGTATCCTTATAGGTCTTACGGAAGGTCGTATCCTTGGGGCATGGGCCCATTACATACTTGAAGTCAGTCGTTTTCTTCCAGTAAGCACTCGTAGAAGAGACGGTACATTCATAATATTCGGAACCCACCTTAATGTTTTCGCCGGCATTCTTTTCGCTGCAGAATCCATTTTCAATTTCGAAGTCGCTCATCTTCAGCCAAGATTTTTTGCGGCAACCATACTTCTCGCCCATGAACGAGCCCGTCTTGCCCGCGGCAAGAGAATCGCAGACGCCGAACATATCCGTAATCGTCCCGAGTTTCCAGGCGTTCTTGCTACACACGTAAACGGAATCATGCACCACCTTTTTGGTGCTGTCGTTTTTAGAATTGCAGAATCCGAAGCGGAATTCCAAGGCGGTCATCTTCTTCCATCCGGTCGATTCGCAGGAGTAACGAACTACCGACGAACCTTCGCCTGTAGAATCGATTTTTCCCTGAATCTTTTCAGTACAGAAGCCGAGCTGAGCATCTATAGAAGACATCGTGCTCCAGCTTGTACCATTGCAGTAGTAGCTAGTTCCGCTCACCTTCACGGTCTTATATTGCTTCGTGCTGTCGCAAACCCCTCCGATATCGGCAGGGACCGCGCGAGTCCAACCCGAAGTCGTGCAGATGTAATCGACACCGTCGCCCGTCTTGGCCAGTCCAGAAACTTTATCTTTAATGCAGACTCCGATTTCATTTTCCAAGGCGCTCAACTGGGACCAGCCATCCGTCTTGCAAAGATATCCCTTTCCGCCATGCCTTGCCACCGAATCAATTCTCGTGGAATCGCACATGCCGATAAAGTCGGTCAGCACCGTACGGCGCCAATCGGCCGCATCGCAAATATAGAAGTAGCCGCTTTCAGTCGAATCGATGATTCCCTGTCTTTGGGGAATGCATATTCCCAGTTCCTTTTCCAGGCTCGACAACTGATTCCAGCGGTCGCTGCGGCAGACATAGTCCACATCGTGGTAGTTGACCGTCGAATAGACTCTAGAACTGTCGCATTCGCCCACATGGTCCGTCATCACAGCCAGGCGCCAGCCTTCGTCGCTACAGAAATATTCTTGAATCTTCGTCGTCAAATCGACTTTCGTCTTGAGGGTATCGAAAGTTCCCTTCAACTTGCCGCGGCAATAGCCCAACTGTTTTTCGACTTCAGTGAACTTACGCCAGGTGCTATCTTCGCAGGCATAACGCTCGCCGTTAAACAGCATGGTCGTCGAATCATTGGCGGCGGTGCAGTTTTCACGCGCATCGGAGATATCGGCCACCTGCCAAGAATTGTACTTACAGATGTACATGGTATCGTTGATCGTCACCGCCGTATTTTTAATAACGTGGTTGCAACTTTCACTGAAATCGTCTTCCCAACGGGTTCCGAGGCAACGGTAGTTGGTCTGCTCGTTCACGACATAAAACGGTCCGAGGATTTCTTTACTAATGGAATCGCAAACGGGCAAGTCCTTTTTAGATTCAACAATATAAGTATAGGTCCTGCAGCGCAGCTGGTAATAGGTAAACGTTTGTTCTTCTTCAAATGCCGGCGATGCAGACTTCGGCGAAAACACGGCAATGCCGTCTTGAGCCAGGTACTTACCGTAATCCCCGAGACCTTTGCAATCTAACAAACCCGATTTGTCGGAACAGTAACCGCCGTAATTCAACTGCAGGGCATCAACCGTGGTCGGGTATTTGGCGCTGTAATTGCCAAGCCACTTCCAGTCTCTTTTCAAAGGCACATCAAAACCCGTCGGGCATGCTGTACCGGCTGACCACGATTCAAAAAGTTTGCCGTAGGTATCGCAATTTTCGACATCGTCGTCATAGCAAACGCTGGAGGATCCCCAACCACTACCATTCACATTCTTGGTCAGCCAGATATACATGCCGATCTGGATGGTTTCAATGGTCTCGCCGGTACGGGAATCCCAGATTTCGCTCCTAATCACCGGGTCGTCCGAAGACTTGACGTCTACCTCACGAGACACGTCCGATCCTTCCTTCGAAGAGGAACCGTTTTCAGAGTTGGATCTTTCAGTGCCGGAATTATCAGTCCCAGAACCGGAATCTCCACCGCACGCTGTCAAACAAAGGCTGGACAGTGCACAACAAAAAATAAACTTGGCAGCAGAGTTCACAGTCTCCTCCTATGAAGATTACTTACCCCGTAAATTCTACTATGTAAATTTATATTTCTAAAAACGCCTTGAGGTCATCCAGGCTACGTTTTGCCATCTCAACGCCATGTTCATAGGACTCATTCATCTTGTCCATGTTGGTATCGAACTGGTCGCACAAGTCGATAATGGGGCGAATTAAGAAGAGTTTGCCCTCTTTTTCCAGTTTTTCCATGCGTACGAACATTTTTTCGTAGCGTTTCAGGCGAATCATGAGCGCACGGAACAAATCCGGGTACTTGCGCTTGTACATCGGGTTCAGAATCGCACGGTACTTGCGGAAATCCGTCACCGCTTCGCCCGGATAATGGGTCGAAATGGCTACCACCTTGTCGCAGCCCTTTTCAAACGCACGCTCGAACGGTATTGCGGCGGTAATGCAACCGTCGGCATAATGCTTGCCGTCGAGTTCCGCCATCGGGAAAATCATGGGCAAGGCGCAACTGGCGCTGATCAAGTCCAGCAAGCGCTTCTTGTCGTTCTTTTCACTCTTGAATTCGGCGCGTCCCGTTTCGCAACAGGTTAGTCCGATTTCGCATTCGATTTTGGAATTACGGTACGCTTCAAAATCAAGCGGCATTTCGCCATCGGCAGCCAGATAGTTCAAAGCATGGAATTCCTTTTGGATTCCGATGAACTTGCTCGCCCACTTTTTGCCTTTCTGCAAACGAGTCGGGAGCACAATAAAACGCAAGCGGCCCTGCTGGCGCGTAATGAAGTTCACCGCCGCATGGGCTCCGGCAGAAACACCTGCCACGTAATTAAAATCAATCCCTTCGTCGAGCCAGGTGTCAATCACGCCTGCACTGAACATGGTCTGACGAGAACCGCCCTCTAACACCAACCCCGTCTTCATGCCTGCACCTCTTCGGGCGTTTCAGCCGCGACCGGGAGCTCCGGCGCATTAGTGACGCCAAGCGCCTGTTGCTTGAGACCCCAGACTTTCTGTCGGAAGTATTCGCTGCGTTCGGCCAAGTGCTTTGAAGAAGGAATACCCTTCACGCGTTCAATCTTTTCGGGTTCGCTCACTACAATCTGCGTGCGATGGCCTCGCTTATAAATGCCGTCGATTCCCACCGAAAGCACTGGCGCGCCGGTACTGCGGGCAAGGAACGCAAAACCCGTCTTGAATTCGTTCAACAAGCCGTCATAGCGGCACTTGCCTTCAGGGAAAATAATGACGTTGTTTCCCTTTTCCAGTTCACGTTTGGCAAGCAAGGCCCATTCGGTGTCCATGTTAAAGCGGTCGCAAGGAATCACGCACTTCACGCGGGTCAGCGCCCAACTAAAATGCGGGTCTTCAATCTGGTCTTTAGCCACCACGATGCTTTTGTGATGGAAAAAGATAGCGAGCATCATGAGGGGATCCCACATACTCGTATGGTTTGCAATAATCACCGAGGGCGTCTTCAAGCGCGGAGACTTTACCGTGTTACCGACAAAGGTCACCTTCGGGCGGTACCAAACAAGCAAATAGACGCGCACGGTGTAGATGACTACCACCATAAAGAGCCGCATAAAACTTTCGACAAAAATATTTTTCTTTTTATCGTTCACGATATATAAAATTCAGAGGCAGAGGAGATGTGAAATGTGGAATGTGAGATGTGAAATTATCATTAGTCATCACACATTACACACTAGCCATTACTTTCCTAAACTTTCCTTCGGGATGCTTGTGAACGTCAAGGCGCCCTTGGCATGAACGTTGCCGTTCACTTTCACGATGCAGTCAAAACCGACCAACACGCCGCCTTCCTTCGTCTTCTTGACAGAGATTTCAAGCTGGTCGCCCGGAATCACCGGCTTCACGAACTTGAATCCGTCAATCTTCAAAAGCACATAGAGATTCTTTTCCAAATCTTCGGCAGGCTTTTCAATCACGAGCGAGCAGAGCTGAGCGCAGCTTTCCACAATGAGCACGCCCGGCATAATCGGGGTGCCCGGAAAGTGACCGGTAAAGTACGGCTCGTTCACACTCACATTCTTGATGCCCACGGCAGATTCATTCGGCACCAGTTCCGTGACCTTTTCGATCATCTGGAACGGCGGACGCTGAGCAATCTTTTCGCTGATTTCGTAAATATTCATCATAGAGAAAGACCTCCATCGAGCACGAACACCTGGCCAGTCACATAGGCGAACTGGTCAGAAGCCAAGGCAGAAACAATGTTGGCGACTTCGTCGGCAGAACCAAAACGCTTTAGAGGAATCTTTTCGAGGTAGCCCTTGCGGGTTTCTTCAGGAATCGCTTCGATCATTTCGGTAGCGATAAAGCCCGGAGCCACGGCATTCACGCGGATACCGAAACCGCCGAGTTCCTTGGCAAGCGTCTGCGTCAGGGAATTCACGGCGCCCTTCGTGGCGCTGTAAACAGCCTGGCCTGCGAGAGCGAACTTCGAAGAAACGGAGCTCATGTTAATGATCACGCCGGACTTCTGCTTGTACATCTTCACGGCCACCTGCTGTGCGCAGTAGAAATAACCCTTCACGTTCAGGTCGAAGCACTTGTCCAAGGTTTCGGGATTCATCATCATCAGGTATTCGTCGCGAACGATACCGGCGTTGTTCACGAGCACGTCAATGCGACCGTATGCCTTGAAGACTTCGCGGATCATGACTTTCACCTGAGAAAGGTCGGCGACATTCGCCTTGTAAATCATGCCGTCGCCACCTTCGGCCTTAATCTGGTCCAAAGTCTGCTGGGCAGCCTCATCGGAACTGGAGTAGTTCACCACGACAGTATAGCCATCGCGAGCAAGGCGCAAGGCACAAGCCTTGCCGATTCCCTTAGATGCACCTGTTACCAAAGCTACTTTCATATTCAAGCTCCTTCTACCTAAGCACTATTTTCCGAACACGACTGCGCTGTAAGAACCGCCCGTCGCATAAGAGATAACCAAAATTTTCTTGAGATTTGCCGATTCAGCCGTCTTTGCCGAGACAGAACCGTCTGCCGCCACAAAGTAGGCGTTGTCGTTTGCAAGTTCACCGCTCAAAAGGAGAGCGGCTTCGGCAGCGGCAAGGGCAGCAGACCCCGCACGGCCTTCACCGGTGCGTTCCTTGACTTCGAAGAGCGGCATCGCGGCAAGCTTTTCGCCAAACACGCGCTTAAGGGCACCCTTTTCAATGTCGTCAATCTTCTTGCAGCCGTTGGCAAAACCGCAAACAGCATCCACGTCGGCTGCCGTAATGCCGGCATCGGCCAGGGCATCGGCAATGGCCTTGTCCAAAGCTTCGTCAGAACCCGAGAGCTTACCGAACTTCACATTCTTGCGGCCATGGCCGAATCCGAGAGCGTAGCAGTAAACCTTGGCGCCGCGGGCCTTGGCATATTCTTCTTCTTCGAGCAGAATCGACACGGAGCCGTCGCCCACCACAAAGCCTTCGGCATTTGCGTAAGGAGCGACCACGTCGTTTGCGGCCACGCCAAGTTTCTGGGCAAATTCCGTAATAATCGGCAGGTTTTCGTCGGTACCGGTAGCCATCATGGCCTGTTCCTGACCGTCGTGAATCACGTTCATGGAGTAGCCGATGCTATCGAGGCCAGAAAGCGGACCGGTGGTAATGGTCACACCGTAGCCCTTGATGCCCGAACAAATAGAGAGGTAACCGCCAGCCGCGTTGTAAACGGTGTGCGGGAACTTGAAAGCGGAACCGCCGGCATTGCCGAGTTCAGCAATCAGTTCTTCAAAATCGTAAGTGGCGCCAAGACCGCCTTCGCTGGTTCCCACGATGATACCGATATCCATAGCGTTTTGATCGGAAACCTTGAAGTTTGCATCTTGCAGCGCACGCATGCCCGAAACCGTCTGGAGCTGGCCCAAATTGTCGAGCTTGCGGTAGAAGGCCATCTTGATGCCAAGTTCCTTGTAGTCGTCAAGAGCGATTGTCGAACGCACCGAGGCGGACTCGGGCTTCTTGCCGGCCTTCACGGCTTCGACGTAAGCGGTCTTGCTGTTGCCGAGCGGCGATACAATTCCAAGACCCGTCACGGCAATCTTCTTGCCTGCTGCACTCTGGGCAGACACGTTACCCGCTTCCTTCGAGAAGACGATTGCGGCATTCGTACCACCGAATGCCACATTGTTGCTCAGCACGCACTTGAGTTCCTTATGGCGGGCCTTGTTCTGCACAAAGTCCATGTCGCCGACCTTTTCCTTGAGGGCGGCGGACTGTTCTTCGCTATACGGGAAGGTCGGAAGCACCGTATCGGTGGTAAGAGCCTTGATGCTAAAGACGGCTTCGATGGCACCAGCGGCACCCAGGCAGTGGCCCGTAAGCACCTTGGTGGAGCTCACGCTCACCGTCGGGTTTTCTTCGCCAAAGTAGGCCTTGAAGGCCGTCATTTCGGCGTTATCGTTCTTGCCCGTACCCGTACCGTGGGCATTGATGTAACCGATGTCAGTCTTTGCAATGCCGGAATTCTTGACGGAGCGGTTAATCGCTTCCTTAAGGCAAAGGCCATCTTCGCGCGGAGCGGTAATGTGGTTTGCATCGCTGGTGACACCAGAACCGAGCACTTCGCAATACTGCTTGGCCGAGCGCTTTTGAGCATGTTCGTAAGATTCGACAATCACGATGCCGGCGCCTTCGCCGAGCGTAATGCCGTTGCAGCGGTTGAACGGAGAGCAGCCGTTTTCATCAAGCGCATGCAGAGAAAGGAATCCGGAATAAGGCACCGAGGCAAAAGAATCGGCACCACCCGCAATGACAACGTCAGCCTTGCCGGCGCGAATCAAGTCGCAAGCCACCGCAATCGAAATCGTACCGGCAGCACAAGCGTTCGCCACATTCGTGACAATACCGCCAGCACCACAAGTTTCGGCCACCTGGGAGGCGATCGAAGCGATCGGCATCTTGGCAATTTCAGAAGCGTCGCGACCATGCTGATGATACTGTTCAATTGAAAGAACGCCACCCACGCAACTTCCGATCACCACGCTCACGCGCTGGTCATCGCCAAAGTTCTTGAGTCCTGCATCGGCCAAAGCTTCGTTTGCAGCCTTGATGCAAAGTTTCGAGACGCGGTCCTTTTCTTCGGGAGCGTCAATTTCATCAAGGGTGTCGCACTTGACTTCGGCAGCCAAGTCCGCATAGCAGTTCACCGTATCAACAGAAGTGGTCTTATGAATGCCGGAAACCGATTCCAGGGCACTCTTCCAAGTTTCTTCGACATTGTTACCGACGGCACAAATGACGCCTAAACCTGTAACTACACAACGCTTGTCATTAGGGGTCATATTCTTTCCAAAGATAGATGCATCCTATCGCCAAGCTCCAGGATGCGAAAAAACAAAAAAAGAGCCGAGAACGTGTCCCCGGCTAAATTCTTTAGGCCTTATGAGCTTCGATGTAAGCAGCGATCGTATCGATGCTCTGGAAGTTTTCCTTGGCAACGCCAGTCATGGACACGCCGAAGTTGCTGTCAACGAAGGAGATGATTTCAAGGGAATCCACAGAATCCAGGCCAATTTCTTCACCGAAAAGCGGAGTGTCAAACTGAAGCACGTCGCCATCAACACCGAGATCAGACATAAAGAAGGCCTTGAGTTTTTCTTTCATTTCGTTCATATTATACCTCGTAACTTTTTTGGGGCAAAGATAGAAAAAAATAACAAATGAGTTGTCTAAATTGTTACAAAAGCGACATATAGCCCTAATTTAGGGACGAAATGCACACAATCTGCCGTTTTTGCGCATTTTTTGCGCTAAAATGCTTGACGGACGTAGAAAGACAGGCCTAAATGGTCAAAATCGACCCAAGAGAAATCGGCACGGGCAAACAGGTTCTGCTTTAAATTCAGGCCCAAAAGAGCGCCTGCGCCAACAGACCGGTGCCAGTCGTTACGAACAAGTTCACTAAAATAGCGACCCGATTTTCCGCCTTCGAAAAATACATGGCTACCCAGGCGCCACCAGATAAACTGACGGACTTCGGCCTGCATGATTACCGCCTGGTTGTCGCCAAAATACAGGCTTTCTACACCGCGGAACCGACAGATTCCATCGGGCCCTGCAAGCATGTCGAAAGGCACGTCGCCACCGGCACGCTGCCACAAGAAACCTAGCGCCATCGTTGTCGTTTGAGTTAAAGTCGAGTAACCGCGCAGGTCCAAAGATTCTACATCAAAAGTGTAGTCCCCAAGGAGATCGCTGTAGAACATTTGCTGCCACTGGGCTAAAAAGCCATGACGCGTCCAGTTGATATTGTCGCGAGTATCAACCCCAAACAAATAGCCCGCACCATTACGCCAACCGGAATGGTCATCCGGCAAATCCGTTATTTTTCCTTCTTCGAAATCGATTTCGGTGTATTCCGCATGGACTTCGACACCGTACTTGAACGCCTTCGGAAGTCCGATTCTCGATTCGATTCGCGTGCCATACTGGAATTTTTTGCGGTTAAAATTAGTGAAAATATCGATATCCGGATCGTTGCCGCGACCATAGTAACCAGCCACCCAATCTTGATACTTGAGCAACCCCCAAATACTGATTTGATCGTGGAACAGGTAGTAGTACGGTTCCAGTTGCAACTGCAACTGACCGCGCGTCGAACCATACGCTGTAAGGCCGATTTCGGGGACATTGCCCTTCGGTTCGTCGGGGCGCAAAAACAGCAGCGCCATCACGCCAATCTGGAATTCCGTCTCTTCGGTATAGCCCAAAATCGGGACCACGGAATAGCGTTGAAAATCGTCTTCGGACGCATCTTCCGTTGCCGCGGCCACAAGCGTCACGAAAACAAACAAGAGCAATCCTATTTTTTTCAACAATTCCATTACAAACCAAATATAAAATTAAAATGAAACCTTTTATTTATTGTTAATTTTTCACTGTTCATTATTCATCAATTATTCTTATATCACATGGCTCGCGCACGCAAGACAATTACACCCGACCCGTATGCGAAACCGATAGCGAAACCGCTACCGCCCGAAAAGAGTTTGCCGGGTCACCTCAAGCAGTTCCAGTCGCCGACGCGCGCAAACTTTGAACTGGTGAGCCCTTACGGGGCAGCGGGCGACCAGCCGAAGGCCATCAAAGAATTAACGGAAGGATTCAAGCACGGCGAACAGTTCCAGACATTGCTTGGCGTCACGGGTTCCGGCAAGACTTTCACGATGGCGAACGTCATCAAGAACGTGGGCAAGCCAACGCTGATTTTGACCCACAACAAGACGCTTGCAGCCCAGCTCTACCAGGAATTCAAGGCTTTCTTCCCGCACAACGCGGTAGAATATTTCGTGAGCTATTACGACTACTTCCAGCCCGAAGCCTATATTCCGCACACGGATACCTTTATTGAAAAAGACGCCAGCATCAACGACGAAATCGACAAGCTCCGCCTGCGCGCCACCGCGAACCTTTTGACCCGCCGCGACGTAATTATCGTCGCTTCCGTCAGCTGCATTTACGGTTTGGGAAGCCCGAGCGAATATTTCGATCTGATGGTTCGCATCAAGAAGGGTGACGTTTACGACCGCGACAAGATTCTCCACGACCTGGTGCGCATTCAATACACGAGAAACGATTTCAGTCTGGAGCGCGGTTCTTTCCGCGTGCACGGCGACGTGATCGAGATTCACCCGAGCTACGACGAAGAGGGCTTACGCATCGAGCTTTTCGGCGATGAAGTCGACAGGCTCGTTCGCTTCAACATCATTACCGGCGAAGTCACTCAGGAAATGGACGAAATGACCATCGCTCCGGCAAAGCACTTCGTGACCAAGGAAGAAGGTCGCGCAGGCATTCTGCAGCGCATGCAGATGGAACTCACCGACCGCCTCGCGGAACTCGACAAGGAAGGCAAGGTGCTGGAATCGGCCCGTCTCAGCAGCCGCACCCGCTACGACATGGAAATGATCCGCGAAACCGGCATGTGCAGCGGCATCGAAAACTACTCCCGCATTATCGAAAACCGCGCCCCGGGTACGCGCCCCTTCACGCTTATCGACTACTTTGGCGATGACTGGCTTTTGATGATTGACGAATCCCACGTGAGCATTCCGCAGGTGGGCGGCATGGCCGAGGGCGATAAGAGCCGCAAGACCACGCTGGTGCAGTACGGTTTCCGCCTGCCTTGCGCGTTGGACAACCGCCCCATGAACTTCGCCGAATTCGAGTACATGTACCCGAAGCAGGTGCTCTTTGTGAGCGCCACCCCCGGCGATTACGAACTTACCAAGACGGGCGGCGTCGTTACCGAACAAATTAACAGGCCCACCGGACTTTTGGACCCGAAAATCGAGATGTTCCCCATCAAGGGCCAGATGGACGTGCTCCTGTACCGCATCGAGGAAGTCGTCAAGAACGGCGACCGCGTACTGGTCACGACACTCACCAAGAAAATGGCGCAGGACCTCACCGACTTTTTCGTGGAAGCGGGAATCCGCGCGCGCTACCTGCACAGCGATATCAAGACGCTGGAACGCCACGAACTGATTCGCGGACTCCGCACCGGTGAATTCGACGTGCTGGTGGGTATCAACCTGCTGCGCGAAGGCCTGGACCTGCCCGAAGTGAGCATGGTCGCGATCCTCGACGCCGACAAGGAAGGATTTCTGCGCAACTACCGCAGCTTAATCCAGACGATGGGCCGCGCAAGCCGCAACGTGAACGGCACGGTGCTTTTGTTCGCGGACAACATGACCGACAGCCTCGACAAGGCCATCACCGAAACCGCCCGCCGTCGCAGCGTTCAGGAAGAATTCAACAAGGAACATGGAATCACCCCGAAGTCCGTGACCCGCAAGCTGGAAGACGACCTGAGAATCAACGACCCGCTCGGCGATATCGGCGACGATTCCGTCGACGAGGACTGGGAAGACGATGGCAACGGCATCCGCCCCATGGAACCGCTACAGCCTTCGAGCAAGACGAAGAAGAAGGGCGCACGTGGTTCAAAACGCGCTGAAAACGCCAAACTGCTGGAACAGACATCCGATTCGTCCAAGCTCGAAGACCTGGAACGTCAAATGAAAGAGGCTGCCGCACGCCTCGATTTCGAGGAAGCGGCGCGGCTTCGCGACATTATCCGCGGTATGGAATAGATTTTTATCACGAAAATCCGCTTTTTTGCGCAAAAAAGCGTGTTTTTCGCTTCATTTTAGCTTAAATTTACACTTTTTTGATTGCATTTTAGCCCATTTTTGTTTATTTTCAAGGGCAGAAAAACAATTAATGAGGAAAGATCATGATTTTTGCAAAGAAACTTATCCTGAGTTCCGTTTTCGCCATTGGCGCATTCGGTCTCATTGCTTGCGGAAGCGATAGCAAGTCTTCTACCGAAGCCGGACCGGACCAGCAGGGCGATAAAATTGTCGTTCCGGACAAGAAAGACCCCAACATCACCGTTACGGAATTTTCTTCTCGAATCGCCGGTGACGAAATCAGATTCAAAGGCCAGTTCGGTCTGGATTTTGTCGGCGACCCTGACGCCCAGGACAGCGTTTTCAACACCGTCTTCACCGGCATCGACTATAAGGTCGGCAAGGGCACTGACGCAAGCAACATGGTCAATGTTGGCGTGACGATTAGCTCCAACCAAATTCTTTTCCCGACACAGAACTCCATCGACCTGAATTCCATGAATTCCGCCTACGTGTCCGTCAACCTGACTGATCCGGCATTCACCGAATGCGGTACGTACAGCCTGGTCGTTACCGTAACGGCTAACGACGGTGAAAAGGATTACCAGAGAACCGAAATCATTCCGTTCGAACGCGATGCAGGTGAATACTGCCGCACCGAAGACACGACTTCTCAGCAGCCCGTGAAGGTCGAAATTCCCATGACCTCTTGCCAGGTGGAACTTTCTACGAACGTGAATCCGGGTCTGAGCCTCTCCACCTGCACTGCAGTTCCGGCCGGCTCTCCTGCTGATATTACCTTCTCTAAGGCTGGCACCAGAAACGAACCTGAACTTGCTGCGACCACGGGCGCAGGCGTCTTTGTCACCCCGATTACCAACGGTGACCTTCCGCCGTACGCCGACGACTACGAAGTGGATATGTGGCCCGAAGACATGAACGCAGACCGCTCTCCGGCAACCGCCTACGTGAGCGACTTCAAGTTCAAGGCTATCGAAGGCACTCAGCTGACCGGCATGATCCAGAACGCCAACCAGATCTACGTCGCAAAGACCGCAGCCTACAATGCTGAAACGGGCGCCGGCTTCTTCGCGTTCGCTATTACCGAACCGACCGAAGGCAACAACGGCGACTACACCTTCAAGGTAAAGGTCTACAGAGTCCAGTAATCTGGTCTAAAACCAAGTTTAAGCCCTCCCCCGTGGGAGGGCTTTTTTATTTACTCGGTAGATTTTCTAAATTTACGCCCGTAAATTCAAACACGGAGTAAATATGCTCAAGAAACTTTCCAACTTCCCCGGCATCAAGGGACCGGTCGTAACCATCGTGATGGATGGTTTTGGTATCACCGATAAAGTCGAAGGCAACGCCATCAAGGCCGCCCGCACCCCGACTCTCGACAACCTCTTCAAGATGTACCCGAACGTGCTCCTGAAGGCTCACGGCCGCGCCGTGGGTATGCCGACCAATGAAGACATGGGTAACTCCGAAGTGGGCCACAACGCCATCGGTGCTGGCCAGGTGTACAACCAAGGTGCCGCCCTCGTGCAGGACGCCATCGTCTCCGGCGACATCTTCGGCCGCGACGCTTGGAAGGAAATCGCCGGCAACGCCCGCGAAAAGAACACCGTCCTCCACTTCATCGGTCTCTTCAGCGACGGTAACGTTCACTCCAACATTTCTCACCTGAAGGCCATGGTTGCCCAGGCCAAGAAGGAAGGCCTCAAGAAGGTCCGCGTGCACATCCTCCTCGACGGTCGTGACGTGCCGGAAACTTCCGCTCTCGATTACGTTGGCCCGTTCGAAAAGTTCCTCGACGAACTCCGCTCTCCGGAATTCGACGTTTGCATTGCTAGCGGCGGTGGCCGTATGCAGATCACCATGGACCGTTACAACGCTAACTGGAAGATGGTGGAACTCGGCTGGAAGACCCACGTGCTCGGCGAAGGCCGTATGTTCGACAACGCTACGCAGGCTATCGAAACTCTCCGTGGCGAAACCAAGGCTATTGACCAGGATCTCCCGCCGTTCGTGATTGCTAAGGACGGCCAGCCGGTGGGTACCATCAACGACGGCGACTCCGTGGTATTCTTCAACTTCCGTGGCGACCGCGCCATCGAAATCACCCGCGCCTTCGAAGAAGAATCCTTCAATGAATTTGACCGCAAGCGCTTCCCGCACGTCTGCTACGCTGGCATGCTCCAGTACGACGGCGACCTCAAGCTCCCGAACCGCTTCCTCGTTCCGCCTCCGGCCATCAAGGAAACTAGCGGCGAATGGCTCGCTGAAACGGGCGTCAAGCAGTTCGCTTGCTCCGAAACGCAGAAGTACGGCCACGTGACCTATTTCTGGAATGGTAACCGTTCCAGCAAGTTCGACGGCGAAACCTACCTCGAAATTGAATCTGACGTTGTTCCGTTCGAACAGCGCCCGTGGATGAAGGCTGCCGAAATCACCGACGCCATGATCGAAGCCTTGAAGAGCGGCAAGTACCAGACTCTCCGCTGCAACTTCCCGAACGGCGACATGGTGGGCCACACCGGCTCCTTCCGCGCTGCTACGATGGCTATCGAAGCTGTGGACATCGGCCTCGCCCGTTTGCTCCCGGTGATTGACGCTCTCGGTGGTGTTGCTATCATCACGGCTGACCACGGTAACGCCGACGAAATGTACGAAATCGACAAGAAGACCGGCATGCCGAAGGTCAACAAGGACGGTACGTTCAAGGCCAAGACGAGCCACACGCTCAACAAGGTTCCTTGCATCCTTTACGATAACGTAACGGGCGGCAAGCTCGGCCTCAAGGAAGGCGACTGGGGTCTTTCCAACATCGCTGCAACGACCGCGAACCTCCTCGGCTTGGAGAAACATGAAGCCTGGGACGACTCGATGCTCATCATCAAGTAAGAACGTCATAGCGAGGGGCGAACAGCCCCGAAGCAATCCATTAAAAAAGGAACCCGCGAGGGTTCCTTTTTTTACAATTTGTCCACGGCAATGTTACAGATAAATTGTACTGTTCTCTTTTTTTTGTATATATTTATAGTGAACAAAAAAGGAGAACAATCATGTCTATTCGAAAATGCAAACGCAAACTAGCCCTGTGCATAGCATCCCTTTTTTGGGCGGCATGCGACAACGACTCTAGCAGCTCCGTAGCCCCCGTTCCCGACCCGGAAACGAACGCGTCTAACGATGTTTCAAGTAGTTCAGAATCGCAGACCGAGACTCCTTCTAGCAGTTCCGAGATTCAGACAGGCGAACCTAGCGAGCTTTCTAGCAGTTCCGAGGAACAACCGGCTAACCCAGACATTCAGGAACCGGCTTCGTCTAGCAGCGAAGAGCCCAGCAGTTCTTCTTATTTCAACCCCGATTACCCGTACACGTTAGGGTTGCACCCATCGGTTCATTGCAAGGACTCGACATTCTACACTCCATCGCCTTGCGCTTCGTACCGACCAAACTTAAAGACCGTCATGGCCGAGCTCTCCGAGAACGAGGCTCTTTACGGCGTTCCGCCTCAAACGTGCACCGTCCCCGCCCGAAATGATTCCGTGTTCAAATGCGACAACGGGATGATTTATTTCAAAAAGATGGCGTACGTCACAACAAACTATTTCGCTTTAGTCGGAGACACCATCGAACAATGTGCCCCAACAGCGGCAACCAACGGCGAAGCATGTCCTTCTGCAAAGGAATACTTCACCAATCAGGCCAAAGACGCCGAAGCCAGCACAAATTATCCAAACAAGTACACGTTGGCAGATAATACAACCCTCAACTGTAAGGATGCTTACGAGACCAAGCTCGACACCGTGAATGCCAACGGAGCGAAGTACGACCATTGGATCAACGAGCACAAGCAAAAATGTGATGACGGGAACGAGTATACAACCGATGAGTTGATGGACTTAGTTTCCAAACAGAATTCCGCTAAACCGGACTAGATTTCCAAAGGAACCCTTACGGGTTCCTTTTTTTTATTTGCCCATCGTTCCGCGGGCGTACTCGTTAATGCAGGAGACGGCCTTACGCTTGCAGGGGGTGCTTTCGTCGTAGAACACGACGCGGTCATTGCGGAACACTTCGCCGAAGATTTCCTTGCCGGCGACATTGCTCGCCTTGTTGTACTTGACGTCGTAGAAAATGTCTGTGTCGCGGGTAACGACACGGATTTCAGCATCAATCTTGTACGGGCCGTGAGATCCTTTCAGTTTAAAGCCGTAAGGCACTTCTTCCATCTTCAGGAACTTGAATGCAGGGGCTTCGAAATCTAGCTGCATCCAGGAGCGGGCGCCGCCCTTGTCGCGGAGGTTGAACCACCCCTCTAACGAGCCTTCAGTACTTTCGTTAGCCGATTCCATGGCCATGTTGAGGCATGCGACATAGCCGTCGCGGGCAAGCGAAAGATCTTCCTTAAATTCGTGGTAAGTATCCATATCGCCATCGTAGGCGAAAAGCGGTGCAACTACAAAAGCAACCAGAATAAGTGCAAACTGTTTCATATTCCAAAAATAACAGAATTGTTGCTCGAGATTTTTGCAAAAAGGCCGGAATTGCAGCTCCGTTTACTATATTTGTGGCACGCCCGAGCCCGGGTGGTGGAATGGTAGACACTGGGGACTTAAAATCCCTTGAGGGCAACCTCGTGCGGGTTCAAGTCCCGCCCCGGGCATTAAAGGCTAAATCAGGGAGCTCCTTATGATCGAATTCTACCCGAACAGCATCTATTACCCGCGCGAAGCCGTCGAAGAAAAGCTCGCCAAGGGTGAACTCCAGAGAACCGAAAAGCACCTGATGGGCTGGACGGAACGCCACCGCGGCGAAATTTGGGATTGCGCCCGCGACGATTCCGACAATCCGTCCGACGAAATTCTGCTTGATAACCTGCGCGCACTCCTGCTCTGCAAGGGTTCGCTCCAGCCTGCCGCCGAAATGGGCGACATGATTCGCGAAATCAAGAAAGAAGAATGGTACCGCAACGAATCGCACCATGAAGATCCCGAAGAAGTGGCCGAAGAATGGAAGGCCAAGTACTTGGTGAAGTGGCGCGAAGCCCGCATGTTCGAAGCCTTCATCTTGATTGAGAAGCGCACCGCCGAACTGCTCGCGATTTTGAAGAGCAAGTAATCAGTATTCGGTTTTCCAAGCGATTGGGAACCAAACGACAAAGCGTCCGCTTTCACTGCGCGGATAGCGCCAATAGGTCTGGATTTGCGAAAGCACCAGGCCTTTAAAATTGTCGTCGTGTACGTTGGTGAAAAGGATTTCGGGCGAGAAAGTACCCAAGGAATCAAGGGCCATTTTGATTCCCATAATCGCCTGGGGAGAATCCTTTTTCAAGTTCTTCTGGTTCGCCTTGAAGTAGGCGGCCGATGCAAAATGGAGACCCGCGGCACGGCCCTTCAAGAACCTTGCAAACTGCATGATGTCTCGACCGGCCGTATTCTCCAACACGTAGATATCGTCTAGCGAAGGCATGATCACGCGCCCCGTAAAGCCCTCCTGTTCCACAGGGGCGGGCTCCGGTTCTGCCGGAAGAACCACCGGCGTATAGATATGCACCTTCGAGAGCGCAAACAGCATTCCCGCAAAAACCAGAATCATGAAATATATCGGCAAGTTGCGCATTTTTAGTTATCCTAGTCGTTTACGGTGTTGGGTTCAATATAAGGCTCAATGGCCTTGACGCAAAGTTGCAAGGACTTGCGGTCGTTAAAATAATTCCAGGTGGGTTCAAAAATCACCGACACGGGCTTGCTGAGCAGGCTTTTGAACTTACGCAGCCCAAAGCCGATGGCCGGATACACGCGGCTACCCGCCTGCGAAATATCCATCTGCAAGTGTCCGCCCTTGAGTTCGCGAAGTCGGTGGATTTTCACGTTGTCGGCACGGAAGGTCGGATACGGGAAATTTCCGCTGAAAGGTTCGAGCAGGTCAATAAAGTCGAGAATCGAAATCAATTGGCCCTTGTTTGCGCTATTGCCAGAACCGTAATCACTCGGCGCCATGTACTGCGAAGCCTCGACAATCAACTCGTTGAGCGAGATGCAAATGTCATACGAGCAAGGTGCCGTCTCGCCTTCGCATTCTTCGGTGCCGGTGTAATTCTGGTTTGCCGCAGAAACTTCCAGGCGCTTGCGGAGTTCGTCAATTTTTTCGGCCGGAAGCGAGAAGCCCGCCGCGTTGGCGTGACCGCCCCAGCGGTCAAACAATTCGCGCGATTCAAACAAGGCCTTATGCCAGTTGAAGCACGGCACCGCGCGCGCACTCGCATGCGCCATGCCGCCCTGAATCGAAAGCACTGCAGTCGGGCGGTGGTATTCTTGCGCGAGCTTGGCGGCCACAATTCCGATGACGCCCACATGCCAGTCGTTACCGGCAACGACAATCACCGTCGGCAAATTGTCGCCGTACATGGCCGTCATCTGGGCCTGAGCCATTTCCGTAATTTCAGCTTCTTTCTGCTTGCGCTTGCTGTTCCATTCGCGCAGTTCCGCCATCAGGGCGTTGGCAGTCGCCATATTCGGGCTGAGCAAAAGCTTGAGCGCCGGATCCGGGCGTTCCATGCGACCGGGTGCATTCAGGAGCGGAGCAAACTTGTACATGACATCGATGCCGCCCACGCTACCGTGGCCCTTCATCAAGTTGCTGTACATTTCTTGCAGGCCCGGCCAATGGCTGCGCTCAATAGACCTGAGACCAGTCTTGGTAAAGGCGCGGTTCTCGGGCGTCATAGACACCAAGTCGGCAAGCGTTCCGAGCGCCACCAAGTCCAGGAACTTGGTCGGTTCGGGCATCGAAAGCTTGGAGTACAGGGCGCATACGAATTTGTACGAAACGCCCACGCCGCAAAGTTCCGGATTCGGGTAAGTATCGCCTTCCTGGTGCGGGTCCAAAAGCACATCGCATTCCGGGAGTCCATCGCCCGAAGGCTGGTGGTGGTCAATGACCAACACCGACATCCCGTAGCTCTTGGCAAGTGCAATCTCGGCGTTCGCGGTAATGCCGGTATCGACCGTAATCACATAGCGGGCGCCCGCCTCGCGCATTTCTTCTACCGCCGAAGACGAAAGCCCGTAGCCATCGCCAAAGCGGTTCGGCAGGCGCCAATCCGATTCCAGGCCAAGCTCGGCCAGGGCACGCGTCATGAGCGTCACGGCCGACATGCCGTCCAAATCGTAGTCGCCAAAAACAAAAACCTTTTCGTGCTTTTCGCGAATGTCCAGCAGCCAGGCAACAGCCTCTTCCATTCCCTTCATCAAGAACGGGTCAAGCACGTCGCCCGCGTTACCGCACAGCATGCGGTGCGCCTCGGACACAGAACAGACGCCACGAGACACCAAGAAGCGCGCCACCACATGGGGTATGCGCAGGCTCTTCGACATTGCCGAAGCCAGGCGTTCGTTCAGTTCAACGTCTGTCGTTTCTAGAGCCATTTACTTGTAGCCCTCGAACAGTTTAAGCGACAAGCTTTGCAAGCTCATGGTCGCCGTCACACGGCGTGACTCAATTCTAGACATCGTTTCTTGCACGGCAACAAGCGCCAGTTCCAGCGCAGTCGCATCGACCCGCGGGAAATTCGCAAGTCCAACCGACGTGGTCGTTTCGGGCATACGCAAGCGCGCGCCCGCCTGTTCACGCAACAAGTCGGCCAGCAAGAACGAAAGCACTTCCAGGAATCGGTTCGCTTCGTAGGCATCGCTCAGCGAGGTTTCGCTCAATTCCATAAACAAGTCGGTGTAATTCCCGCGCAGGGAATGCACCACAAAATCAGCGGCCAGTTTGCACCAGACCTTGGCATGTTCGGCGTAGTAAAGCGCCTTGCCCGGAGACCCCACCGCAAGCCCGATGACATCGTCGGTCAAAGAGGATTCATCAAAATCTTCGCCCGCGACCCGCAAGACTTCCGACTTCACTTCTTCGTCGGAGAGCGGCAACAAGTGGAGCGCCAGACAGCGGGAACGAATCGTCTGGAGCATCTTTTCGCGGGAATTGGTCGTCAGAATAAAATACGTGTCCGGCGGGACTTCTTCAAGCGTCTTGAGGAAGGCGTTTGCCGCCGATTCGTTCATGCGATCCGCCTCGGCAATAATCACCGTGCGCACGCGGTCGCCCTTCATGGCGAAGCTCGATGTCATCATGCGCATCAAGTCCACCGAAATAAAGGCGCCTGTCGAAAATACGTCTACGCGGTACGGGTTCTTCTGGATTTCTTCGATGTAGGCCTTCTTGAAGTCTTCCACCGTTTTCGCCTTGCTGCCGGCAGACACGTCGTCGGAACTGCGGGCGTGGGCCTCGGCCGATTCCATGGGCACGACCCAGCCATCGGTGGCACCGCTGTCGTCGGCCATACGGCAACCAAAACAATGACCGCAGGGGCGCATGTTCGGATCGGTACACTGGAGCGCCTTCGCGATTTCCATCGCGAGCCTTTTCTTGCCGATTCCAGCAGGGCCATCAATCAAAATCGCCTGCGGAAAGCGGTTCTCACGGAGCGCCGACATCAAGCGGATGCGGGCGCGTTCTTGAGAGGCGGGACCATTTAACGTATATTCGATCATTTCTGCTTTAACCACTGCAAGGGGTCCACGGTCTGTGTACCCTCGCTCACTTGGAAGTACAATTTAATTCCATTTAGCGATGCAACATCGCCCACTTCGCCAATTTCTTCGCAATTTCGCACTTCTTTGCCTTCTTGCACGCGAATTGACTTGAGGTGGCCATAAACGGAGTAAGTTCCGCCCTCGTGTTCGATAATCACCGAGGGTCCGCGGCCGTCGATTTCGCCCACCATGACGACTGAACCTGCCGCTGCGGCACGGACGGCATCGCCCCGTTTTCCGCGAATTTCGACACCCAGGTTACGAGTCATAATGTGGAGCACCGGGTGTTCCTGCAAGCCGTATTGGCTGATAATATTTCCCTTGAGCGGAGTGCACTTGGGGCCCTTTACCGATTCGGCCACCGTGACCTTCGGTTTTTCCACCTTCTTGGCAGGCGCCTTCGTATCTTTCTTTTTGCCCTTGTCGGCCTTTTCCTTTGCCTTGCGGGCAGCCTCGTCTTTCTTGGCCTGTTCGATTTCTTTCTTGCGCTTTTCCTCGAGTTTCTTGATAAGCGCTAGCATGGTCTTCTGGTTCTGTTCGAATTCCTTGAGGGCGCGGCGTTGCATGTTCTGGTCATGCTTCAAGGATTGCAACATTTTTTCTTGTCCGCTCATCTGCGAAACAAGGCCCTTTTCTTCGGCCGCCTTCTTGGAACGCATCTGCTTCAAGTCGGAAAGGTGATCGCTTTCCATCTGCTTTTTCTCGTCGCGTTCTTGCACCAGCTGTTGCAAGGCTTCGACTTCTTGCTGGTCCTGGTTCAGAATGTGATGCACCCAATACACTTGGCGGTCGGGGTTGCCTTGTTGGGTGAGCAGGCTGTAAAGCACACGGGCTTCGCTGTTGCGTCCGCTCACGTAGAGCGTGCGGATTCGCTTTTTCATGGCCTCGCGCCTAGTCTCGATTTTACGGTCCAAGGAATCGATATCCGCCGTCAGTTGCACAAGCGCCCGTTCCAGCATGACCTCGCTCTTGGTCAGTTCCGAGAGGTAGGTGCGGGTCTGGTTCAAGTTCTGGTCGAGAATCGAAATCGTATTGAGCACGCCCTTTTCTTCGGTTTCGAGGAGGGCCAGTTCCTGGCGCTTTTTCGCAAGGTCCGACTCCAACTTCTTAAGGGCGTTTTTCTGTTCGCTAATCTGGGCGTCCGTCTTCTTGGTCACCGACTTGGAGGCGTTCTTCGACGAAGCCTTTACAGAAGCCTTGGTCGGCTTTTTACTTGTCGTTTTCGCAGGCGTGCTCTTGGCGTTTTTTGCAGCAGGCTTTGCATAGGCGTTTTCAGCACCGAGCCCAAGCAGCAAGCAAAACAGCAAGACGACAAGACGCATCATCATTCCTGTTCATTGCGCTTAATCGAAAGGAATTCGCGCACCGTACGGAAACTAAAATAACCCGAAAGGGCTGTGACCAAGACAACCACCAGGAACAACCCCGTTCCAAGTCCAGCCAAATTTGCAGCCACAATCGGGAAAGCATCTGCCACCGAGTTCAACACGATGGCCAAAAGAATCACGGCAATGCCACTGCCGACCAGCCCCTGGAAGGCTCCCTGCAGCACAAACGGGAACTCGATAAAGAAGTGACTGCCGCCAGCGTACTTCATGTTTTCGACAAGAAGCCTGCGAGACAAAAGCGAAAGCCTGACGGAGTTGCATATAATGAGCGAAAGCGTAAACAGGAGCAAGACGCTTATGCAGATGGGCCAGAAGATCATACGGAACTTCCAGGCAGCAATCTTTTCGACCCATTCGACCGGGGCCTGGATTTCTTCGAAAATGTCTTCACGGGCAAGGGCGTTCTTGACCTCGACAAGGGTAGAAGGGTTCTTGTTCTCTTCGTCAAGAGTCACCCTGAAAAACGGCGGAATCGGGTTTCCTTCAACCAGGTCGAGCATTTCACCCGAGAAATGCCTGCGGAAATCGGCTAGGGCCGAATCGGCGCTCACGAAGGTCACGGAATCCACGAACTTGGTGTGTTCCAGGCGATTCTGGATCACCTGCAGGGAATCCTCGCTGACCGATTCCGGCAAAAAGGCCTCGATGGCATACAGGTTCTTTTCCATCGAAAGAACGCGCATGACCGCCCCGAAAGCGGTAAACGAAGCCGCCAAAAGCAGCGAACACAGGAATATGGTCGCAAACGACGGTAAAATCACCGTGCGGTGCTGCCGCATTCCGCGAAAAGATTCCGATATTAAATAGCCAAGTTGTCCGAGCACGGAGTGAATTATAACTAAATTTTAGGCAGTCATTCGAGAGTTCTATGGGAAACATCGTTCTAAAAATAACCGCACTGATATTTGGCATAGCCCTCTGGTTCCTGGTGATCTCGCAAAAGGATTTCCAGCTTTCGGTGAACGTGCCTTTGAACTTTGTGAAACTCCCCGAAACCATGGCGATTGCCTCGAAACCGCCGCATAGTTTGCACATTACGGTCGAAGGCAAGTCGTGGGACTTGATCCGTTTGAACAACCTAGTAAGCGACCCCAAGCAGAACTCCATCGCCATGGTCGTAGACCTGCAGCAAGCCGAACTGGGCGCAAAGCGCATTCACCTGGACAGCAAGAACTTTGTGGCCGCCGGTTTTCCCGACATCCGCTTTGTCGAGCCTGAAAACCAGCTTTTGTTTGTAGACCTCGACATCGACACCCGCATTACCAGAAACGTTCCCATCAAGTCGGTAGCGACGTTCACTGCAGCCCAGGGCTACCTGATTGCAGACGAGCCCACGATTACGCCCGAAGAGCTGATGGTTTCCGGCGCCCGTAACGCGCTCACCCGCATTATCGACATTCCGACCGATTCGTCTTTCTACGACACGCTGCACGCAAGCCAGGAATTCACGATTCCGCTGGACTTCAGCATGCTCCCGGCATTCGTTTCGCCCAGCGATTCCTCGGTCAAGATTTCGGTGAACATCCAGAAGATGGCCACCCGCACTTACGACAGCATACCCGTAAACCTGATCGGATTTTTCGACAGGAGCATTTACTCTCTGGAGCCCAAGACCCTTTCGGTCGAAATTACTGGCGGCGAAACCGTTCTTGATTCGATTACCTCGCACAACATTGAACTGGCGATGGAATTCAACCGATTCGCCATCGAAGACGCCGACAGTCTTTCACCGACCGTCAAGCTTTCGCTCCCGGCCCACATCAACCGCGAAATGTCTATCAAGGCAATCCAGTTGAAACCCGAAAAGGTAACGCTCCGCAAAAAAGAAACAAAGCCTGCCGCTCCCGCAGACTCGCTTGAAGAGGTTGCTCCATGATCTGGCTTGGAATTGAATCCAGCTGCGACGAAACCGCCTGTGCCGTACTGCAAGACGATCCTGTAAAAGTCCTTTCTAACCCGCTTTATAGCCAGATCGATGAACACGCCCTCTATGGCGGCGTGGTTCCCGAAATTGCCGCACGCGCGCACTTGCAAAAGATTTCCCCGATTGCCGAAGCCGCTGTCAAGGAAGCCGGCATCGAGCTCAAGGATATTGACGCTATCGCCTACACCACGGGCCCGGGCCTTATGGGACCGCTCCTGGTAGGCGCAAGCTTTGCCAAGGGTCTCGCCCGCGACTTGCAGATTCCGGCTTACGGCATGAACCACCTGGAAGGCCACCTGGCCGCCGCCTGGCTCACGCACCCCGAAATCGAGCCGCCATTCCTGACGCTTACCGTTTCGGGCGGTCACACGGAACTCGTGCTCGAAGAACCCGGATTCAAGTACACCAGTATCGGCCGCACCCGCGACGATGCCGCCGGCGAAGCATTCGACAAATGCGGAAAACTGCTCGGCCTCAAGTACCCGGCAGGCGCCACCATCAGCCGCCTCGGCAAAGATGGCAACCGCAAGTTTGTGGATTTTCCGCGTGCCCTCCATGTGCACGACAACTGCGAATTTTCTTTTAGTGGCCTAAAGACAGCCGTGCTCCGCTACACCGAAACACACGACCCGGAATTCATCCAGAAGAACATCGGCGACATTTGCGCCTCCCTGGAAGACGCCATTGTCGATAGCCTTGTCACAAAGACGATCACCGCCCTCAAAAAGACGAAGATGAAGACCCTCGTGGTCGGTGGCGGCGTGAGCGCCAACGCCTGGCTCCGTACGCGCCTGCAAGATTACTGCGACAAGCACGGGATTATGTTCTGCATTCCGGAACGCAGCCTGAGCACCGACAACGGCGCCATGATTGCCGCAGCTGCGATCCGTCGCAAACTGCAAAGCAAGCTGACCTCGGTCAACGAAGTCAAGCCCTGGATGCCGCTCGCCCTGTAGCAAGCGCCAATCATTTAGAATTCGTAATTTCCGACGCGGACAAAGTAATTGTATCCGCTCAGGTGAGTCAAGTCACCAAATGTGCCGTAGCCCACTACGCGGCTCAAGCCCGCATACAGGGTAACCGACTTGTACGCAAAGCGCAGCGCCGGTTCGAACACGAACTTGTCTACGTCCAAATCTGCATACGGGCTTTCTTCAAAGTCATGGTAGTAAGCGCCAAAAATCCATGCACCCAGATAATCGCCATGAAGTCCGCCGTTCAAGCGCACCATGGCATATTCATGCGAAGAAAGTTCCGGATCGTACCATTCAGTCGACCAAGGCGTTGCAGCCGCATGCTGGCGGTACGCTACATCCAGCGGGGGCTTGTCAAAGGATTTGGGCGAGACATAGCCATGACCTTCGTCGTGGTAACGCTCGATTGCACCCGCCGCCGCAGCCGTCAATGTCACAAAGCGCACCGGCGAAATCGTATAACGAGCATCGGCCAAAAGTTTCCAGTAAATGGGAACCACATCGATAATGCCGTCATCATAGCCAATCGATTCAAAGCCGCCCCAAACGTTCAAGGCATAGCCGTTATTTGCAAACCAGTTGTCGTCTTCGCCATTCAAGTAGCGGTAATGCAACATCGGCGAAACCGGATACGCCTTCATTTCGCGAGTGCCATAGTATGCCGAATCCAAATCGTAGTACCTGGAACCGAACCTGAATTCCGCAGAAACACGCTGGCGGCTATCGACCGTATACAAAAGGTCCATCATCAAGTCGCTACGTTCTTCCGACAAAATGCGAAGCCAGCGATGAGTGTTGCCGTTAAAGCCCTTCAGCGGCACAAGCTTCAAGTAATCGTAACCGAACTGCAAATCCCAATGGCGGTTCCACAATTTCGAAATATTCAAACGCGGGCGGAACCCGTATGAATGTTCGCCCCAGAACCCGGCCATCACCAGTTCAATTTCGACATGGTCCACATAATGAACCGACGCCTCGCCGTATACATTCGGGCCAAACGCATTCGAGCCAAAGCCGCCCACGGCAAAATCCACAATCGGCTTCACCGAAGATTCCACCGTAACATGCCCGCTCGGGCGCATGTTCAAATCCAGCGAATCGTATGCCGGATTCTGCAATAAGCTCAACGCAAAATTTTCGGGCGCCACCATGCCCGTATCCGACTCCAGCCAGTACGACTTTACCGCATTCTGTACTTCAGACGAAAGGCTGTCATACGAGGGTTCAAATTTGAACCAAGGCATCGCTCCTTTTTGGTCCGCAGAATAGGCGTGACGACGTCCATTAAGCACCTTGAAGCTGCCAAGCTGTTTTTCGAACGAAGTGAATCCGGACTGGATCCACACCGAGCGTGCGGTATCGAGAATCGTATGCGCGCGCACAATGATTCCCGGCTGGCTTGCCAAAATCTCGGAGGCATGCTGCTTGATCAGGCGCGTACGTTCATCGCCCACAATCGGGGCGCGCAGCGGGTCTGCGACAACAATAATCGAAAGTTCCTGCGCATTATCTTCAATCGGCATCGCGTAATACGGGCAAAGTTCACCCGACGGATTCACCGAAGAATCTTTCGGATTCTTCCACAGCGGAAGCGAGGCGATTACCTCTTGCGTAGAATTCCCGATAACCACAGCCTTGCCCGATTCGCAAGACTGCACCGCAAACGGAATCTTTATCTTGGAGCGCTGGCGGTAAAGGCTTTCTTGAAAGCGGAGCTTTGCAAGAGCGCGCACCACCTGCATGGAATCTGGCGTGAGCGATTTAGAATCGCTATGCACCGAGAACGCCGAATCCATGGTCAGCGCAAAACGCTTGCGCATCGAAGGAATTCCCGAAACAGAAATCGGCAGCTCGTAGGAATCCACCTCACGATACCCCGCCTTGTTTGTAGGCGCAGCAAGGTCATGCCCCACGAAAGGAGCAATCGCCGGATCCAGCATAATCTTCTGGATATCATCGAGCGGAACGCCGCGAGTCCAGAGGGCTGCCATCCAGGCTCCCCAAGAAGTCGCCACCACGGAATCTACAGGGATACCATATTCTTCAATCGCATAGAAAACACCCAACTGGAACCATGGCGAACGCTCGCCTCCGCCCAAGTACAGAACCGTTTTCAGCGAAGAATCGGGCTTGACCGCCGTCTCACCAGCCGCCGTATCTGCCGCCGCAATCGAATCCACCGAGGCTTTCAGCAAATCAAGCGACGGCACCTTCTCAACAGAGCCTTTCTCGGCAGAGAAAGCCCCCGTTACGCATAGCGCAACTATCGCTATAAATTTGCCTAACCCTTTCTGCACAAATTACCCTAAGCGAGCCGGATTCGAAACGACGCGAACGGCGTCGTCCGGAGAAACATACCCCGCCTTCACCAATTCGGCAAGGCAATCGTCCATGAGCATCATGCCTTCAGAAGCAGAGGCCGCAATAATCGAGGGCAAAGCGTAATATTCGCCGCTACGAATCTTGGAGGCCACGTTCTGCGTGCCGTAAAGGATTTCCCAAGCAGGCACAACGCCCTGGGCACCCGGCAGCAAGCGCTGCACCACCACCGCCTTCAAAACAGAAGCCAGCATATTGCAAGCCATGTCACGATTTTCAAGCGATTCCGACGAAAGCAGCGCATCCAGCGCGCCCACGGCGTTACCCGCCGTCACGGTAAGCACCACCAGGGCGCCAGCTTCGGCAGCACGCAAAACCGGAATCAAGGACTGGCCTTCGAAATTGCCCAGCCAAATCAGGTCGATTCCACTGCGAAGCGCCTGCTCCAGTTTTTCAGGAATCGTACCCGTCGAATTTTCAAGGATCAAGCTGTCACCCTGTTTCACAGGCATTTCAGCTTCCTGGTCCAGCAAGCTCACGCGCAAAATGCCCGACTGGCACAGCGCAGACACGTAAGCGGTACCCGTTGTCGTCTTTCCGCTACAAGCGGGACCACTGAACACGACCAGGCCCGAACGGATTCCGAGCAGGTTCATCAAAGAATCCGGCACGCCCAGTGCCGTAAAGTCCGGGCATTCATCGAGCACCGGGCGGAAAATCGCAGAGCTACCCAGAGCCGTACGGTTGTAACGCACGCGCCACTTGGAACCGCACCACGGGCCACCCATAATCGTGCCCGATTCGCCTTCCATGGAATTCAGGAAGTTGCGAAGCGAACCCGTTTCGACAGCAGGGGCATCGGGAATGGCGCAGACCTTACCCGCCAAGCGCACTGCAGAGGCTGCGCCTTCGGTAATCACGAGTTCAGAGGCGCCCACATTCAGCGTGTATTCTAGCAAAGATTCAATTTCTGTAGCCATAGCACCCCCTTATTTCTGAACCCTGTAAGCGGCAAAGCGGCGGCTGTCGCAGGCGCGCTTCCACGCCTCGGCGCCTTCAATGTAGCCCGATTCCACGCACTTCTGCAAGGAATCGTCGAGCGAAATGCCCTGATCTTTCTGACTGCTGATCGAAGCGGACAGCTGAGAAATTTCTCCGCGGCGAAGCATGTTCGCCATCGTCGAATTCATCTTGGCGGCTTCGACCGCAAGAACCTGGCCCTGATTCTGCACAATCGGAATCAGGTGTTGCACAATGATTCCCTTGAGCTGTTCAGCCAGCGAGTTTGCAAACGCCGTGCGGTCTCCTGCCGGCACCGACGAAAGCAAGCGGGAAAGCAAAGCATGAATGTTGTTGCCCGTGGTCACCGCGAACACCAAGGCGCCCGCGTTCGATGCACGCAGCAACATCGAAAGTTCATCCATATTTTCAAGGTAGTCGAACAGAATCACGTCGGCACCGCTCTGCATGGCAAACTCGACGCCTTCGATACCCGAACGCACATGCAAGCCGACTTCACGCTGGGCTATTGCACCGCGCGGATTCTGGAGAACGCGTTCGATCGGTTTTTCAACCGTCTGAATGTACACGTCGCGGTTAGCGGCAATCGTCTCGGCGAAAGTCGAAATCGTCGTAGAACGACCGCTTGCGGCAGGGCCTGCGACAAGCACAAGCCCGCTATTGAGTTCCACGAACTGGTTGCAGAACGCCGGCAAATACAGGTTTTCAAGCGTGGTCGATTCCTGCGGAATCACGCGAATCGAGACGCTCGGATTCGTGCCATTCCATGTGACCGTAATACGGGCACGGCCAACGCCGGCAAGACCGATCGTCTTGCTGAAATTCTTGCCGACGACAATCTTGTAGCCGTCCGAGAAGCCCTTGGAAGCCTCGTCCAGGCGTTCGTTAATGCGGGACAAATCCAGAGCGTCGTCCGAAGCCACAAAGAGTGCTCCCGACTGACGCATGACCACCGGACGGTCTGCATACAGGTAAATATCGGTTGCGCCGAACTTGCGGGCAAATGCAATGATCTGCGACAGGTTCGTCATCGGACGAATCTTTTCGGGCGCTTCGACGGGAGTGCCTTCTCCGGTCAGAATTGCAAAGCGGCTCGGCAGTTTTTCGGAATCCTCGCCCGAAGCATCTTCTTCGGCTTCGGCCTGCACCTGCACCGTGCTGATGCTGGTCGATTCCAGGCCCGCGACCGCTTCGACTTCCACATTGGAGGTCGAAACTTCGCCATACAGGCTGCTGTTGCCTTCAATCTGCAAGCCTTCGGAGGGAGCGGGCTGTGCAGGGGCTACCGACGGGGCCGAGGCCGGAGGAGCCTCGAAGCGTGCGGTCGACTGCTTTTGCGGAGCCGCGGAAGCAGCACTTGCAGGTGCTGCGGCAGGAGCAGCCGCGCCGCCTTCGGCGGCAGCCTTCGCCTCAAGGTTCTTCACAAAGGCAAGCACCTTGATATACATCGGGGGCGGCAAAATTCCCGCATCCACGAGCACCTGGCCAATATCCTTCTTGTCGGTAATTTCGCCCCAATGCGCCTTAACCTGCGCCTCGGAAACAACCTTGTTATGCACAAGGACTTTCGCCATGTATTGGTTTCTCATAAGAAGTCCCTCCGGCTAAACCACCAGCTTGCAATTGCAAGGAACACGCCGATGTAGCCTAGCGCATAAATGCTATTCCAGAACACATACATATCGGGGAGCGCCACGCCATGCACCACATAGGTCGTCACATTGTAGCGGTACAATCCCGGGAAAATCGCATGAATCACTTCGGCGGCCTTCTGGAACAGCATGCTCGACGTTCCATTCAGTTCGCCCATGCGGGTCGCAAAGCGAACCTGTTCCAAAAGCTGGTCGCTCAAGTGGCCCGCAAAGTAAACGCCCAGCGTAAAGAGAGCGCTAAGCACCGTGCTGCTAAAGCTGCTGAACAGGAGCGCCACCGCAATCACCACCGCCATCTCGCAGAAAATCAGGTAGATGGCCGTAAGCAAGCTGAGCGTCGGGGCAGAGCCCGTCAGGAACAGCATCACGTAGTAAATGGCAGTCAGCAGCGTCAGGTGAACCGCCACCACTGCAAGCAAGCCAAAGTACTTGCCCACAATGAACGAGGCGCGGCTAATGGGCTTCGACAAAAGCGTAAGCACTGTTCTGCGCTGGATTTCCTTTTGCACCAAGCTAATGCCCACGAAAATCGAAATCAACAAGCCCGAAAGGCTCATCACCGAAAGCGTCGTCGACTTGATTACGTAGGCGCGGTCAAACACCGACCATTCACCAAGCACAATGCTGAACAAGGTAAGCGCAATCGCCAAAAAGCCGATGTTATAAAGAATCTTGTCGCGAATGGATTCGCGGAACGTATTGAGGGCAATGATGCCGATATGCTTAAGCGTCTGCACGGGCAATCTCCTCTGTCAAAATGTCTTCGAGACTCGGGCGCTTGTGGTCCATACGTTCCACGGCAACGCCTTTATCTAAACAGTAACGCAACAGGCGGTCGCGGGCAGCATCGTCGGCGCACACGCATTCCTGCGGATGGCCAGCGGGGCTTACGCCCTCGGGCAGTTCCGCCTGCGGAATCGCTTCGCGGGTACGCACGTGGTATTCCACGCCGCAAGATTCCGTAATTTCGTCTACGGTTCCTTCGCGAACGATCTTGCCGTCCACAATCATCGCCACCTTGTGGCTGATCGATTCCACATCGGAGAGCAAGTGGCTCGAATAGAAAATCGTGACCCCCGTGCGGTTCAGTTCCATAATGGCTTCGCGCACATCGCGGCGACCCATCGGGTCAAGACCGCTCATGGGTTCGTCGAGAATCAAAAGCTTCGGCTTGCCGAGAATTGCCTGGGCAATACCCACGCGCTGCATCATACCCTTGGAGTACGAACGCAGGCGGCGGTCGATCCAGTCCTTGTTCGCATGCAGCAAGTCCAGCGACCAGTCGATGCGCTTGTCCAGTTCGGTCCCAGAAAGACCCACCAACTTGCCGTAAAATTTCAACAGTTCACGGCCCGTGAGGTAGTCGTAGAAGTACGGCTGTTCCGGCGAGTAACCGATAAACTGACGGCTCTTCACGTTACGCGGAGAAATCCCGTTCACCAGCACCTTGCCCGAATCAAAATTCAAAAGGCCCGTAAGCACCTTGATAGTCGTAGACTTGCCCGCGCCGTTCGGCCCGATAAAGCCATACACCTGTCCCGGTTCTACACTAAAACTCACATCCTTAAGCGCAAGCTTCGGTTTCATCAAGAAACCGCTGCGGTACGTCTTATGCAAATGTTCAATCTTAATCATAAACACCCCAATCACTTGTCCGAATCATCGGACTTTTTACCAAAGGCCCGTTCCGAGGCTTCCTCAATTTCCCTTTTGCGGCGTTCTTCCCTTTCTTGCTTCTTGATAAAGAAATGGATAATCGCACCCACGGCGTAGCAGGCCACGCCCGTATAGAAAATCGGATTGATCGAATGACCCTCGAGCCCAGGGAAGATATTCAGGACAATGCTGTGTCCGAAAAGCATCAAAAGCACCAACACAAAGCCAAGCGCACGGAGCACATAAGTCACAATCACGAGTTTTTTCATAGATACCTCAAAACTGCACCAAAACGGTGCATTCCTTCTAACAGAAAAATACACAAATATTTGAGTAAAGGAAAAGCCGCTCCCTCAAAAAGCCTATAAAAAAGGAGATGCCCGCTTGCGCGGGCATGACATTTGACAACAAAGGCTCAAAAGCGAGGCGTCTATCCCTTCACATGGATAGCAGCGGCGAATTCAGCCAATAACTTCGGGTCTTCAACCTTTTCCCAGAGAGTCCCCGTCACGATAATGTTCGCGCCGGCTGCCACACGCATAGCGGCAGTCTGCGGATCCTTGATTCCGCCACCGGTAATGATGGTCATTTCGGTCGCCTTGCGGGTGTAGGCGATGTGTTCCACCGGCACGGGTTCTTCGGCACCGCTACCGGCTTCCAGATACACATAGCGCATGCCCATGAGTTCGGCGGCAATGGAATTCACCATGCTGAGCTTGGGCTTGTTGGCGGGCACCGGCATGGTACCGCTAATGTATTCAACCGTGGTACGCTTGCCGCTATTGATCAACTGGTAAGCCGTCGGAATCGCTTCCATGTTCAGGGCACGCACCAAGGCGCCACCGCGAACCTGTTCGTCAATCAGGTAATTCGGATTACGGCCACTCACAAGCGTCATAAAAAGCATCGCGTCAAAGCCGGGCACCACCTGAGAAGCGCCACCCGGGAACAGCACCACGGGCAAGTCCACGTTGGCCTTAAGGGCAGCCACCTGCTTGGGCAGCGTAAAGTTACCCAGGTAAGAGCCGCCCACCAACAAAAGGTCGGCACCGTTTTCGGCGGCCATAGCGCCCGCTTTCACAAAGGCGGCTTCGTCAGACGTATCGGGGTCCAACAGCACGGCAAAAAGCGCACCGCGTTTTTCGATTTCGGCATTCAAACGAAGTTCAGTCTTCCCAGGTTTCATACAATTCCTTTTCTTGCGTCTACTCCGCAAGATACCATAAAGATACATTATTTGTTTCCTCCATGCCACAAAAAAAGTAAAGAAGGCGGGCCGAAGCCCACCTTCTCGTTCACCTCCCGTTCTCCTAACCGCCAAATTCTCTATTCATCTTTAACGCAGCGGACACGCATGACATGATTATCATTATTCTGGCTAATGACCCATTTTCCGTCACCATCGATATAAAGCGCATTATCCTTAGATCCCCCGAGTGTAACATCACCTCGTGCGGGGTCCGGCCTAACTGCGTAAACAATCACGTCTTTCATGGCAGTGCTATCTACCACCACCCCAAATCCCGCAGCGAACAGATACACCCCTATATCATACTCTATATCCAACTTGCCTTCAATAAAGTTCATCAGATTCTGCCACTCAAAACCATTCGGGAGGTGCCATCCGTCAGGACATACGCCCTGGTAATAGCCCTTCTCGGCCTGGACAGAATCCATTATCGCATAGACTCTGTCATAATCAATGAAGCCAGAAGAATCCGTGATATCCCCATCAATGTTCATCACCTCGGTAAACAGGTAGTCACCAGTCCCTTCGCCAAACATCAAATTTTCGCTCATCCAAGTCTGCATTTCGCCATTGATGATATACGTTGCAGTCTTGTACGTTTTCCCGTCACGAGCATCGGTCAGGGAATCGGCGACATAGTCAACGGATTTAACAACGATGTCCCACTTTTCATCGGAGCACTTGAAGTTGAAAATGACATCTTCATTCCTGACGACACGTCCGTCATTACGGGAATCACAATCATCTAAGCCGAGCAAAATCACGGCAAAGTTAACGTAGATTTCTTTTTTCAAAGATGTGTCTCTCGGGAAACCATGCGCCTCGCTCACAATCATATAATCCAAATCTCTAAGCGTCCAATAAATAAAGCGGTCACTTACAGAAGAGGCCACATGGCTCAGGTTTCCCTCTTCGCCCAGTTTTTCGGCAACCTCGTCAAGTTCGCCATAATTCAACAGATCCAGGAAATCTTCAAACATGTCGATTGCCATTACACCTTCAGCGACTTCAGTCGTTTTAATCGTTTCAAAATCGACCTTGTACATTCCAAAAGCATCCAGTACATCGCGCCCCGCTTGCAGTCTGGCTTCGGCAATGGACATTCCCGACTGAACCAAATAACGCAGGCGATAGCCTTCCAGACACGTCAACTTGTTGATTTCGATATCTTTCGTCTCACGCAAATCAACAACGGCCGTCAATCCCGTCCGTTCCGCCAATTGAGATTCCCCGTACCCTCCAAATTGATCCGGACTCACTTCCAGCAAGATATACGGACTATTCAAGGAAACGCTATCGAAGCGGAACTCGCCTCGCGGATTAAGAAGATAGCCCAAATGAACCGATCCAACCGTATCGAACGTTACAGAATCCAGTTCATACATTCTTACAGCAGACGTCTTGTAGCTCAACACGCTATCCGAATACTTGTTCGCAGAATCAAGCATCGTAGACAGTTCCGCCACACGGCCCCTCACCGTAATATTGTTGTACAGCATGGCGATACCCGTTTCTTCCGAGGCGCCACCCATTTCGGTCATCTGCGTTCCATTCTTTTCGGGCGAATGCACCGCGTCTTCCGTAGAGCAGCCCGTCAATAGCAAGAATGTCAACACCGTCGCGGCAAATAGAGCCGCAAAGGCGTAATCGATAAATTCTCCGGCCTTTGTAAACTTCATAAGACTCTCCTAACCCTTTTTATTTTCACCCTTGTTCGTCATCGGGAAAAACTGCATATTCAGGCGATACACCTCGTCTGTCGCAGAATCCCTAGTAGCAATCGCAATGACACGCTTACGGAACTCGGCAATTTCTTGCACGATTTCTTCGTAAGCTTCGCGCGTCACACCAACAGTCACCCCCGAGAATTGGCGTTTATCTTGCGGCACGCCCTCAATTGTATCAAGAGCAAACTCGCCCATCTGACGATGCAAATTACGAACAGCCAAGGGAGTCACTTCCATGGGGCCCGTCGTAACCGACTTTTCAGTCTGTTTATAATTGCCGTCTTCATCTTTTTGAAGCAGGCCAGCCTTCACCAAAAAATTGAGCGTCTCGGTAACTTCAGCCGCACTCACCTTGGCACGACACGCATGCGCAAGCGCCAAGGGTTTCGCCCCGGGCATGGCTGGCGCCAGCTCGCGGAGCACTGGATTTTTCCAGTCACCGAAAAAGCGGAAAGCCTCGCCTTCCAGAATTTTTGCCTTGTGCGCCTCGGCTATGGCAAGCATCTTATTGAACGCAGCCTTTTTGTCGGAATCCTTTTTGGCGTGGTCAAACTTGACCATTTCGCAGAAATATTCCTGCTCGTAATCCACAAGGTGCATTGCAACAGCCACACGGAATGCGGCCTCATCGCTCAAGTTAAAGCGTCCTTCGCTCACGTATTTTAGGTAAACAGGTGACGAGAATCCCGCCGCACGGGCGAACTCCTGCCAAGTAAACGCGGATTTCGCCTTTTTGTCGGCGTAATAATCCGCGATATACTGGCGGTAGCCCGTATAAGTTAGAATGTCTTCCACCTATTCCTCCTGCCCGATCCCAAATTAAACCCACATCACAAAATGTGTCGGACAAGAATGAATATACAATAAAATTTTTAAAAAGACAATAGTTTTACAATATTTTTTATTGAATTTCATTAAAATTTGCAAGTTTTTGCAATTTCTACACAAAAATTAGACGTATTCTACAATATAAAACTCTTTAAAATCAGACGGCAAGCGCCCCCTATGCCACACGGATTGTACTTAAGTACTAAATGCTAGGCTCAAAAACAGGCTTGCAAGCAATCCTGCTTCACTCGCCTTACGCATTTATTTGATTTTACTAACGTAAAATCTAACAGACCACCTTTCAACAATTGCGCACGACAAAAAAATTCTTCAATATTTATTATAAAAAGAAAAAACGTTAGTTTTTTCGAATCCGTGTGACACCCTAAGCACTTGCAAATAAAATTCTACTTAAATTTGTAACATGGACTTCTTCACGAAAATCGACATTCCCGCCGCAGATTTTAAAATCGACTACACGAGCCGTCTGGCCTTTTTCGGTTCTTGTTTTGCGGACAATATCTCGGCTCAGTTTGCGGAAAGGAAATTCCATGTTCTCGTAAACCCGTTCGGGACAGTCTACAACCCGGTTTCTTTGGCAGGTCAAATCAAGGCGATTGCCGACGGAAAAATTTTCGGAGAAGAAGATGTCTTTCAGGACACGCGATGCGACGGCCTTTGGCATTGCTGGGACGCGCACAGTTCGCTTTCGGGCGCAACAAAAGAGGAATGCATCGAAAAGCTGAATGCCGCAACGGCACAAGCCCGCGGATTCTTGCAAAAGGCGGACACCGCCTTCATCACGCTCGGCTCCGCATTCGTCTACTATTTAAAGGACATCGACAAGCCCGTATCGAATTGTCACAGGCAAGACCCCCACCTATTTGAGCGCAGGCTGATTTCCGTAGAAGAAGCCTCGCAGTCCATCCAGAAAATCGTCGCCCTGCTCCGCGACACGAATTGCAACGTCCACATCGTCTTTACCGTATCACCGCTGCGCCACATGAGCGACGGTGCCCACAACAACACACTTTCTAAATCGACATTGCAACTCGCCATCCACAGTACCACCATAGATTATTTCCCGAGCTACGAAATCGTGATGGACGAACTGCGGGACTACCGTTTTTACGCCGAAGACATGATTCATTTGTCTAAAACCGCCGAGGAATACATCTTTGAACGGATGACAGAGACCTACTGCGACAGCACCACCCGCGAGAACATGGCGAAAGTGGAAAAGTTCCTGAAAATGGCGAATCACCGCATTCAAGACGAGAGCTCCCCCGCCACCCAGGAGCTCAAGAAAAAACTTGCGGCTCAGGCACTTGAACTTGAAAAGCAGATCCCAGGGCTAAAATTAGGCTAAAAAGCGGAACCTTTCGTTTCGTTTTCTTTACCTCTCTTTGCTTATTTTTTGATTATTTTATATAGCTGAGTGAGTGGTGTGGTTCAGAAGAGGTAAAACAATGAGAAAGAAGCTTTCCTTCTCGGGCTTTGCTATTGGCATCGCCCTTCTTGGCGCTGGATTCACGAGCTCCTTCGCCGCAGACGAAACCCTTAGATCGCTGGCCGATAAAAACAATATCTATATCGGCGCCATTCTGAATTCGCAGTGGTTTGGCGGTGGCCTCCCAGGCAACTACGAACAAATTCACAAGACACAGTTCAATATTGTCGTCGCCGAAAACGAGATGAAGTTCGACGCCACCGAACCTAGCGAAAACAGGTTCAACTACAACAACGGCGACAAGATGGTCAAGTACGCAAAGCAGAACGGCATGCGTGTCCGTGGCCATGCCCTCGCCTGGCATAGCCAGGTCCCGAACTGGGTAAACAACTACAAGAACGACAAGAAAAAACTGCTCTCTGTTCTCAAGAACCACATCAACAACGTGGTCGGACACTGGAAAGGCCAGGTGGATGAATGGGACGTGGTGAACGAGGCCATCAGCAACAACGAACCCCAATGGCGTTCCTATTCCGTGTGGTACCAGGGAATCGGCCCCGAATTTATCGACTCCGCCTTCGTGTGGGCGCACGCCGCCGACCCCAACGCGGAGCTCTGCTACAACGACTACAACTTGGAACAGGGCGTCAACCCGAAAGCCAAGGCAGGGTTCTTGCTGGAACAGGTGAAGCGTTGGGTCGCAAACGGCATTCCTATCCATTGCGTAGGTTCGCAGACCCACGTGGAAGACACCACCACCGACAAGCACTTTATCGGCTCGCCGGACAGCCTGCGATCCCTTGCCAAGGAACTTGCAAAACTCAACATCAAGCTGAAAATCACCGAGCTCGATATCGGATTCAAGAGCGGGATCAACGTGAGCAAGAGCGATCTTGAACGCCAAGGCCAGACTTTCCGCCAGTACCTGGACATTATCCTTGAAGAACCGAATGCGGACACCTACCTGATTTGGGGCGTTTCTGATAAATGGAGTTGGCTTGGCGGCCTGAACAGGCAAAAGGGTCTCATTTACGACGACAACTTGCAACCGAAACCGGCATTCGACAGCATCTTGGTGAGACTTAAGACGTATGAACCGCCGCAGGATACGGTAAAGCAGGACACTACGAAAACCGACACGACTAAAACGGATACAACCAAGACAGACACCACCAAGAAGGACACGACATCGAACGATTCCACAATCGCAATCAAGAGCATTGCCGGCATGAGCAGTCTTTCGATGCACCTCTCTGACCGCACGCTCTTTATTGCAGGCGCCACCGCCGCCAAGGTCGACGTGTTCGACATGCAGGGCCGCCCGGTATTCAGCGCAAAGAACGTGAAGGGTTCTGTCGACTTGAAGGTTGCCGAAGGCATGTACGTGGTTCGCGTGCGCGACGGCTCCAAGAATCTGATGCAAAGAGTCACCATCAAGTAAGTTTGCAACACCTCTCTAATCACAAGGACTAGGATTGATATCCTAGCCCTTTTTATTATCTTTAGCGACGGTGTACTGGGATGATAGAGGAATTTATGAAACATACTCTGTCATTTTCGCGCATTGTATTTAGCGCAGCTCTTTTAGGGGCAGGCCTTTCTAACTCCTTCGCCGACGAAACCATCCGAGACCTCGCCAAAGAACGCGGGCGCTTTATCGGGACCATCCTGAACAGCGAATGGTTCAACGACGCTATTGAACCTGAATTCGAAGAAATTCACAAAACCCAGTTCAACGTGGTCGTCGCCGAAAACGAGATGAAGTTCGACGCCACGGAACCGAGCGAGAACGAATTCAATTTCGCGAAGGGAGACAAGATGGTCGAATACGCCCAGGCCAACGGACTCCGCGTACGTGGTCATGCCCTCGCCTGGCATAGCCAAGTCCCCGGCTGGGTGAACAACTACAGCGGTCAAAAGGAAAAGTTGCTCAGCGTACTCAAGAACCACATCGACAACGTGGTCGGTCACTGGAAGGGTAAAATCGCCGAATGGGACGTAGTAAACGAAGCCATTAACGACGACTACAATCACGACTGGCGTTCTACCGGTTCCGTGTGGTACGAAGGCATTGGCCCTGAATTCCTGGACTCCGCATTCGTATGGGCGCATGCCGCCGACCCCGATGCAGAGCTCTGCTACAACGACTACGCCGTAGAATGGGGCATTAACGAAGGTTCCAAGGCGGGTTTTGTATTGGAACAAGTCAAGCGCTGGAAGGCAAATGGCATTCCTATTACTTGCGTAGGCACGCAGACACATATCGAAATCGCCCACGAAACCACGCCGCAGAACGTTCGCGCATTTGCCAAGGCTCTCGCAGAATTGGACGTTACATTAAACATCACCGAACTTGACATCGGGTTCCCGAAAGGATCGGCAGGCAAACTCACCGCCGCAGACTACGAGAAGCAAGGGCATCTGTACCGCCAGTTCATGGACGTTTTCCTCGAAGAACCGAACATGGGCGAATTCGTGATTTGGGGACTCACCGATGCTCACAGCTGGCTCGACGAGCAGCAAGGCAAGACCGAAGGACTGCTCTACGACAAACAATACAAGCCGAAGCCCGCCTACGATAGCATTATGGTCAGCCTCAAGGCACACCCGGCATCTGAAGTAAAATCACCGTATCCAGATTCTCTATTTGACGCGCCATGCGACGGCAATTGCGGAGATTCCTCTGAAGCAATCAAGAGCATTGCCGGCACGAGCACCCTTTCGATGTACCTCAGCGGTCGCACGCTCTCCATTGCAGGCGCCACTGCCGCCAAGGTCAACGTGTTCGATATGCAGGGCCGCTCGGCATTCAGCGCAAAGGACGTGAAAGGTTCCGTCGAACTCAGCGGACTTTCCGAAGGTTTATTCGTAGTCCGCGTGCGCGACGGCTCCAAGAGTCTGATGCAGAGAATTGTGGTCAAGTAAAATTACACAAAAAAAAGTTCTACCACGTCACCACCTTATTCACGACTTCACGCTGTTCGCTTGCTGTTTGGCGCAAATAAATACGAGTCGTTTCGATATGTTCGTGCCCCATAAGGTCGGCAAGCAAAGCGATGTCGTTTCGCTTTTCCAAAAAGTTCTTAGCAAAGCGGTGGCGAAACGAATGAGGATAAACAACGGCTTCATCTAGGCCATACTTCTTTGCGAACGCTTTCAGTTGTGAGGCAATCCCCCGCGGAGTAATCTGCTTGCCAAAACGATTCAGGAAAAGGTATCCGCTGGATCGGCCTTCACTTTCCAACCAGCGCAAAGCTTCTTTTTGCAAAGTTTCCGGAATGTAGAGCCGTCGCAGCTTTCCGCCCTTTCCGTAGATGTCGAAATATCCGCACTCCACATGTTCCACCTTGAGTTTCACCAGTTCGCTCACGCGGGCGCCCGTCGCCGACAGGAACCACACCACAAAATACCACTTGGTTTGGCCATCTTGCAGCAGACTCGTCTTCAAGAATCTGTAATCGGCATCGCTAATGACATTTTCCAGAAAACTTTTTTGCTGAACCTTGACATTCTTGACTCGTAGTTTTGATTTGCCTGCGTAATCCAGATATTTATTGATGCCCTGGATCCGCAAATTAACGGTCTTGGGCTTGAAATTTTTCAGAAGAAAACTCTTGTAATCAGCCAGCGACTTACGACCGAACCGTCCGAAATGCGACTTGAAGAAGTCCGCTGTCCAGCAATACGAATCCATCGTATTGACAGCAAGGTTCTGCCCTTCCAGATACTGGTAAAACGAAGGTCTTTCGGCAAGGTAGAAAACGAAACAATCCATCGCAAGTATCTCCTCTCCTTATTGAAAAAGGTCTGCTGCCGTCACACATCCTTGAACACAGGATTCATATTTCCCTTTAGCCAATCCAAAGGGGGTAATCATGGTCAGGTGCAAAGTCTTGTTCGTTCGCACATTCTCTCTAAAAATATCACGTCGTTCTTTAAGCCAATCTGCATAATCTTTTTTGATTTCAAACGGTCGATCGCAATACTTGATTTCGCATAAGTCAATCACCCTATCGCTCCGATCAATAACCAAATCTATCTGTGCGCCGTTCTCTCCTTTTTTAGTCCATGAGCAAACATCACTTGCAATCCCTGATATGCCCAAAGTTTTTTTTATTTGGTTTATATGGTGTATGCAAACCTGTTCATAAGCGTAACCTAGCCAAGCATTGCGTTTGCCATCGGGCAAATGACTCCAGGCATTTTCATCCATGCCGTTATAATTCTTGACAAACCGCACAAAGAACAGTGTGAACATGTCCGTCAGCTGGTATAACGCTTCGTTTTTTCTTTTTCCGAAAGATTGATAATGCCGAATAAAATCGCATTTTTCCAAGTTATCAAGAACTATCGAGAAAAAACCATTGTCCAAAAGTTTAAGATTCGACATCATCTCGCTACGAGTCATGCCAATCATTTTTGACGATAAAAGTTCCACAACTTTCTTGTATGCTTGTGCCTCGCTATAAAGCGAGTTAAAAAGGAAGTCATATTCCGTTTTTAACACCGCGTTACGCTTAAAAAACAGGTTGTCTATATTTTGCCGCAAACTTAAAGAGGGGCCCAACAGAGACAAATAATAAGGAACTCCACCCAATACCATGTAAGTCTCGATAACTTCCATATCGGACCAGTCAAAGCCCATATAAGTCAAGTATTGACTTGTTTCGTGCAAGGTGAACGGAGAAAGGCAAATCGGCATTGTCACACGATTGTGCAAACCGCCCTTATCACCTAGCAGTTTATTAATCATCCAGGTTGTGGCGCTGCCACAAACAATCAGCTTTAGTCGATTGCAATCAGAACCCCAGCTGTTCCAAAACATTTCAAGAGCCTTTAGGAAATTCGATTTGGGTGTATCGAGCCAAGGCAATTCATCAATAAAAACGACAAACCGTTCCTTTTTTAAGGATTGCAGATACTCTTGAAGCTGATCAAAAGCCTCAAACCAATCTTTAGGCGTGTTCCTTCTCTGTTTACTGTATTTCAGTAATTGCTTTTGCCAATTTTTCAATTGTTCAGAACGAGAGACCTGATAGACTCCAGTCGTATAAAAATCAAACGAGCTTTCAAAGAACTGCTTTACCAGAAAAGTCTTGCCGATTCTCCTGCGACCATATATCGCGACAAACTCAGCTCTTTCACTATCCACACACCTTTGGAGAACTTTTTTCTCCTCATGACGCCCGATAATTGAGCGAATTTCGCCAAAAATGCCCGATTGCACTGCGGAAAGTGCACCTTTCACCCCACTTTCCGCCATGTAATAAGCACTTTTTTCGCAAATTGAGCAAATTTGCGGCATTTTGATACTAAAAATTAGGGAAAAATAGAGTTTGCCGGCTGATTTTGATGCGGTAAAAGTCGACACATTCTGCTTGCTCATATACTACCTCACTCCGTTTACACGCTATAAAAAACGGACTACTGCACAAATATACACTATTTTAAAAATTTGTCAAGAGGTTTGGAATTTTTTTGAAAAAAAAATTGTAAGACATAACCCCCATTATGAGAAGATGGGTTTAGACGAAAGACGAGAGACGAAAGACGAGAGAGATTCTAACTACAAACGTCATTCCCGCGAAGGCGGGAATCTCCTTGCTCCAATAAGCAAAGATGAAATTCCGTTTGATATACCTGAGAATTGGATTTGGTGCAGATTGGGGGATATTCTTGCTCCAATGCAATCAACAACTCCTAAAGGAGCATTTTTTAAATATATCGATATCGATGCAATAGATAATTCCACTTGCAGAATTAAAGCACCAAAAATGATTGAATCAAAAAATGCACCTAGCAGAGCTTCACGATTTACTAAAAAAGGTGACATACTATTTTCTTTAGTGCGTCCATATCTTCGTAATATTGCAAAAGTTACCGAAAATGATTGTATTGCATCAACAGGATTCTTTGTTTGTTCGCCCATCATTGTCAATTCTGACTTTTGTTTTTTCCTATTGACTAGCAATTATGTTGTTGATGGTTTAAATCAATTTATGAAAGGCGATAATTCACCTTCAATAAGTTCACAAAACCTTATTGATTTCACTATCCCACTTCCTCCGCTAGCTGAGCAATCTCGCATTGTAACAAAGATTGAAGAACTGTTTTCTGCGCTAGACCAAATGGAGAGAAATCTCGTTTAACGAAGCAAAGATTTCTTCTATTTTGTTCACGATTCTTTTTTGCTCCGCCAAAGGCGGGAGTGGAAATTCTAAATCGTATATTGTGTGCGGTTTAAGTTCCTTTTGATTTGTGGAGCCTTCTCCGTTTTTTTCCAAATATGATTGTTTATTTTTCAAATAAGAATAGAGGTAATTTGAATTTACAACAGATGAGCGAATCGTTGTCACATGGCTATCAGGAACGATTCCTTTTATTCCTTGAGGCAAATCAACATTAAAATGGCCTACACGTCCTAATGTCCCTGTACCTGTTGAATTGATGATAACATCACCCTTTTGCAGAAATTCTTCTTTAGGATATTTATTTAGCGTTGATTCATCTAAATAAAGAGCCTTCTCCAGTGAAACGGGACCATCTTTTTGATTGCATTTTTGAGCAAAAACCAATATATTACTTTGTTCAATGTATTTGGGTGATTTTCCTCTTTTTATTGGTTTGCACACATCTCCCAACTTAACCCATTCCCACGAATCCGGTATTTCAAAGGGAACATCGGTCAACTTCTCATAATGGGGGTTATCACGTGTTATTCGTTCTAGCAAAACGCTGGCGGGTTCGTCGGATTTGTTTTGGGGGACGAGTTTGCCGTGGATGGCGAGGTCAAGGATTTTTTGGCGGGTTTGCTTGATGTGGGTTTTGAGGAGTTCCTTGTTATTTTCGATGGAATCAATTTCGGCGAAGGCTTCCTGAATTTTTTCAACAATACGCTGTTGCTCTGCTAATGGGGGAAGAGCGAATAAAAATTTCTTTATAGATTGCAATCCAACATTAGCTTGTGTGGTTTTATTTATATAACGAGGAATCTCAATCTCTTGAATCAAAGGGGATTGTAAAAGAGCACTGACGTACCTCGCATCCATATGGTTTTTACAAGGTTTTATCGTTGCACAAGAATATGAGACAAGAAAATCTATATCCGTTTCAACAGTTCTTATTACACCAATAGTTCCATAACGAGGGAAAATAATATCACCCCTTTCTGGTTTACATTTTTTTGATAATTGTAAAAAATCTTCTTTTGAAATTTTTTTTGCCCCAGCAAAATCAATTTTGTTATTTGCAACAAAGTTAAGCGGAGAAATATACGGAATCCCATTGTCACAAACAGCAGGCATTTTATGGTCTATATCAGCAATATCAAAACAAACGCATTCTAATCTACACCATGTCCAATTCTCAGGTATTTCAAAGGGAATTTCTTCTGAAATGTCCTTGGGCTTCGCATTCTCAAGTTGCTCAAACCAGACTCCGTTTTCACAATAGATGCGAGATATCGGGACAAATCTCTTCGACTTCTTACCCTTCGGCTGGCTCAGTGCGCTTTTCGCATCAGAAATTTCTTTCAGCAAATCAGCGGCAGTGCCGTCGCTTTTGAGTTGTTGCGTGAGCTTTCCGCGAATGGCGAGGTCGAGGATTTTTTGCTTCAGGAGTTTCGTGTTCATCCGTCGATTCCCTTGAGCATCTTGGCGAGTTTTTCGGAGTGGGCGGCAATTTCCTTCGCTTCGTCCTTGATGTTTGCCAAAAGGTCGGCAAGCGTTACGTCTTCAATATCGTCCTTGTCCTTAATCCAAGTTATGTCGAGGCTCGTCTTGTCGCGGGCCAAAAGATCCTTGACATCATACTTGCGCCAACGCCCGGTCGGGTTTTCTTCGCTCCAAGTTTCTTTGCGTTTAGCGATGTTCTTTGCATTGTAGCAATTCACAAAATCATCAAGATCGCTGCGTTTCAGGGGTCTTGTCGCAAGCGTGTGTTTGACGCCTGTACGGTAATCATAGAACCAAGTTTCCTTGGTTGGGGTTCCCTTGACAAAGAACAGCACATTTGCCTTCACGCCGTTCGCATAGAAAATTCCCGTGGGGAGCCTGAGAATTGTGTGGAGGTTGAACTCGGTCAAAAGTTTTTTGCGGAGCGTTTCACCCGCACCATCTGCAAAGAGAACATTATCCGGCAACACCACGCCCGCACGGCCACCATCCTTGAGCATCAACATCATGTGCTGCAAAAAGTTCAGCTGATTGTTGGTCGTCGTGACAATCAAGTCGGTGCGCATGGTGGTAATATCCACGCTACCTGCCGGACGCGTTCCGAAAGGCGGATTCGCCAAAATAACATCCACCAAATGTTCAGGTTCGTGCTCCAAGGAATCAACGCACTTGACAGGAGTCGTATCCGGGCTAACATCGTGCAAATAAAGGTTCATGCTCGCCAAGGTCACCACCAAAGGCGTGATGTCATTACCGCTAAGAGCCTTTGTCTGCAGGAACTTCAACTTTTCGATATCGTTGCTCTGGCGTTTCATGTAATCGTATGCGGCAAGCAAAAAGCCACCCGTTCCACAAGCGGGGTCTGCAACGGTTTCCGTAATTTTCGGAGCCACGACATCGACCATGGCGTTAATAAGCGGACGCGGAGTAAAATACTGCCCTGCACCGCTCTTTTTATCTTGTCCGTTCTTTTCAAGAATGCTTTCGTAAATAGCACCCTTGATGTCGCCTTCCATGCTGAACCAATTTTCTTCATCAATCATGTTGATGAGCTTTTTAAGCATGGCGGGCTTTTGAATCTTGTTCTGCGCTTCGGTAAAGATTGCACCAATCAGACCGTCTTTGGATTTGAGCGTTTCAAGAATTTTTTCGTATTTCGCCTGCAAATCCGGACCGTCAAGAGAAAGCAAATCTTTCCAGCGATTGCCCTTGGGAATAGCACTACCCAATCCGTAGGATTCCTTTTCTGCATCCATCTTCAGGAACAGCAAGTAAGTCAGCTGGATAATGTAGTCGGTAAAGCCCACTCCAGCCGCCGCCAGCACATCGGCCATATTCCAGACCTTTTTTGTCAATGTCGTTTCGGATTTTACTTCAATCTGTTTTTTCATCTTTCTTTACTGGAACATGAACTTTGTCAGGTTCTGGATTTCGGTATTAACATTTTGCGGGCCGAAGAGTTTTGCCGCCTGTAAGAATAGAGGTTTCTCATACTGCATCAGGATTGGCACCGAGACGCAACCGTTCTGCACAACATATTGAGCAATCCTCTTAAGCACTTGCTTTTGATCTTCGTTTAACACGCGTTGATTTTGACCGCAATATAATTCAAAAAGGCTGGCAGAAGTGCTTTGCAATGAATAAAGCGACTCTTTTTGCCCCAAAGCGTAACGCACCAACTGTATAAGGTTCGTCAAAAGGCCAACTTCGTCCTTTTCTAGGTCCTTTACTTTTCCGGCCTTACCCACTTTATTCACGGACAATGTCTTATAGCAAGTCCAAAGATTCTTCTCGTTCAGCATCGGGTTAAACTTTTCGAGTTTGCGCTTCAAATCCGAGAGCATTTCGTAGGTAATGGCAACATCTTCGCTGTTGTAGATAATGCGCAGAGCTTCCACTTCATCACGATTCTGCTCAATAAAATCCTTAAAGATTTCCGCATACTTTTTAGATTCATCAATGCTGAAACCGGAGTAAACTAGACTATCAGTGCCTTCATGCTGAATCTTGATAAAGCCACGATTGATTTCAAGAAGAATTTTGCGAACCTTGACATTGTTGATGACAGCAGAAATCAATTCTCTGCGCTCAATATTAGCGTCGTTGATGTCCTTGTATTCCGGTAAAGGATGCGTCGAGAATTCGTTCTTACCTGTGAGGGCATCATAAATTCGACTTACAAAGAAATACAGGGATGTTGGAGCCAGCAACTTGTTAACTTCGCTCAAATCTTCCTGCTCCGCCTTGTTGTTTATTTTCGAGAGATAACCCGCAAACAAATTCAAGTGTTCATCAGGAACTTCGCCATGGGCCAGGCGTTCCATCAATCTTTCGAGTCCCAAGGTCTTGTGAAATTCCGCATCGCTAGTCGCACCCGGAAGCTTCATTTCGTGTTCGGTAACGCCAACAGCATCGACTAAGTAAAAACAGTCCTTGCTCGTTCCGTTCGGAGTTGCAAGCTGGAACTTGTCATCGTCCATCGTTCGGCAACCGCGACCCTTCATCTGCGTGTAAAGTACGGCGGAATTGATATCGCGCATGAACACTAGGACTTCCAAAGGTTTCACATCTGTACCGGTCGCCACAAGCGTCACCGTCACCGCAATGCGAAATTCCTTCTCGTTCCTGAAATCGGAAATCAGCTGATTGGAATTTCCTGCTTTACAAGTAATCTTCTGCACGAACTTTTCGGGAAGCTTGAGCCCCACCTTTTCAAATTCAACGGCAAAGGACTGTTTGATGGCCTCAATGATGTTGTCAGCGTGGCTGTCGGTCTTTGCAAAGAAAAGCGTCTTGGGAATATATTTCCAATTGCGGACAGGGTCATCGCTCAAACGTTCCGGGTAAAGCGACGAATAAATGGCTTGCTTAAAGGAGTCAACTACGAGCCTAATCTGTGCCGGGTTCACGACACTGCGGTCTAATTCGGTACTTTCGTACTTTTGGTCCTCTTTCTGAATTTTCTTTTGCTTGGAGCCATCCAAGAGCGTAATGCGCTCTACGTGTTCGCCTTGACCGATTGTCCCGCCCTGCGAACTGACTAGGGTCTTGATTCGGAATACGCGCGGGGGTACGTTCACGCCATCGCGGATAGAATCTTCGAGGGTGTACTCCACCACCGTATTCTTGTTGAAGAACGCGTAAGCCTCTTCGGTCGGAGTCGCAGTCAATCCAACAACACGAGCCGTATTGAAATAATCGAGCACCTGTTTCCATTTACCATAAATGGAACGGTGGCATTCATCCACAATAATCAAATCAAAGGCATCTCTTGCAACCTTCAAATCTTGCGGAAGTTCAATACTTACGGAGGACTGATCGTTCGTTGAGTCGCCATCAAGTTCTGATTCGTCATCGTCGGTATCAACAAAAGTTTGCCCGGTCAAAACAGCATAAAGACGCTGAATGGTAGATATCACCACATGGGACTTTTCGATATCCTTCACGTTGTGAAGACGCTGAACGACATACTCGTCGCTAAACGGAATTCCCGTTTCCGTAAGTTTATACATCCCGAACTCACCTTCGGCCTGCTTGCCAAGGTTGTTGCGGTCCACCAGGAACAAGACTTTTTTAGCCGGGGTATAATTGAGCAGACGATACGCCGCTGTGCATGCGGTAAATGTTTTACCAGCACCCGTTGCAAGAACAATCAAAGCCTTTTTCTTGCCATGCTTAAAGCTCAGTTCCAAGTTGCAAATTGCATCGTACTGGCATTGGCGCAAACCTGCTTTGGCCTTCGTCTGCACTGCGGGGACTGCAGGCATTTTTGCAAATTCAGATTTAAGTTCCGCACGGGTCGCAAGCTCTTTCGGCGTGAACATCTTTTTGAGTTCAACAAACTCTAGTGGTTCGCCAGCAGCAAAATCCCTTCGGTCGCAGAACAGCAGTTTGTCTCCATTGCTCATGAAAAGGAATGGTAGAGGCGTAGACCAAGTTTGACACCAAGATGGAAGCCCGATTGAATAACCAGCAACTTGATCTGCTACCTGAGTTCCTAAATTATTTTCTGCGCGTTTTGCTTCCAATACGCCGATTGCTTTGCCATCCAAGAATAAAATGTAATCGGCTTCTTTTTTCCCTATTGTGATAGCTTCCATGACGGCTTGCGCATTTTGTTTTTCTGAATACTCAGAACGCGAAACAACGGCCCAACCGGCAGTGGCGAGCTTTTCATCTATCAATACGCGTGCTTCTTCTTCGGGCTTTAATTCACTCATGAATTTCTAAACCCTAAAATAACTTATTTTCTAAAAACAGGAAATGCCCGCCTACGCGGGCATGACAAAAAAGCAGGGATGAAAGTAAAAAGTCCCCCCCCCGCACTAATGCGGGGAGCGCCTTTTTTACACTTGTTTCCAGTGTTTGAGTTGCGAAAGGTGTTTATCAAAGAACGCTCGGCGTTCCGCATCAGGGGTATTTTCGGGATTAGGCATATGCGAAAGCAGAAAATCAAGAAAAAAAGGCTGCGATTCATTTCGCAGCCCTTTTAATTTCATGACTTAGAATTCGATTATTCCCTTTCGTCCCTTTCCTTATGGTGCCAGTAATCGAGCTTTTCAGCATCTAAGCCGATATGCCTTGCGATAAAAGCCGGATTGCGACCTTGTTTGCGTTGGAATTCGTAATCGCGAAGCGCCTTGATGGCAACCCCGCCCAGAATAACGCACGCGGGCAAGTTGATGAGCGCCATGCCACCCATGGTAATGTCAGCGAGTGCCCAACAGGCATCCATCGGAGTAACCGCGCCAAAGAGCACCACCAGACTGCACAAAACATGGATCACCGCCATCGTGGCCTTGCCGGGCATCTTTTTCTTGTTGATGTAGGCAATCGCGTTATGCACGTAGTAAAGGTTACCTAAAAGGGTTGTGAAGGCGAACAGCGTCATCGACACCGTAATGAACACCGAACCCACCGTACCGAACGTCGTCGAGACAGCCTGTTGCACATACATGGCGCCCGCATTCTCGGCCGTTCCCGGAACGCCAGAAACAAGGCACATCAGGGCCGTGGCCGTGCAAAGGAAAAGCGTATCGATGTAAACGGAAAGCATCTGCGCAAGGCCCTGCTTTACCGGGTGCGAAACGTGAGCCGCCGCAGCCGCGTTCGGGGCAGAACCGACGCCCGCCTCGTTAGAATAAAGGCCGCGCTTGATTCCATACATCAGGCAAGAGCCAGCGATGCCTCCGCCAATCGCCTGAAAATCGAACGCATCTTGCATAATCGCAACAATCACAGAGGGAATCAAGTTGAAATGCGCAATCAGCATGATGGCCGCAAGAATCACATAGAAAAGTCCCATGACCGGGACAAGGATTCCCGTCGTCTTTACGATGCGCTTGCCACCGCCGAACAGGCAAAAGCCCACCAACACCGCAAGGATTACGCCGATAATCCATGGCGTGACCGACGGATTGTAGAAGCTGTAAGTTTCAAAAGTCGACTGCAAGTTGTAGGAGCATAGCAGATTGAAGCCGAACGCGTAAGTAGAAATCAGGAACACCGCAAACACGATGCCCAGCCAGCGGCTATGCAGTGCACTTTCAATATAATACGCAGGGCCACCGTAGCAGCCATTCGTACGACGGTCGCGATGCTTGTACACCTGCGCAAGCGTGCTTTCGACAAACGCCGACGACGCTCCGATAATAGCAAGCACCCACATCCAGAAAGCGGCACCGGCGCCACCGAGGCAAATTGCCGTCGAAACACCGATAATGTTGCCTGTGCCCACGCGCGACGCCGTCGACACCAAGAGTGCCTGCAGCGAAGACACGCCACCCGCTTCGTGCGGTTTTTCAATCAGCGTGCAGACCGCCTCCACGAAAAGCCTAATTTGCACGAACCGTGTGCGAATGCTAAAATAGATTCCCGCCGCAGCAAGAACGATAATCAGAATCGGGTAATAAAGAACGCTGTCAACGGTGTTCAAAAAGTCAACAATCATCGCATCTCCTAACAAAATGAATGCTAAGGAAACAATCTAGAAAAAAAACTAAATCTTCCAGTGCTTTAACTGCGAAAGGAGTTTATCAAAAAAGGCGCCCCGCACTAATGCGAGGAACGCCTTTTGAAATGGTGATGCTGCGCGTTATTTACGCACCCAGCTTCGCTCTAATCCAGTTGTTGGCGTTGGCGATAGCACCGGCAATCTTGTCGACTTCCTTGGTACCGGCCTGAGCGCGGTCCGGACGTCCACCGCCGCGGCCACCGCAAGCAGCGGCGAGGTCTTTGACGAGGTCACCGGCCTTGATGCCCTTGGCCTGCACGTCCTTGCCGACCAACACGGCGATACTGCCAGAACCATTATCCTTATTGGCAATCACGGCGACGCTATCGGTGTCGAGCTTGTTCTGAACGCCGTCCAGCAAGTTCTTGTACTTTTCATCCGGAATCGAGAGTTCACGAACGTAGAGGTTCACGCCTGCCACGTTGATGCCGCCGTTCAAGAGTTCGGCAGCGGCAAGGGTCGCAAGTTCCAGCTTCACGGACTGCAGACTCTTTTCGAGGTTCTGCGTCTTGGCGAAGCTCTGCTGAATGCGGTCGAGAACTTCGGCATCCTTGCAGCGGAGCTGTTCGCGGAGAGCCGTAAGAATCTGCGTACCGGCGCGGAGCAGAGAGAGAGCGCCACGGCCAGAGACAGCTTCGATACGGCGCACGCCAGCGGATACGCTGGATTCGCTGATAATCTTCACGAGGCCGATGTTACCGGTGTTCTGCACGTGCAAGCCACCGCAGAGTTCCTTGGAGAATTCTTCGTTTGCGCAGCCCATCTTCACGACGCGGACTTCGTCGCCATACTTTTCGCCGAACAGTGCCATGGCACCGCTAGCCTTAGCTTCATCCACACCCATCACCTGAGTGTTGACCGGCAGGCATTCCATGACCTTCGCGTTCACGATGTCTTCGACCTTCTGAATTTCTTCGGCAGTCATTGCGTTGAAGTGGCTGAAATCGAAGCGGAGAAGTTCGTTCGAAACGAAGCTACCCTGCTGTTGCACGTGAGTGCCGAGCACCTGACGGAGAGCGGCCTGCAGCAAGTGAGTGGCGGAGTGGTTCTTGCGGATGTCGTTACGGCGGTCGTTATCGACAGTTGCCATGAACACAGCACCCATCGTTTCTTCGTTTGCCGTACCCTTCTTCACCTTACCACGGCAGAGGGCAGTGTCGTTCACCTTCACGGTGTCGAACACGTCAATTTCGAGGTCGCCAGAAACGAGCGTACCCTTATCGCCGACCTGGCCACCCATTTCGGCATAGAACGGAGAAGTTTCAAGCACGATGCTGAGCACGCCCTTGTCTTCACGCCAGCGGACAACCTTCGTTTCGCAAGCGGAAAGTTCATAGCCCACGAACTTGGTGCTTTCTTCGCTGTACTGCGTCCAGCCTTCGGTACCCATGGTGTTGATGCCCTGCTTCATGTTGGCGCGGGCGCGGGCCTTCTGTTCTTCCATGCACTTCTCGTAGCCTTCTTCATCGATGAGGAGGCCCTTTTCTTCGGCGAGAATGCCCGTGAGGTCCGGCGGGAATCCATAGGTATCATAGAGCAAGAACACCTTGTCACCCGGAATCTTGTCGCCCTTCTTGAGTTCGGCAGAGATAGCGGCGAAGCGTTCGAGGCCGGCGTCCAGCGTGCGGATAAAGCTTTCTTCTTCGCTCTTGATGACGCTAGCAACGAATTCCTTGCGTTCGCGGATTTCCGGGAAGGCGTCACCCATCGTGTCGGCGAGCACCTGAACGAGCTGGCAAATGAACGGCTTCTTCTGGCCAAGCAGGCGAGCAAAGCGGCTGGCGCGGCGGAGAATGCGGCGGAGCACGTAGCCACGACCTTCGTTAGAGGGAAGTGCGCCGTCAGCAATAGCAAAAGAAATGGCGCGGATGTGGTCAGCAATCACGCGGTGCGGGGTGCCGGCTTCGCCATCGTTGTATGGAACGCCAGAGAGTTCAGCGATCTTAGCGATGATCGGGGTGAACACGTCAGTGTCGTAGTTGCTGGTCTTGCCCTGAAGAATAGCGCAGATACGTTCGAAACCCATACCGGTATCGACGTTCTTGGCCTTCAGCGGAATCAGGGAGCCATCGCTCACGCGTTCGTATTGCATGAACACGTTATTCCAAATTTCAATATAGCGGTCGTTTTCGCCGTTCACGCCCTTGATCGGGTCCTTGAACGTTTCGGCCTGCGTAGCGAGGTCGCCGCGGTCGTAGTGGATTTCGGAGCAGGGGCCGCAGGGACCGGTGTCGCCCATTTCCCAGAAGTTGGAGTGAGCGTCAAAACGCATGATGCGATCATCCGGAAGACCGGACACGTCCTTCCAAATCTGCCAGGCTTCGTCATCGTCCTGGTACACGGTCGCGAACAGGCGTTCCTTCGGGAGCTTCCACACTTCGGTCAAGAGTTCCCAAGCCCAAGAAATAGCTTCTTTCTTGTAGTAGTCGCCAAAGCTCCAGTTGCCGAGCATCTCGAAGAAGGTGTGGTGGTAGTTGTCGCGGCCCACCACGTCGAGGTCGTTGTGCTTACCGGACACGCGGAGGCACTTCTGACTGTTGCATGCGCGCTTCCAACCCTTCGGATTGTCGCCCAGGAAGATAGCCTTGAACTGGTTCATGCCCGCGTTCGTGAACATGAGCGTCGGGTCGTCATGCGGAACCACCGGCGAAGAACGCACAAAGAGGTGGCCCTTGGATTCAAAGAACTTGATGAAAGATTCGCGCACCTGCGCAGAAGTCATAGTAGGCATAATGTGTCCCTTTTATTTTACGAGCGCAAAGATAGAAAAATCAAGCAGAGATTCAGCAATCCGTGAGCCAAAAGCGACTCGTATGAACGAGTCGTGTTGGCGAGAGTGAGGCGAAATCACATTTTCATGTCTACATAAGAGCCGAACGGTCTTGTAAGGGGTTAGTTTCCCCCTCGCGAAAGCCTTGAAACAAGTCTTTCGCTACCCCCTCTCCTAGGGCTCTGCCCTAAAACCCGAGGCCTTCATACAAGTTCCTAACTCCTTGATAGGCGAAGGATTAGGTCTTTTACAAAAAACATAATCTGTAAAGAAGTGCGTCAAGAAAGCAAAATATAGTCCAAATAATCCCTTTGGGCATACCCCCTTATTTTCTATATTGGGGTTCAAACAAAAATCAACAAAAAGAAAGACTCGGCTGTCTGAATTTATGGCGTTGGCCAGCCGAGCAAAGAAGGAAAATCATGAGCGAAGCATGGAAAGGCTTTGAGGGCGGACGTTGGCAAGAAGAGATTAACGTACGCGACTTTATTCAACGCAACTACACCGCATACGAAGGCGGCAAGGAATTTTTGGCAGGCCCGACAGACGCCACCGAAAAACTCTGGGGCGAACTCCAGAAGCTGCAGGCCGAAGAACGCAAGAAGGGCGGCGTGCTCGATATGGACACCGACATCGTTTCGAGCATCACGAGCCATAAGCCGGGCTACATCAGCGAAAGCCTCAAGGACCTGGAAAAGGTCGTGGGTCTCCAGACCGACAAGCCGCTGAAGCGCGCCTTCATGCCGTTCGGCGGCATCAAGATGGCCGAAGAATCTTGCCTGCAGTACGGCTACAAGCCGAGCGCTGACCTCCACAAGATCTTTACCGACTACCACAAGACCCACAACCAGGCTGTGTTCGACTGCTACACTCCGGAAATTCGCGCCGTCCGCAAGGCCCACTTGCTGACCGGTCTTCCGGACACTTACGGTCGTGGCCGTATCGTGGGTGACTACCGCCGCGTAGCCCTTTACGGTATCGACTACATCATCCAGCAGAAGCAGAACGACCTCGCCCACGTGGGTGACGGCACCATGACCGACGATGTGATTCGCCTCCGCGAAGAAGTCGCCGAACAGATCAAGGCCCTTAAGGCCATGAAGGTGATGGCTCAGAGCTACGGTTTCGACATTTCGAAGCCGGCTACCAACGCCCGCGAAGCCTTCCAGTGGCTCTACTTCGGTTACCTCTCTGCCATCAAGACGCAGAACGGTGCCGCCATGAGCGTTGGCCGTATTTCGACCTTCCTCGACATTTATATCGAACGTGACCTCAAGAACGGCGTGCTTACCGAAAGCGAAGCCCAGGAACTCGTGGACCACATGGTCATGAAGTTCCGCATGGTCAAGTTCGCCCGTATCGAATCTTACAACCAGCTCTTCAGCGGCGACCCGGTGTGGGCCACCCTCGAAGTCGGCGGTATGGGCCAGGATGGCCGCCCGATGGTCACCAAGAACGACTTCCGTTTCTTGCACACCCTCGAAAACATGGGCCCGTCTCCGGAACCCAACCTCACCGTTCTCTACACCAAGCGCCTCCCTGAAAACTTCAAGGAATACGCCGCCTTCATTTCTGTGACGACCAGCTCGATCCAGTATGAAAACGATGACGTGATGCGCCCGGTTTGGGGTGACGACTACAGCATTTGCTGCTGCGTGTCTGCAACGCAGACCGGTAAGGAAATGCAGTTCTTCGGTGCTCGCGCCAACCTCGCCAAGGCTCTCCTCTACGCTATCAACGGCGGCAAGGATGAAGAAGCCGGTCTCGTGCCCGGCATGCAGATTGGTCCGGAACTCGCTCCGATCACCGGCGACGTGCTGAACTACGACGAAGTGATGCACAAGTACGACATCATGCTCGAATGGCTCGCAGGTATCTACGTGAACACGCTGAACCTGATCCACTACATGCACGACAAGTACTACTACGAAGCTGCTGAACTCGCCCTTATCGATACTGACGTGCGCCGCACGTTTGCAACGGGTATCGCAGGCTTCAGCCACGTGGTCGACAGCCTCTGCGCCATCAAGTACGCAAAGGTCTCCGTCGTTCGCGGCGAAAACGGCCTCGTGAAGGACTTCAAGATCGAAGGCGACTTCCCCAAATACGGCAACGACGACGACCGCGCCGACGAAATTGCAGTCTGGCTCCTCAAGGAATTCATCGCGAAGATCAAGAAGCACCACACCTACCGCGGTGCCGAACCGACCACGTCGATTCTTACGATTACCAGTAACGTTGTTTACGGCAAGGCCACGGGCGCTCTCCCCGATGGTCGTCCGGCTCACGCCCCGTTCGCTCCCGGTGCAAACCCGAGCTACGGCGCCGAAAAGAACGGTCTCCTGGCCTCGCTCAACTCTGTTGCCAAGCTCCCGTACGAATACGCACTCGACGGCATCAGCAACACGCAGACCATCAGCCCGAACGCTCTCGGCCACAGCGACGATGAACGCGCCCAGAAGCTCGTCACCGTCATGGACGGTTACTTCGCCCAGGGCGCCCACCACCTGAACGTGAACGTGTTCGGCGTGGAAAAGTTGCTCGACGCCCAGGCGCACCCGGAAAAGCCCGAATACGCGAACTTCACCATCCGCGTTTCCGGCTACGCTGTCAAGTTCCTCTCGCTCACGAAGGAACAGCAGGACGACGTCATCAGCCGCACCTGCCACGGTGTGTTGTAATAGCGCGCAAAAGAGCATATAAAAAACGCCCCGGATTTTCATCCGGGACGTTTTGATTTATGGAGGAGAACAAAAATGTTTATTACTGCGAGGACTTTAGATTAGTCCGGTTCGCGGGTCATGAGCATCTTGCAGTAGCCGCCTTCAACGACCACGTTATCGCGAGAGAGCATGACGCGTTCCATTTCCCAGTTACCTGCGGTCCAGTGATCCGAGAGGTCTTCGCCATCGAAGTCATCCTGCCAGGTCTGAGTAAAGGTCTTGGTAGCTTCGTCGTAGGAGTACACGCGAACGTAGTCAATCCACTGTACCTGCGGTCCGTTGGCGAGTTCGTCGCCAGTGAACTTGCCCACCCATGCGGCACTCTTCGATGCCCACAGGTTAAAGCGCAGGGACTGATTTTCGGTCAAGAAGGCAACCTGGTCTGCATCGGCGTGAGTACCGCGGGTAATGCCAATCGAGTCACGGCGAACTTCGACGCTGTCGATTTCCCAAGAGACGTATTCCGGAGTCCAAACCATTGCAAACAAGTGGAATCCTTCAGTTGCATCGAAACCAAATTCGTGCAGCGGCTTGCTTTCAGAAGACGTGTTGCTCTTGATAGAAGGATCGCCTTCGCGGGTAATGATGTTGGACTGCCACATCGTACCGCCCTTGCCGAGCACTTCAATATCGATTTCGTTCCACGGTTCTTCTTCCTTTTTCCAGGAATCATCGTAGTAAAGGAACATGGAGCTCACGGAACCCGGAATCGAAACCATCTTCATGCAAGCTTCGAAACGGCCGTACTTGAACTGATCCGTACCAGAAACTTCAGCACCGTAGTAGCTGTAGCTACCGGTTGCGCTCACTTCAGGCACCATTGCCGGAGCAACGATATTCGTGCGAACAATATTCTTGCAGCCACCAGCCTGAGTCGGGTCCGGAGTCACGGCCGGGTCCGTAGCCGGATCGGTCGGAGTCGTCGGGTCAGTCACGGTCGGATCGGTCACAGCGGGATCCGTTGCAGGATCCGTCGGAGTCGTTGCCGGATCAGTCGGGGTCGTAGCAGGGTCAGTCTGCGTCTGAGCAGGGTCAGTCACGGCAGGATTGGTTGCAGGATCAGTCTGAGTCGGATTCTGAGTCGGGTCCACCACAGCGGACGGATCAGAAGCTACAGGAGTATGAGAGCTGCTGTCATCGCCGCAAGCGGCGAACAGGCCAAGAGCGATAATCGGGAGAAGGAATTTCGTTTTCATAAACTACCTCGTTTCTTTGAATATAAATATACCCCCTTTTCCAGCTCCCGAGTAGCGTCCAAAACGCAAACCAAACACAACTGTATCAAAAGTATCAATCCATAAATTTCTACATTTACAATATGCTCGGACGAATCAATAAATTAGAGACCTTTGGCTCGGTAGACGGCCCCGGAGTGCGTTTTGTCGTGTTTGTGCAAGGCTGTCCCATGCGTTGCCAGTTCTGTCACAACCCCGAAACCTGGGATTTCAAAGGCGACAAAGCCGGAGCATACGACATCTCTGCGCAAGACCTTTTAAAGAAAGCCCTACGCTACCAGAGCTATTGGGGTAAAGACGGCGGCATCACAGTCAGCGGTGGCGAGCCGCTTGCGCAAATGGATTTTCTCATCGAGTTCTTCGAAGCCGCCAAAGCCGCAGGCGTACACACCTGCATCGACACCTCCGGCGTAAACTTTGTTCGTAACGAGCCCTACTTCGGCAAGTTCAAGCGCCTTATGGATGCAACAGACTTGCTCCTCGTCGACATCAAGAACATCGATTCCGCAGAACACAAGAAACTCACCGGCCACGACAACAAGAACATCATCGACATGTTCCGCTACCTGGATGAAATCCACAAACCCATCTGGATCCGCCACGTACTCGTCCCCGGCATGAGCGACAACGACGAACTCCTCATCAAGACGCGCGAATTCATCGACACGCTCCACAACGTCGAAAAAGTCGAAATCCTACCCTACCACGCCCTCGCCCTCGCCAAGTACCAAGAACTCGGCATCGACTACGTGCTCAAAGACGTGAAGTCGCCAAGTCCCGAAAGAATTGCTAACGCAAAAAAAATCCTCGGCGCCTAACTTTCTCGCTTCTGAACGAAAGATCTATAACAAAAAAAAGACGGACCAAAGTCCGCTTTTTTTTTCAAATACGAGATTTTGCCGAAAGGCTACCGAGAACCTTCTCAGGCAAGGGATAAACACCTTACAACAAAAATTTTGCTTGGATACGAGCGAAATTTTATCCCTTGACCGCGTCGCCCATGGAAAACATCGGCATATACATTGCAATCAGCAAGCCACCGACAGCACCGCCGAGGAACACGATGATCAACGGTTCCATCATGCCCACCACGGCGTCCACTGCAGCGTCCACTTCTTCATCGTAGAAGTCTGCCAGCTTCAAAAGCATGCCGCCCAGGTTACCGGTTTTTTCACCCACGCCAGTCATCTGAATCACCATGGGAGGGAACAGGCCTGTTTCCTGCATCGGGTCTGCAATGCTCTTACCGCCTGCAATACCGATGGCAATCTTGTTGATACCTTTTTCCACCACCTTGTTCGTCACAGTCGAGGCCACCACCTTCAAGGAATCCATGATGGACACACCGGCATTCAACAAAGTACCAAGCGTTCTCGAGAAACTTGCCGTGGTCGATTTAATCTGAAGGTCACCTAGCTTGGGCACCTTCAACATAAAGCCGTCCCAGGCAAACTTGGCCGCAGGCACGCGCATGGCCACCTTAAAGCCGACTATTATGAGGATTGCACCAATAAACAGGAACGCACCGTTATCACGGATAAAGTCAGAAATACCCATCACCGCTTGAGTCGGCGCCGGGAGTTCAGCATCCAAAGCTGCGAACTGTTCAGCAAAGGTCGGCACCACGAAAGTCATAAGGGCAATCACCACCAAGATACCCACGATAATAAGCATCACCGGGTAGGTCAAAGCCTTTTTCACCTTACGTTTCAAGCGTTCCTGGTTTTCCAAGGTTTCTGCCAAACGGGCCAAAATACCATCCAAGATACCGCCCGCTTCACCGGCCGCCACCATGTTCGTATACAGGGTACTGAACACCTTCGGGTGTTGGGACAAAGCGTCAGCCAACGAAGAACCACCGTTAATGGACTGCGTAATCTTGTGGACCACATTCTTGAGTTCCGGGTTTTCACACTGGTTCTCCAGAATGTTCAAGCACTGCAACATGGGCAAACCGGCAGAACTCATCGAAGAGAACATACGGGTAAAACGTGCAATTTCTGCAGGCTTAATACCCGAACCAATCTTAATCTTGATTTCAGTCGGTTTCTTCTTGAGGCTTACAATGATAAGGCGCCTGCGCATCAAGAGCGCTTCAGCTTCAGCCTTGTCCTTCGCTTCGAGAGTTCCCTCAAAATTGTTACCCTGGCTATTTGTCGCCTTGTAAAGGAATTCTGCCATAAATTACACGCCTTCTTTCACAAACAACTGTTCCAGCTGGTCCGGACTCGGAGAACGGGCAAGCGCATCGAAACGGTCGACCTTGTGGTTCTTCACCAATTCGCACAAGCACATATTCATGGTGTTCATGCCGAACTTTTGGCCAATTTCAATCATGGATTCAATCTGGTGTACCTTGTCATCGCGAATCAGGGCACGAATACCCGGCGTCACGTTCATGACTTCGTAAGCCATCACGCGGCCACCGCCAATACGCGGCATAAGGGTCTGGCATATCACGCCCTGCAGCACGAACGAAAGCTGCGTACGCACGGTCTGCTGTTCGCCCTTCGGGAACGCATCGACCACACGGTTAATGGTCTGCACACAAGAGTTGGTATGCAAAGTTGCAAAAGCCAAGTGACCGGTTTCCGCAATGGTAAGGGCAGCACGAATCGTTTCAAGGTCACGCATTTCGCCGATAAGCACCACGTCAGGGTCCTGACGGAGAGCCATCTTAAGCGCCTGGGCAAAGCTGTTGGTATCGCTACCGACTTCACGCTGGTTGATCATACAGCCCTGGTGCTTGTGCAAGAATTCGATCGGGTCTTCCACCGTCAAAATGTGGTCGTGACGTTCCTTGTTGATCTTGTCGATCATGGCAGCCAAGGTCGTGGACTTACCGGAACCGGTAGCACCCGTCACCAGCACAAGGCCCGACGGACGGGTCGTAAATTCGGCCATGATTTTCGGAAGGCCGAGATCCTTAAAGGTCTTGATTTCGAGCGGAATAATACGCAAGGCCAAAGCCACGCAACCGCGCTGCAAATAGGCGTTCGCACGGAAACGCGCGAGGTTTGCAATACCGAAAGAAAAGTCGCATTCCTTCTGCTGTTCGAAAGTCTTCTTCTGGCCTTCGTTCATCAAGCTGTAGGTCATGCGCATGGTTTCGTCCGGTTTCAGCTTGTCTTCGCCAATAGGCGTAAGCTTGCCGGAAAGACGAATGAGAGGAGGCGCACCTGCGGTAATATGCAAGTCAGAAGCGCCACGCTGGACCATTTCAGAAAGAAGATCTTGAATATTGTATGCCATGCTTAAGAATATAACTTAAAAAACGGGCATATTTCCATTAAAAATGCACATTTTTTTCAAAAAAACGCTATTTTATTATGGTAGAATGGAACTTGGGCGTAAAATAACCTCTTCGCGAGGTGTTTTTTCTGTGGTTTGCACGTTGCTTTTGGCACTTGCATTCTCGTTTTCTGCATGCGGGCAGGAACACTTCCAAACCGCCCCCACCAAAATCGAAGATTTCAAAGGCAAACTCCTTGACGGAGGCATCTCCACCTACCAAGCCGAAAAGGGAACCGTCACCTTAATCGCACTGACCGCATCGTGGTGCCCCGGCTGCCGCGCCGAGCTTCCGCTCCTCAAAAAACTTGACGAAGAATTTGCCGACAAGGGTTTCAAGATTCTGATGGTGAACGAAGACGACTCCCCCAAAATCGGCGCCAAGTACAACAAGGCCGCAGGCATCAATTGGACCACATTCCACTGGAATTACGACATGATGAACGTTCTCGGAAATCCGGGCGTGATTCCTGTGACTTATCTTGTAAACGCACAAGACAGCATCGTGAAAATCAACGTCGGTGAATTCGACGAAAAACAGATGCGAAAGTTAATCGAGAAAGCCCTTAAGCAATAGGACTCGGGAAGAGTATCACGTCCTTGATTTCGGACTTTCCCATTGCAAGCATAAACAATCGGTCTAGACCAAGCGCCACGCCAGAACAGGCGGGCATTCCCGATTCAAGTGCCGCCAAGAAGTTCTCGTCAATCGGCGGTTGCGGTTTGTTCATGCTGCGACGGATTTCAAGGTCGGCAGCAAAACGTCTGCGCTGTTCTGCCGCATCGGTGAGTTCCGTGTAGCCGTTGCAAAGTTCCACCTGGTCTACAAACAGTTCGAATCGACGCGCCCAAGTGTAGCCGTCTTCGCCCACATACGTTTGCGCAAGTGCCGCCTGGGACTGCGGGTAATCCAGAATGAACTCGGGGCCGTTCTTGGCAAGTACCGGTTCCACCGCAAACACCATCAGGTAATCCCACCAGTCTTCGCGGGACATGGCCGTGCCATCGGCCGGTAGCGGAATATCGCGGGCCGTACAGGCCGCGGCAAATTCTTCGCCCGAAGCCGTCAGCGGATTCACGCCGGCGTAATTCTTAAACGCATCAATCCAGCGCGTGCGGCGAGCGTTAATCGGCTTGCCGATGATTTCAGAAACGAGTGCTTCGACTTCGTCCATCAACTTTTCTTGCGGCATGCCGACACGGTACCACTCCACCATGCTGAATTCATTGTTATGGTGGGCACCGAATTCATCTTTGCGGAAAGACTTTGTAATCTGGAAAATGTCGCCGAAACCTGCCGCAAGCAAGCGCTTCATATGGAACTCGGGGCTCGTCATCATGAAATGCTTGCCCTCGACCTCAAAGTAGTCTAGCTGAGGGTCGGTACCGCCCGCATTTGAAAGCGTCGGCGTTTCCACTTCGAGCACTCCGCGACCTTCAAAGAAGCGACGCACCTTATTCATCAAGGCCTGGCGCTTTACCCAAGAATCGCGGTCGCAAGTCGGTTTGAAAGACATAGGAAGAAGTAGACAGTAGGAAGTAGACAGTGGTTAGGGATGTGAGATGTGAGATGAGTGATTATTCATTACTCATTTCACATGACTCATTACACATCATTCAACAGCAGCGGGAGCGGATTCTTCTGCAGGAGCCGCATTCACGACGCAGCGCACAGAGAGCCAGAACTTTTTGTCAACCGGAATAGCAGACACTTCTTTGTCGGTGTTGAACATGGAGCGTGCAATACCGCGACCGTCACCCACATCCTTGCTCGTCCAGAAATAAGCACCTTCGCCCTGAATCACCGAGATGCCGTTCTTGTTGGCGTAGCCACCGAACATGGCCGTAAAGGCATAATCATCAGAGCCATTGCTACGCAGGCGGACTGCCGCTTCATTTGCACCACCGGCATAAATTTCAAGCATTTTCCAATCGTCATCGGTTGCAAGACGAGTGCCTTCGGGGCAAGCCGTCAAAGCAGCCTCATGCGTATACAGGCGGCCGTAAGTAGCGCAATTTTCTTCTTCGCGGTCATAGCACATGGAGTTTTCTTCAATCGCAAAGTTCAGATTCTGCACAAACCAGCGCGTGCCATTGATTTCCTTAACCCTGTAAGTCTGGCCATCGCGATTGTCCACGAACGATTCGAACACCGGGCAACGGGTTTCAAATTCCTTGGCACCCAAGATAGAGTCCACCGCCGGCTGCCAAGACGTGCAGAAACGGAAGAGTTCGCCACCCGGGAGCGCCGTAGAGTCGGCCTTGTGCTTGTCGGCCCAGCGATTCACGTAAGCTAGGTTAATGATCGCCGTATCCGGAATCGAGAGAGCCTTGGCAGAGGCCTGCATGATCTTGGAATACTTTTCAGCAGCGCTCTTCGGAGTCTTCCAGTAACCTTCGAGCAAGCCCTTACGGAGCTTTTCATAAAGCGGAGAAGGAACCTTCACCTTGATAGTCGTATCGACAAAGTGTTCCGGCTTGGTAGCGCAAGCAGCTTCGCGAATGGTATCGCGCAGGCTGCCGGCCTTTTCATAGCATTCTTCAATGCACTTGTCACGGGCTTCGCCCTTCTTCTTGGGGCAAGGCACCCAAATGCTCGTGTCGGCATCAACCTTGACCGGCTTGGAATAGCCCTTCGTCTTCAGGGCGACCTTGGCCACCGATTCCAAAGTTTCAAGAGCCTTCGTATTGCCCGATTCGCCTTCCAAAAGCAGGTACGAAATCACCTCGGTACATGCATCCATGGCCTTGGCATTGGCGCAGACCTTGGTGCCGTAACCGTAAGAGAATTGCGATTGGCAATTCGAGAACGATTCGTAAGGCATGGCCTTGAAGATCTTTTCGTAAACCTTGACGGCATCGGTAGGCGAAAGCTTGCCGCAATAGATTTCTTCGGCAGCGCCCTTTTTTACGATTTTCTGGGCGGTTGCAATATCGCCATTATCAATAGCATCGCGAAGTTCCGGCTGGGCAAAAGCAGTTGTCGCGCCCAAAGCAAGAACCCCTATAAACAATACACCTCTAAGAATTTTCATTTTAACCCTCACAAAAAATTCCGCCACAAATATAGAAAAAGTAAGAAGTAGGCAGTAGGAAGTAGACAGTGATTAGCGGTTTATAGCCAGCCATAAAACAAACATATAGCCCGGTACAGAAAATTCCTTTTTGCATTTTCTATATTTGGGCGCATGATTGATGCTGAAAAAATCCGCAACGAATTCCCGATGCTCGTCGCAGGCGATAAGGACGCAAAGCCGCTCGCCTTCCTCGACAGCACGGCCACCACGCAAAAGCCCGACTGCGTGATCGACGTCATGAACGATTTTTACCGCGAGCACTACAGTTCCGTAAAGCGCGGCGTGTATCGCTTGAGCGCTCGCACCACCGAAGCATTCGAAGCCACCCGCAAGAACGTGGCCAAGTTCATCAACGCCAAAACCGAAGACGAAATCGTATTCACCCGCGGCACCACCGAAAGCATCAATCTGGTGGCGTGGAGTTACGGCCGCAAGTTCTTCGAAGCAGGCGACGAAATTCTGATCAGCGGACTCGAACACCATGCCAACATCGTGAGCTGGCAAATCGTCGCCGAAATGAAGGGCGCCAAGATCAAGGTGATTCCCGTTTTGGACAACGGCGATTTGGATTTGGCGGCACTACCCGGATTACTCACTCCACGCACCAAGATGGTGGCCGTCGCCCACGTGAGCAATTCCGTCGGCACGGTAAACCCCATTGCAGAAATCATTGCGACCGTCCGCAAGCTTGCCCCGCAGGCAAAAATTTTGATTGACGCCGCCCAGAGTTCGAGCCACATCAAGATTGATGTGCAAAAACTCGACTGCGATTTTATCGCCTTCAGCGGACACAAGATGTACGGCCCGACAGGCGTAGGCGTTCTCTACGGCAAGTACGAAGTTCTCGACAGCATGCCCCCCTGGCACGGCGGCGGCGAGATGATCAAGAACGTGACCTTCGAAAAGACGACTTACGCCGACGTTCCCGCACGCTTCGAGGCTGGCACGCCCATGATTGCCGAAGTCATCGGCCTCGGCAAAGCCATCGAATGGATCAATGCGGTTGGCATCGAGAACATCCGCAAGCACGAAGAAGAAATTACGCAGTATGCGCTGGAACAACTCGCCCAGATTCCGCAAGTGAAAGTTCTCGGCAACCCGAAGGAACGCGGCGCTCTCATCAGTATTACACTCGACGGCATCGCCGTAAGCGACGCCGCCATGATTCTCGACGAAGAAAACGTAGCCGTCCGCAGCGGGCACCACTGCGCCCAACCTGTCATGGACCGCTTCGGCGTCGACGCCACGCTTCGTTTGAGCTTCGGCGCGTACACCCTGAAGCGCGACATCGACCGCTTTATCGCCGGCATCAAGCGCGTACTCCGACTCTTCGGTTAACCGGGACTCGTATGGGAATCGAGAAAGGCATCTTTAACCGCACATCGCTCCTGCTCGGGGACGACGTGATGGACAACATCTACCAGAAGCGCGTCATCATCTTCGGTCTCGGCGGAGTCGGCAGCTGGTGCGCCGAAAGCCTGGTGCGTTCCGGCATCAAGGAACTCGTACTCGTTGATTCAGACCGCGTGTGCGTCACCAACGTGAACCGCCAACTGATGGCCACCACGAAAACCGTGGGGCAAGTCAAGGTGGACGTACTGAAAAATCGTCTGCTCGAAATCAACCCGCACGCCAACATCGTAGCACTCCAAGACATCTACGAAGAAGCGAATACGGACAAATTCCAACTGGACACATTCGACTACATCATCGATGCCATCGACAGCCTCGAAAACAAGATGCAGCTGTTGTGGCACGCCACGCGCACCAAGGCCACGGTATTTTCTTCAATGGGGGCAGCCCTCAAGATGGACCCCACACGAATCAAGGTCGCCGAATTCTGGAAAGTCGCCGGTTGCCCGCTCGCCCGCGCGCTCCGCGACAAGTTCAAGAAAAAGAAAATGGCTCTCAAGAAAAAAGTGCTATGCGTCTACAGCGACGAACTCCTGAAAAACCGCGGCAAGAATTCCTCTTGCGGAACGGACGCCTGCATGTGCCCCAAGGTGCGCCACGAAAGGAGCGAAGCCGAACTCCAGAATGCAAACCTGGTCGATCACGAATGGTGCAGCAGCAAGGCGCAAATCAACGGCACCATGGCGCACTCCACCGCTATTTTCGGATTCATGATCGCAGGCCTCGTGATGCAGGACATCTACAAGAAAGCCTTAGCCAGCGCGGAGTAAAAAGCTAGAATTCCGGCATGCTGAAATCGCCGTAAAGTTCACGGCCATCAAACACCCAGACCACCATCTTTTTTCCTTCCAGGAATTCCGAACGGTCCTTGAACAAGGTCGGACCAAAGTTTCCGCCACCAATACGGCTACGCGTAAACGTCTCTATCCCTGTCGCCTGCGCAATGTAGGCGCCTATATTGGAAGAGCTGTTCCAGCCAAAATCGGCATTGCTGTCGCCAATTATCACAATGGGAGCATCTTTGGATCCGCGGTAGCGTTTACCTTCCGCATCCACGGTCTTTAACACGCGCACATCGTAATCAGGGTAAGAATTGTACTTCAAGTGATAAAGATTTCCGGTGCCGGGAACAATCGTGTCGCGCAGGAACCATTCTTCTCTCGGAATATCCAAGTTCATCTCGTTGATGGTATCGGCAATCATCTGGGCAAGAACCTGCCGACCGGCACTTGTATAATGGCTTTCGTACGCCTCGAACATGGGCGTTTCCTCGTTCTTTTCGAGAAACTCCTCCACCGCATCGACAACGACAATGCCTTCGTCTTGCAACGCATCTACCCATTCTTCATATTGCGGGGCAACGATACCACCCGACAATTCTTCCGAATAATGTTCCGCCTCGATTTGCAATTTGTCTGGAACAGGCACCACCACCAACTTGATACCGCGCGCTTCCAGCGAATCGTTGAAAGCCACAAATGAATTCAAATTTTCTTTCCAGTCCACCACCAGGTTGACAAGACTTTCCTGCAAGAAAATCCAGTCGTCTACACCGCTTACCGCGCAACGAGTCTCTTTCAGCTGCCCGCCACATTTTTCAATATCGGCTTCGATCTGTTCCTGAACGACCAACGGGATAAGCGGACGAGTAGAAAGGTAGACCATGGCAAGCGCAATAACCGCCACTCCAAATCCAAAAATAAGCCCCAAATGTTTCCTCAAAAACATGACAGGGCCAAATTTAGAATTTTTCTGATTCCTTGGCAGGGGCCAAGCAGCCTCCATGCTTCGGCAAACGAACTGCTTTCGCATAAAAAGACGACAATTATTGTCGTCTACATTTTATATATTAAGAAATACTTCTCACTTTATGAGAATTGCACTTCTGCAGGAGGCTTTATGGCCAGTCAAACTCGCGGCGAACGAATGATACAGATATTCGTCTACATGATGGCGCACTACAACAACCGTTACAGTGTAACAGACATCATGCGGCACTTAGACTTCCGTGAAGGGGACTTACGGAGCGTTCAGCGAGACATGCAAGCGCTTTCCAATATAGGGGGCGGTTACATCAAGCGCTCTGTTGAAAGCGGCAGGACCTATTACCAAGTGGCGCTAGAACGCGCGAACAAGCTCATATTCCCGGAATTTGGCGACACGCTACTGCATTTCATGTTCCTGCAGCGCATCGCGAACATTTATCCAGCAACTTCAAACCTCATCGAAGACTTGATCAAGAGAATCACGCAGGACTTGCCCGCTAAGGAACAATCGACTTTAGCATATTACGCGAAGGAATTGAATGGACGCATCCTATTCATGGGTACGCCACCGAGCGTTGACGAAAATGTCGGCAAAAATCTGCCGGTCATTCTTGATGCAATTCGTAAAAAACAGAAGGTGCAAATCGCCTACACCGACAATTGGGGAAATCCTACCAACAAGCCGCGCATTCCGCTGATGGTAGCCATCCACCAGGGCGAAATCTACATCGGTTGCGTATCGCAGCACCACCCCGATCAAACATACACCCTCAAGCTCCGCCGTATTCAATCCGTAAAACTTTTGCGCGAACAATTCGTCGAAGATCCGAAAGTTGTCGACATTCTCCGTAAACGAATCCGCACCGGTACGCTGCTGTCCGGCGACCAAGACCAACAAGAAGAAAAAGTCGTCATCTATTTCCCGGGCTACGCCAAAAACTTTCTGCAGGAACGCCCCTATCACCCCAGCATGAAAATCAAGGAACTGGACTGCGGCGACATACACGTGACCATGAAAGTCGCCGTGAACGGTCTGCTCAAGCAATGGATCATGTACTATGGTTCTATCGCTGAGGTGCTAAAGCCCGCCAAGCTCCGCCAAATGGTACTCGACAGCGCGAAGGAACTGGTGAACCTGTACGAAAGAAAGTCTACTTAATCCTGTCACCGCAGAATTCCTGGCGGCCACATTTTTTGCAATGCGAGCCCATCCACAACGTATCGAACTGTTCTATAGCAGGTTCGACAAGCGCAGGGTCATTCGTGAGGATTCCCGCCTCGAAGTTACGGCGTAGAGAGCTTTTCATGCCGATTCCCGCACCCGTCAAATTCGCGGACCCGATGTAAGCCGTTTCAAGATCAAAAATCATCATCTTGAAATGCACTCGCGGGCACATCACGCGCTCCAAATCCGTCACCAGAATCGGAAAGCGGTCAAAGTCCTCGCGAAAATTCGGGCCAGGCTCCTTCGCATGAATCAAACGCACGCCCACCCCCCGCTTCAAAAGCGCAGCCAACTGCCCCAGCAACGGAATCGCCTCACCATCCTGTTTCACATACACATCCTTAATGTCGGCAGTACCAATCCACAAGTTATTGCGAACCGACATGATTCGTGAAATCACTTCGGAATAGTGTTCTTCGTTCTGGATGTATTTGGTAAAGATGGACATCGTGGAAAATATAGATTTGTTAAACTCTACAACCCCAGCCTACGGCCCTGATGGTCGTCTTTATTGGCGAGTTCTTCGAGCATGTTCTGCAAGATAAGTTCCTTCGTCCGCAACTCGGCAGGCACATATTCCAGCTTGCGGCGCACATTCTGAAAGTCGCTAATCGCCACATTATCACAGCGAAGGATTTCCTTGGGGCAATGGCCCCCGAAAAATGCCGTCCATGTTTTTGAAATTTGCGGCAGATCCATATAGTTAAACGCCAGTTTCAGCTGAAAGCGCCGGCGAATCGCCCAATCCAGAACATTCTCGTAGTTTGTCGCAGCAATCAGCATCCCATTGAACGAATCCATCTGGCAAATGAACTCATTCACAAGCGTCACTTCCCAATGATTTTTCGCGTTGCCACGATTTTCAAAGAAACTGTCCGCCTCGTCAATAAACAGAATCGCATCACTCCGTTCCGCTTCACGGAACATGGCGCTAACGTTATGTTCACTTTCACCCACATGGCTCCCCAGAATATCGCTCGCCCGTTTCACGATAATCTCGCGATCTAGAATGTCATGCGCGACATGCTTTGCAAAAGCCGATTTTCCGGTACCGGGAGGACCATACAGGAATATATTCAAGTTTTCCCTGCGCCCCGTCACCTTCGAATCTTTCCAACGGGCATCAAAATTCTTGAGCATCGGCACGACATAATCTACATTCCGAATATCTCCACTCGAAATACGGACGCAATCCAAATTATACTCCGATCTTGATTCCTGCGGCAAAGTCGATATACCCAAAAGTTTCGCATGCGAAGATGCGACCTCGCGAACCACATTCAAAGGCGACATCTCCTGAGACTGCATCCGTTGCGCAAGCCGAACTGCCAAAGTGGCGCTACCTGCCATCACCGGAATTTCCTTGGCGACACATTCGATATCTTCGCTACGCATCATCGATTCCGCTTGCTGCGTTTTCAGTACGGACTGCCAAATCGCAATGCGTTCACTCTTGCTGAACGAGAAAAATTCCAACGAATAATCGAAACGACGGCGGGTGCTATTTTCAATCATCGCGATATTATTCGTAATCCAGATGACAGGCGTTTTCAGGCTCTCGAAAATAATATTCAGCAATCCCTTTTCGGCCTTGTTCAAGACCAAGTCCGCCTCATCCATCAAGATGATGCCGCCACTCCGCTCACATTCCCAATCGGCCAAAAGCATCGAGCGCAAGCGCGTCTGCAAAAGGGATTCCTCGCTCATCGATTCTTCACCGATGCCCACCGAAAGCAGCGTAACATTCAACTTTTGCGCAATCGCCTTGGCAAGTTCCGTCTTGCCCGTTCCCTCGCGACCATAAAAAAGAATGTTCAGCGGAGAACCCTTCTGGTGCGATTTCAGCATCTGCAAAACAAAAGACGCCTGCGGGTTCGTCTTGACAATCTGCTCATAGGGAACACACGGTTTTGCAGCCGGTCTGAAATCCATAATCTGCGACATATCTGAGAAACCATACAGATAATTGCTCACGTCGTCCGCTAGGTACAATTCCTTGCGTTTGATTCTCAAATCCGTATTGCGGAACGATTCTTCCATTTGAACCAACTGAAACTTAAGAAGCGGACTCTCCTTGGAACAAAGTTCCTGAAGCGATGTGCCATCAAGCCCCGTCAGCAAGGCTATCCGACTAAAGGCTCCACGCTCATTCGGGTCAAAAGTTTCCCCCTCTTTCACCCGAATGTTTTCTAGCCTCAAATACAGTCGCTGATGGTTCCGAAGCCACAAATAAAGCACCAGTTCCACCGCCTCATCCGACAAATGGAAAAGACGCTTTAATTCAAAAGCGCGTTGCAAAGCTTCGTCATCGTACGAGCAACCTTTTGCCAGCTTTTCTTTTACGCAATTTTCAATCATCTGCACGACAATCGGTCGCAGGCAATCGTTCGCGCGCTCCAAATAAGCCATAATCTCAAAAAACTGCTGAGCAAAGCGAACATTCCTGGTTTCGTGATACGCCTCCAAAAGCTCCCGTACCCCATAATGCTTGTCATCAATCGAAGCCCTGATAGTACTCGAAAAATCAACCTGGTCGCGAATCTCGTAAACACGGTCCGCAAATTCGCCATAATAACGGACCGGCAAATAATTCTCACAAAAACTGCGACAGCAACCATCCGGATACGCCCGCATAAAGCGCACCCAGTATTCCATAATCTTCAAGTCGATAAAAGAAGTCCTCGACTCCGCCTTCGCCGCAGGCGACTCCCCTTCTAACCGATTCAGCGCATTCCCGAAATAATTCTCTGCCGAATTCTGATAATGTAACTGCATAGCAAAACCTCTTGTTTCTGCTATGCAATATAAAAGAAGCGCACGACAATTAATGTCGCGCGATGCACCCTCCACAAAAAAATCAAACCAATATTTTTTTACATTTTATGACAAATGGTCTAATACAAATTTTCTTAACATCTCTAATTCTTTGACAATTATTTCAACAATCGTATCTGCCGGAATATTTTTACAGATAAACCAATAAGGGTTATTATCATAAACAGTATAATCTTTCAACGCGCCTGTCACATTCAATTTTTCAGAATCCTCTCTGTTTATTTTTCGGACTCCTATTTCCATATCTAACGCTTCACCTTGAGATGTCATTGCGATAAAATATTTATTATTGATTTTGTATCCGATAGAAATCCAGTGTCTACACCAATCTAATGGATGCAAGATTTGGACATCGCTTTCTCCATTGAAAAAAGATTTTGATGCAGGCTCCTTTGAGCATTTTTCAATTTCATCAAAAAATTTTTTCCGATTAACAATATAATTATCGTCCCAAAGCACTTTATTGAAATCTATTGGATTGAGGACATTGTCCAGCTGCTCGTATATTTTTTGCATTCGTTGCAAACTGAAGTTCGCAAATTTAACGGCACACGATTCTTGTTTTAGATTATTTTTTCTAATTTGTTGTTCAGCAAAACCTTTATCAAAGAAAAGTTCATCAGCATTGTTTTCATAAAAATCCCAACAGCCATTATTGCTCTTCGAGCGATTTACTTCAAATGGAATAGCAGCAAGATTTCCTATGGTATTAAGCCATTGTTTGCAAAACGGGATAGCTCCACCTCTTTGACTAGCTATCCATTCCTGGGGAACAATGTGATCGTAATCCCATGGGACATTGTGATCTTCCCATGCCTTTCCACTCGTTGAAAGAAACATATCAAAATTCTTATTTAAAAACCGCCTTTGGGCAAATAAGAGTATTTCACGATTGTTCTTGATGAGGCTGAATATCTGCTGTGCGGAGTGTGAAGAAAAGGTATTTTCAAACCATTTTTCGCTAGATTGTATACTATTCTCATCTAGACGCAAACCACTTTTATACGAAGGAATAAAAAAATTTTTATTCACAAGATTACCAATCTGCGTATAAAAAATTCTTTCAAAGGTCTCTGGATTAGAAGAATAACTGTTTTGTACATAGCCTTCAATTATTTGTTTATGCAATTTATTGCTTACAAAAAAATGAATAAAAAAGACAAATGCACGCACAGTCTCTTTTGGGAGAGTATTTACAGAATTGCTAGCCATGAAGACTAATAAAAAGAACAGGTCTGGAGAATTGTTAATAATCCTAGAACGAAGAATTATTGGTGTTGAATCAATAGTTTTGTCAACCCCCAACCAATCATTAATTTTTTCAAAGTAGCTTTTGAAGTGTTTGTATTTGCAATTAACAAGATTTTTTATAGAATCAACTCCTGCAAGTTCTCTAATTTGCTTAATAGTTGGTTCATTTTTTAGAGACCTACTATTTTCTGTTAAAACTAATTTAAATATTATCAAAACAAGTCTTTCCGGAGGCATAATTCCTTGAGCCAAATCATTGTTGATGTCTCTGATTTCCGGCCAATATGCCTTTATTGCAGAATATTTGAGTTCATCAGCGGTAATTTGAGTTCCATTTCTGTTCAGTCTATTGAAAAGAATTTCTAGGCCCGAGGCGTCTTCTTGCCTACCATCCGTTTTATCTAGAACGTTTATGACATTTGAGTAGACTCTATATTGTTTTATTCTTTTAAATATAGGGTAAAAAATCTTGATTTTCTCCTTGTCGTAAACAAGTTTGTTCTTTGCAAAATTACGATTTGATTCTTTAATCTTGATGATAATGGATTCAGCAAAGTCATCCTCATTCGCAGAGTCTTTACACGCATCCAGCATATAGTGTAGCGGAACCGGGGCTTTCGCCATATAAGGAAACGACTCTGAAAGAGTGAGATTGTCCCTTTCGTTGTCGTGATAAATATTGAAGTGAGGCGTTTTTCCAAATTTCTCTAATGCATTCCGTCTCTTTGATGCAGGCAGCACCTTGCATTCATCATTGTTTTCAAAACCCCACGGATGGGCAATGGTCGTCACTTTAATCCAAAAAAGTCTTGTTGTTTCTGACACTTCCGGATCTATATCAATCCATAATTCTGATTGGGAATCGTCCTTTAATGGTGAAAAAGCACATGTTATTGCATTGAATCGTTGCTGTCCATCCATCAAATCATATGTGCCATCACAATTTTCAGAAAGCAAAAAGCATCCTATGGGGAAACCTCTTAAAATAGAATCCCACAATAATTCAATTTGCCATGGTTTCCATACAAGTCCCCGTTGTATAGCAGGAATTTTTATTTTGACATCGGACCAATTGGCAATTTCTTGAAGAGTCCATTCGTTTGTATTTCCCATATCCACCTTTTCATCTTTTTATTCAATAACCGACAGACCACCCAGAAATCATTCAAATAGGATTGTCGAAAGACTACCTTCTTAACATTTATTTCCACAGGGAGCAAATCTTCTGAATAATTTCTTCCTGTACTTTTCCTTGCGGGTGCGGCACAACAATGCATCGATGCATTGTTCCAGATCCGTCAACTAGGGTAAATTCGCCTGTAGAATCATTTTTTGATTTAAGTTGTCCGCGAGGTTCCCAGCGTTCAAAGAATCGACCGACACCCTTTTTCTCACCCTCGTAAACGCCGGTCAAGAAAACAGAAACGCAGGGATCCAGGTCATCCATTTCAGCAAGCAACAACTGGGCGCATTCATTAATCTGATTACTTCTTAAGCCCTGTGTGGTTCCCTGTTTCGCGCGGAAATTAATTTTATACAAGTCGCTCCAATAGAAATCATGGAAGACATTCGAACCATACGACTCACCACGAACCCGTTCAAGGACATGACCGACCACCCTCCAAAACGAGGAATCATCAAAGTAATAGCCATCCCTAGATTTGAGCCAATTCAGTCCATCGTATTCGTAATCGGTTACCAACGGAACCTTGTCCTGCCCAAGGCCATAAGTATCCCGACCGATGAACATCGGCAAACCTTTCTTAAAACGGCTTTTCGGACCAACAAAATGCGTCGGCATAATACCCAAAGCATCGCTATTGGGCAGAGATTTCGCCTTGTCGTAAAGAACTTTGTAAAGCTGTTGAACTTGCGGGGTCATAGAAAAGTTCCTTCAAACTAATTAGGATTTATCAAAATCATAAAATATCTTAGCTAACCCTTTGTAATAAACACAAGCAACTTCTTTATAAAAATTATTAACTTTTTCTCGCCATTCATTATTCGCCATTTCACCATAATATACTTCATCAATGAATTGCAAAACAAAATATGCAATGATTACTGAAATAATTATGGTTAAAATTGTTAATAGAACAAAAAAGCTTGTATCCCTTATTGCATATATAATTCCCGAATCCAATATGATTGTCAAAAACAATACTACAATCAAAGGGATATAAAATGGTTTTCGTCGAGGATATTTAGGATATTCATTCATCAACAAAGGGTCTATTTCTACTATTTTCCAAAATCCATCCATTACATCATCTTCTGAAAACACACCTTCTTCTGCAATAATCGATCCATATCGTTCAACAAGTTGCGACAAAATTCTATTTTCACATCCAAAAACATATCTGTATTTTCTTAAATTTTCAAACAATCCTGCTAAAAAGGAATAAAAAATTTCTTTTTCTTGTTGTATTTTTTTTCTTGCAAGAAAGAGTCGTGCAAAGAATCCAAAGCTTTTTATTTTTTTCAGTTCATCACAAGCATTTTTTATTGATTCATAATCAAACTCTGGCTCAATAGAGATTTTGCTAACTTTTCCTGCAACCGGTGTAAATGCAAGACCTTCTATATCTATTTTTGTTTTATTCGATGTCAAAATACCTAATATAAACTTTGATATAGATGTAATATCACTACAAGCACTGTCTACAAGATCCTGAGCTCCAACACTATCATCTTCAAGATAAGCTATTCGCGCTTGTAAATAATTTACTATTGAACGAATTAACAATCCTGCATTTTTTTGGAAATTCTTTTTATCATTTTCATCTTCTATATTTTCAAAAGAGAGTAATAAATGTTCCATAACTAAATCGCTAAAATTCTGAAGCAACAAACAATTTGGCGATTTCAGTATTTTAAACATACCCAATTCTGCAACAACCAAATTTTTTACAGAATCACTATACAACGGGTTTTCCGAACAAACCTGCAACTGTTTTTCAAATAATTCAAATGCCGATTTTTTACTATTTTTTTCGTCAGGTGCATCATTCAAAGAATTTTCATCAACGCTTTCTACTTCATTTTTATCAAAATCTTCAATAGGTTTTTCAGCATCACTAGATTTCACAATCTTTTGATCTAATGTTGCACTAACATTTTCCTGATTATCCTTTTTTATTTCTTCTTCTTTGGATTTTCTAAACACACTAAAAAAGCTGTCTTTTAAAATTTTTAAAGGATTTCCCAAATTTTCGTTTATAGCTTTTCCAGAATCAATAGCCTTTTTTGCTCCATCCATACCATCATTAACTTTTTTCCAAAAAGGAACTTTTTTATCGGTAGTTTCATTTGCTACCGGTTTGGCGTCTTTTTTCGAAGCAGATTGTTTACTTGATTTCTTTGATGACGACATAGTTAAATTCTCCACAATTATAATTCATTTGCTTTTTTTCAAAGCAACAGATAAATCATCTAGAAAGATTTTTAATCTCGAGGCTATTAATTTTCCATCACAATTGTCCATTAATGTTATGCAAAGGGAATCATTTCTATAGATACGAAACATTTTATTAATGATTTCAAAAATTTTTTCTGGAACATCTTCATCTTTAAATTCTTTATCTTTATTTCTTTTTAGGCAAAGATGATACTCGCCTTCGAACAAATAGAAATCTAATTTGAATGTATTTGGTTCATTACACCAACAACTCAAATCAGTAACAAGATAAAGGACATCCTCACCAGGTTGAAACCCTAATGACTGAATGGACTTATATTTTGCCAAATCGGTTTCCATAAAATGGAGAAACATTTTCATATTGCCAAATTTATCCACATATTTAGCCAAATTCGACGGCTCAATTTTTTCCCAATATTTTGACATAATATTTTTTTCCTTAACTACAACACTTCATGCTTCCCGCCACGGCTACATCCGCAGTTGGCGATTGTCCAAAAATCATATGAAAAGCCACACTTGGCGCACACGTATTTAGGCCCCTGTTGCATACCGCGATAAGGGTCATGCTTGCCGCCTTTGCTGCAGCCACCATTCGCAATAGTCCAAGCATCGTAGGACTGTCCGCATTTTTTGCAATAAAAATTCATACATAGCCTCCAGACTACTTCACCACCAGCGCCACAATCGCAGCAATCAAACCGCCGAGTAGCAGCGCGGCGATTACAACGGCGATGACCATAAACCATTTGGCGTATTTTAGAATTTTCACCAACGCGCTATTTTGATCCTTTGCGAACTGCTGAACCGCATTCATGGTTGCAGTCACAAGGAAGCCAACATCATCGAGCCAGCCCACTACGGGAATTGCATCGGGAGCCAAGTCAATGGGCGACGCGGTGTACAGAAGCGACATGATTATCAAAAAAACGGCGAGCCCCTTTTGCAGTGGCGAGGCACCGTTCAAATTCTCCACATCTAAAACTTCTGGTTCTTTATCCATATTTTTTCCTTCTCAAAAAGAAATATATCCTGTTTTTTTCAAAAGTGCACTTTTTTTGAAGAAAAATACGTCTTTACCATACGCATATTCATTTTTGATGTCGTAACGGGCGCCCTCCTAGCCTCGCCAGCCAACGCACAGCACCCCAGTCTTTGACTTTGGCCCAGTAGCGTCTTATAAAGTTCGCCCCTCCAATCTTCGCTCCAGATTCAAAATCCGCTTTTAGTATTTTGCATGCTGCATTTGTTTTCATAGGTCCTCGCATTTTCGTAAGTTTTGCCGTAAGGATGAATATATACCCACTAGGCGACAATAGATGTCGTTCACTTCTGGTAGTTGGGACTCTACAAAAAAAACGATTACCTTATAAAAGCCTTTTTTTTACACAACGAAACCAACAAAAGAAAAAATGGCCCGATGACCACTTTTTTCACTTTTCAGAACCAAGGCTCCATTCCAATGCATTCTTTATGTGCTCTTCAAAGACCTACAGTCTCTTTTTTAATCCACAAGTCACTTTCTAATGGACAAAAATACAGTAAATAGTCCACTGTAATGGACTAAAATACAGAAAATAGTTCGTCATAATGGACTAAAACATAATTTATTGCCTAATTTTACCTAAAAAGTGCAATTTTATGTTTTCAGCAGTCCTTCACGCAGCGGATTGAATTCGCGCAGGAAAAATCGTTCCAAAAACGGTCGAGAACGGCGTCGTCGTAACAATTGTCTAGGCGAACGCGGTATGCCCACTTGTTTTGCCCGACGGAACTCCAGAAACGCGTGTGTCTGCCACGTGCTCCGCAAAAGCCGAATTCCTCCATGCAGCCTGCCGGATACGCCGTAAAACCGAAAGCATCGGTACTTTTACCGACAGGGAACAGTTCGTCTTCTTCCCAATCGTCTTTGGACTTTAACGCAAGAGCCGCCCCAAGGTAAGTTTCGGCACCATGCTCGCCCATTTCACATTTTGCGCCAACTGCATTAAACAAGTCTCGCCAATCGTCATTGTTCGGCAAGCGCCAACCTTTGGGGACTGCGGCTTCTGCAAATTTCCAGTAGTAGCACAAGCCATATTTCTTCACATCCGGGTCGCAGTTCCAATCGTAAGGCGGCGTTTCGCCATTCAAGCACAGATACCCCATGCCGCCAGCATACGCCTGCGCACCTTCGCATTTATGCCGCAAGTTTTCGGCGAACCAAATCCGATTTCCGATTTTCACGGTGCGGTAGGTTTCACCGTCTCGCGGGTCTGTAAAGTATGAGTCTTTCATAAAAGCCTCCTACAAAATCAAATTCACCACGAGTTTGGTCATGGTTTCACGTTCTTCGGGTTTGCTTTCGGCAATGAGCAGCGTGAGTGCGACCAGGGCACCATCGCTTACGATTTTGGAGCCGTCCACTCGATAAAGGATATCGTTGCGCGACATGTACCACAAGAAAATGAATGCAGCAATACGTTTATTGCCATCGACAAAGGAATGGTTCTTGACAAGCAGATACAGGAGTGTTGCCGCCTTCATCTGCACGGTCGGATAAAGTTCCTTGCCGTCGAAGGTCTGGTAAATTTGTCCGAGTGAACTCTTGAAAGAAGCATCTTTTTCGACACCGAAGATTCCGCTGTCGCGGAATTTTTCCTTGAGCACAGAAATCGCTTCCATCGCCAACTCATAGGTGATGGGGCCGTTCGTTTCGCTGTAGTCTACGCCGGTCTTCGGGAATTCCAGTTGCTGATGGTCGTAGCGGTCCAAAGTTTCAAGGGCCGCACGAAAATCACCGATGACATTCGATATTTCAAGTTTTTCCAATCTGTTCACGACGCACTCCTTTTAGGGGAACATCACGAATATAGATTGAGCATGCGACAATTAGCGTCGTATGCAGATACAAAAAATCCCCGCCCGAGGGCAGGGAAAATTTAAGGGTATTTTACTAGAGATCCTTCGACTCGTTTCACTCGCTCAGGATGACACTACTAGTAAATAAACAACATCTCGCGATACTTCGGCAGAGGCCACATTTCGTCGGGGACGACCTTTTCGAGGCCATCAACAACCTTGCGCAAAGCGGCCATCGCATCGAGAATACCTTCGTGCAGGCCGTTCAGGCTTTCTTCCATCGTAGCGATGGCGGCACTCAGGTTCTTGACGCCTTCGCCGAGAGACTTCACGTAGGCATCGACGCCAGGGAAGCCCTGGTTCAGAGCCATTTCGTTTGTCTTGAGGGCGCTGGAGTAAGCCTCGACGACCTTCGGCAAAATGATATTCTTTGCCATGTCGCGGCAGACTTCGCCTTCGATGTGGATGCGCTTGTGGAAATCTTCAACGTTGATTTCGTAGCGGGATTCCATTTCGCGGCGGTTCATGACACCGTACTTTTCGAACAACTGAATATTTTCTTCCTTGGTGAGGGCCTTGAGGGCTTCCACGGAAGTGCGAATGTTCGGGAGTCCGCGGCGCTCGGCTTCGGCGACCCATTCGTCGGTGTAGCCATTACCGTTGAAGATGACGCGCTTGTGTTCCTTCACGATCTTCTGCAGGATCTTTTGCAGGCCCGTGTGGAAGTTCTTTTCGTCGAGCTTTTCGAGCTGTTCAGAAATCATATCGAACGCTTCGGCCACGATGGTGTTCAGAACCACGTTCGGTTCGGAGCAGCTCTGGCTGGAGCCCGGTGCACGGAATTCGAACTTGTTGCCGGTAAAGGCGAAGGGCGATGTACGGTTGCGGTCGGTGGCATCGCGCGGGAGGGCCGGGAGCATGTCGGCACCGATGCGGAGTGCGCCAGCTTGCTTAGAGGACTTGGGCACGCCTTGTTCAATCTGTTCGATGACGTCCATGAGCTGGTCGCCGAGGAACATGGAGACAATGGCCGGAGGAGCTTCGTTTGCACCGAGGCGATGGTCGTTGCCGGCGCCAGCAGTCGTCATGCGGAGCAAGTCAGCATGGGTGTCGACGGCATAAATGATGGCGCAGAGCGTGGTGAGGAACACGGCGTTCTGGTGCGGGTCCTTACCAGGATTGAGGAGGTTGCCCTTGCCGTAAGACACAGACCAGTTGTTATGCTTGCCGGAACCGTTCACGCCTGCGAAAGGCTTTTCGTGGAGCAAGCAAACGAGGCCATTCTTGTCGGCCACGTTGCGGAGCACTTCCATGATTTGCATGTTGTGGTCGCAAGCGAGGTTCACTTCTTCGAACATCGGGGCGAGTTCGAACTGGGCAGGCGCCACTTCGTTGTGGCGGGTCTTCGCCGGAATGCCGAGCTTCCAAAGTTCGATTTCCACTTCGTTCATGAAGTTCAAAATGCGAGCCGGGATGCTACCGAAGTAGTGGTCATCCATCTGCTGATGCTTCGCGGGAGCGGCACCGAACAGCGTGCGGCCCGCCTGGTACAGGTCGGGGCGTTGCAGATAGAAACGCTTGTCAATCAAGAAATATTCCTGTTCGGCACCGAGCGTGACCGTCGTCTTCTTGGGACCCGCCTTGAAGCAGGTCATGAGGCGGCGGGTAGATTTAGAAAGAGCTTGCAAACTGCGCAGGAGCGGAGTCTTCTTGTCGAGCGCTTCTCCGGTGTAGCTGCAGAATGCAGTCGGGATGCAGAGCGTAGCCCCGTTGCCGTGGCGCTTGAGGAATGCCGGGCTGGTCGGATCCCAGGCGGTATAGCCGCGGGCTTCAAACGTGGAACGGAGTCCCCCGCTCGGGAAGCTAGAAGCGTCCGGTTCGCCGACAATCAGGTTCTTGCCGCTAAAGGCCATGATGGCGCGGCAACCGTCAGGTTCAAGGAAGGAGTCATGCTTTTCGGCAGTGGAACCGGTGAGCGGCTGGAACCAGTGCGTAAAGTGCGTGGCACCGCGGTCCATCGCCCACTTCTTCATGGCGTGGGCCACATCGCCTGCGATACTCGGATCGAGGGCGGCACCTTCGTTAATGGTTGCAATCAGCTTTTCGCAGACATCCTTGGGCAAGTATTCGCGCATGGCGTCGATGTTGAACACATCTTCGCCATAGAAATCCACATTCACCGGACCGGCCGGCTTGACGGGCGCGGTAGGGGCCTTTGCGATTTCGTTGATGGTCTTTTTGCGGTAGCTTACGCTCATTTTGAACCTCTTTTTTGCCGTTTTACGGCTGTTTTTTAATTTATGGAAGGAAATTAGGAATAAAAACGGGGGTTGGCACCCAAAATTTACAGGTTTTGAAACAAAATATTTTACAATATTGTAAAATTAGTGTATATTATTACATTATTGTAATGGCATAAGAGGTTCAGACACGAGAATGCAGATGCTGAACCAAGTTCAGCATGACTGCGACAAGGCAAGAATCAATGACGGAAGCAGAAGAAATAGAGAGACTGAAAGCGGAGATCCGCGAGCTGCGCAATATCATCGACGAGAAGCCGGGCAAAATGGTCGGCAACAGCGGTGAAATGCGTGAGGTCTATAAGCAAATCAAGAAGTGCGCCAAGAACGACGCACAGGTGCTTATCTATGGCAACGACGGTACGGGCAAGGAACTCACCGCCCACACCATCGCAGAACTTTCTGCCCGCAAGGAACAGCCCTTTGTGGTGATGGGTTGTGCAAACTTGAGCGAAGGCTTCGGAAACCCCGCGAACACATTCGAAAGCGAACTCTTCGGCTACGAACGCGGCGCCTTCATTGGCGCAAACAGCCGCCACTTGGGCAAAGCCGAAGTGGCGAACGGCGGCACGCTATTTCTGGATGATGTCTCGGCACTCAGCCCAAAGAACCAAGAAATTCTTCTGCGGTTCATGCAAGACCAGAGCTTTTACCGCCAAGGTGGCAACATTCGCCTGCATAGCGACGTGCGCCTGATTGCAGCATCCAGCAAGAATCTCGAAAGTCTGATGCAGCAAAAGCTTTTCCGCGAAGACTTGTTCTACCGCCTGAACATCGTACAGATTTCGCTCCCCGACTTGGCACAGCGCAAGAGCGATATCTTGCTTTTGGCGGAGCATTTTATTTCGCAAGTGAACCTCAAGTACGGCACGCACGTGGTGCGCCTCTCGACGCCCGCGATTGACATGCTCATGAGTTACCACTGGCCAGGCAACGTGCAGGAACTCGAAAACTGCATCGAGCGCGCAGCCCTCGCCACCAGCGACGACTGCATCCATTCGCACAACCTGCCGCCCACCTTGCAGACCGATGAATCGGCCCGCAAGCCCATGCTTCCGAACCAGATTGCACCGCTCTCGACGCTCATGGATACCTACGAAAAAGAAATCCTGAGCGAGGCGCTAAAAAGAAACGGCGGCAACATGTCTGCTGCCGCACGGGATTTAAGCATTTCGCCGAGAGTCATGCACTACAAGGTGCACCGATTAAAAATAAATATATCAGGCTAAGAAAGGAGATCCCGGGTCGGTGCCCGGGATGACAAGAATGGGTCGGTGGCCGGGAAGACAAGAAAGCGTCGAACCCGCAGTGGGTCAGCGCCCGGGACGACATTCTACTTGACGTTCACCTGGAGGGCGTCCTTGCCCACGCGCACCATGTAACTACCCGACTTAGGCACTTCTACACGCTGCGAGCCATTCGACACCACACCACGCCTTACAACGCGGCCATCCATGTCGAACACGGCATAACGGGCACCCATCTGCGCTTCTTCAATACTGAAGGCGCGAGAATCGAGCACCACATTGAAGCGGACCGTGACTCGCTTGAAGGTCGCCGTATACACGTCTTCGTTAAGTTTCCAGCCATTGAACGTGTACTTCACACCGTTCTTGGAGAAGTCCTTCGGCATAACGCTACGCAGGGCGCGCTCAATGGTCGTGTCAGCACGGTCCGTGTAAATGACCACGATCTCTCCCTTCTGACCATTGGCATTCACTTCCTTTTCGCCATAGGTGTCGTAACGAAGAGTCTTGATGAAGTACGGATACAGGCTCTTGTTGCCATAATCGCCTTCACGCATGGCCTTCACATGGTTGCCGCGGCCCTTGGTCTTTGTATACCAGCCCTTGAACACCCAAGTCGTATCCGATGTCATGACAGCATCCGGAAGTTTCGTGACCTTGCCGTAAACGTAGCCTTCGAATTCTTCAACCAATTCGGCGCCATCGGGCAGGTGGAAATTGATCTTGAAGACCAATTCATCCTTCGAGAAAATCGGAACGTAGTTGCCAGTCTTCGAATCTTGCTTCCAGCCGATGAGCGAGTACGAAGTATCCTTAGGCGTCACCTTAATCGGCGGCAAATGGTTCGTAAGGGCGCTACCGATCTTATCGGTAATCTGCGTGTGCGTATCCTTCGGACGAATCTTCACATGAATGGTATCGGTCGGATTATCGCCGTATTGCACGACAATTTCTTCCACAATCAATTCGCCTTTGAATTCAGGTTTATACTCTCCGGTAGAATCATCCTTCACCCAAACGAGCACGTAGTTCGAATCACCATCGCTCGGCTTGGTCGGCAAATCGATACCATTATCTTTAAGCGTACTATCGATTCTCTGAACGATTTCGCTGTACGTATCCGTCACGTGAATTACGACACCGATCGTTTCCTTAGGATTCTTCTGGTAAACCACCTGAACCGTGTCAAGCTTGACCGTGGCATCGAATACAGGTTCATACATGCCCGAGCCCAGGTTCTTTGCCCAACCGGCAAAGGCGTAGGTAGAGTCGTCGTCAGCAGCCTTTGTCGGCAGCGAAATCGGCGGCACATGATTTTCGAGGGCGGCGTTAATCTTGTCGTTCACTTCGGAATCGGAATCCTTTTCGCCGACAATCACACGGATTGTATCGCCGGCATCGTTGTACTTGACTACGATTTCAGGCGAGAGAATAACCAAACGGCCATCCGTCACGTCAAAGGTAACGTCGAAGTTCGGATTCTTGTTCGTAAAGTTCTTGGCTTCAAGACCCATCGGGTAATTGCCGCTTCTAGTCTTGCGGATGACAGAATCTCCGCTGAACTCGATATCATTTACAGAATAAAGATTGTTGTCAATCCTCAAGCTGTAACCCGAGATCACCTGTTCCCAACCATTATAGGCATAGGTATTGGTGTTACCCTTGACAGTCACCTTCACAGGAGACTTGGTCACCTCAAGTGTACCGATTACCGGTGCGTCAATGATATAGTTTGCGGCCGTGTCCGTACTGGCCTTAAGAACATAGGTAAAGGCATTCTTGCTGCTACCGGCATTTGTCTGCGTGCCGTTCACCGTAAAGATAAAGCCTTCATCGGGAGCGAAGCCATCGCCGCCCACCTTGACCGTATCGTTCGTCAGCGGCGTGCCATCGTACACCTTGGTTGCAGAAGCAGAGGTCAATGTCACATGGCGCTTTTTAATCGTCAGCTTGCCCAGAACAACCGTCACATCGTAATTCGGGTTAAGCGTATAGCTCACTGCAATGGAGTCTACATTTTCACCCGCATTCTTGACCGTCGGATTCAAGCGGTAGCACCTGAGTTCGCCCAGATCGGCATCGTCTTTAAGTCCCGACACGTAACCCAACATAGCAGGATCCGCATCGCCGTAAAGCTTAACAACATCTTTTACCTTAATAGTGGCCTCAGCCTTTGTCACCGTGAGGGTTCCAAGATCTTCTACAATCTGATAGTTCTTGGGATTCACAGAGCCCCAAATAATCTTATATTCATTTGTAGAAGAGCCGACCATTTTCTGGCTACCCGTCACCTCAATTGTGGGTTTTTCTCCATTCTTAAGTCCAGTAACGATTGGGACATCCCTGACAAGAGGCGTTCCGTCGTAGGGTTTTGAAGCAGATTCAGTCTTAATGTTGAGCGTAGCCTTATTCACCGTCAAGAACGCATCGTACTTATTGAGCACATAGTTAGCAGTCACATCCGATGTCCCTTTCATCACTTTAAAAGACGACACTCGAGCAATTACAGAGCCAACACTCGTAATAGAGCCTGTCAATTCTACAACCGGTTCATCACCCGGCTTAAATGTGCCCTTTACCACCTCATAAGTCGGAGTCAAAGGCGTTCCATCATAATCCTTGGATTTACTCTTCACCTCTATAGCAATAATAATCTTGTCGGTAATACGCAGAGTAGCCGTTTTCTCCTGAGGATTCTTGTAGTTCGGGTTGGTCGCAATGACTTTAATCGTATGGTCTCCTACTCCCGAAGCAACGAGCGTACTCACATCATTCGTCCATTCGCCGGCACCATCCATCTGATACTTGAAAGTCGTTCCCGGGACATCGCTAGAAGCCCCATGCGTCATAGAATGCGGATTGCCGTCATCCGTCACATATTCGTCGGCAAAAGCAACCTCGAAATCGTCATCGCTCTGTTCAACAACAAATTTATTGGTCGGCGGAGCAATACTGCCTATGGTATAGTTATCCGTCACGTCGTTGCCATCGGCATCCAAGATTTTCACATCCGCAGGGTCCGTCATGACCGGATCATAACTACCCGCATCAAGCACGTCTACGGTATAGCCCACATTGTGCGTATGGCCCGGAACCAAGTCATTCGTCTTGGAGCCACCTTTAACATGGATGGAATCACCCGTATATGTTTCCGACGGAATATTTGCCGTAGTAAAGTTAACCACCTTCGGATTCACACCAACAGAATCGCTTTCATTATACACGACTTCAAACGCACTGGTTACCGTATCACCCGTCGTCGTATTTAAGATGGCAAAGCCTACAACCTTTGCAGCAATCGGACCGTCCTTCACATTCTTGATAGAATCCGTAATTACATATCCCTTGTATCCGTTCGGAATATTCGATATAGAAGTAACCTTGGCTCCACAGCTTTTTCCATTATAATCACAGGATTGTCCTACGACCGTCACCGTCACCGGTTTCACCTGCCACTTGGCATAAAGAGTCTTGTGGCCATACGGAGTCTTGGCCTGGAATTTCTTGATTTCGGAACCGCTAAAGTCTTCGGCGCCAAACCAACCCTTAAATTCATAACCCAATCTTGTCGGTTTATTCAGGTCAAAACCCGTCGAATCATCCAAGGTGTAAGTCGTCGGATTACCAGTAGCATCTTCGCCGCCGTTCAGTACGTACGTAATGGTATAAGTGACCTTATTCCAATGGGGGAACAATTGCACGGGCTTATTGTCCGTATAAAGACCATTCAGGTCATACACCTTTTCGCCGTTATCGACAGTAGACCAACCATCTTGTTCGTAACCGGGACGCTGGTACACAGCCCCCAACAAGGTGATCGGTTCGCCATATTTCTTTACCACAGGAGGAACGTTGTTCACGCCTTCTTCACCGGCCTGATAATTGATGACGAATTCCTTGATTTTCCAGTTGGCATACAGCGTTATATCGCCGTAAGAGCCCTTCGTGATCTGTTTAGCCTGATTCGTAAAGGAGCCGTCATAGAACCAACCCTTGAATTCAAGAGTGTCGTTATTAATGGTCGGCGCTTCGAGAGAGAATTCTTCTTCTATCGTATAAGTCGACGGATTGGCGACATTATTCAGTCCATCATTCAAATTGTAAGTAATGCTGTAAGGAATAGCGGTCCAATTGGCATACAAGGTAATTGTCGTATCTACCAACGTCTGGAAATTATACTTGTTCTTGCAAGCTGGTTCCGTATACCAGCCTTCAAAAACATATCCGATGGCGGTAGGTTCATCGGGAGCCGTCGTGTGTTCGCCTTCGGAAACAAGCTTGTCGGCGGGCGCGGTTCCATGACCTTGCACATTAAAGATTACCTTATATTGCGGCGCTAAGTTCCATCGGGCATAGAACGTTATGTCCTTCGTCGCCACTCCCAAGGTGTCGACAACTTGTCCACCCACCTTAGAAAGCGACCATCCAGCAAAATAATACTTGACATCTCCGACCATATAGACTGTCGGCAAGTCGCCCTCTGCAAAACCATCTGTCGTAATGGCTTTATCTTGCACCACCATCTTCGTGAACGTAGCAGAGCTATCGCCCGTATTGAGGTCAAAGGTAATCTTGTAAAGATTCAGATTTTTCCATACGGCATACACTTTTTTTACGCCATAGACAATTCCCAAATCTCCAGATGCCGTAGCCGTCGGATCCAAAGACCAGCCCACAAAAGCCTTGGTGCTGTCGTAAGTCGGAGTCGAGATTTCATCGGCCGTCAACGGGGTATTGAACTTCAGTTCCTTAGTCGTCTTTGCGCCAGGAGCGAACGAGCCACCGTTTGCATCGAAGGTAATCAAGAATACCGTTTCCGCATTCAAGTCGCCTTCTCTTTTAGAAACACCGGTAATGGCGATATTTTCTTGATTCGTCCAAAGGCCCGTAGAATCGGAGCAAGTCTTTGTCGATTCGTTCCACGTGTGCTTATTCAGCAAGCATGCATTTTCTTCGGTATTGACATTAGAGAATCCCTTGGGGTCGCCAACAACATCCACATATACATCGCGGGATCCGACCCAAATGTCATTTTCCAAGGCATCCATGTCGTAATAGCAATTTTCCAAAGTAATCGTCACTATCTCATGCCTTGTCGTGTCTCTGTTATTGACGATTCGGCCTGTTATAGCACCCTGTGCTCCAATTTCATCCGGATGGGCCTCCAGATTGTCACCATCATAGACGCTACTCGAAATAGTCACGCTACCACGAATCACGCCCGAAATACCACCGACATAGACATCTCGACCGGACGCTTCAATAGAAACCGTACTCAGCGCATTGCTAATTTTTTTGCCATTGGTCATGGCGCCCATGATACCGCCCGCACCCACATCTCGACCGTTCGTGACGATACTACCCGAAGTATAGCAGGTATCAATGGTTCCTCCAGTCATCCAACCGACAACAGGGCCCACACTCACCTGGTGCGGGTTTGCCCAGTAGTCATTTTTACCGGTTGCATAAATAGTCACCCCGTCAAGAATCAAATTCCTTACCGTACCACTGCCAATCACGCCGAACAAGCCCACGTTCTGGCAATAGGAGGGGTAGCCATGCACCACATCAAAAACCTGCATGGCAAATTCTTTACTGTCGACCTTCAGGTTCTTAATGGTAATACCATTTCCCAAAAACGTTCCTGTAAACCTCGCAGTTCCATTACCGGCCGCAATCGGGGTAAACGGAATATTGTTCATATCCAGGTATTCCGCCGTTATCGTGGCATTCATCGGGATGTTGACCTCGGTGTTCCACGCCGTTCTCAAATACCCCGTATAAGGAGCCTTGTTCCACAGAGCATTTTTGGCAGGATCCCGGTAGTAGGATTCTGGATCTTGCCGGATTGCAGTCATCAAACTGATTGCCGAATCCTTGAACGCTCGGGTCTTATATTCGGCTTTAGAAGTGTCGGCCTCAATGAGGCTAATCAACTTTTGCCATTTTGCATCTATCGCATACTTGTTAACGGAATCGGAGAACCATGCCAGGTGCGCCGCCTTTTCAATCACGTAATATTCCTTGCCCCCGATAGTCTGCTTACCAGGAGCCTCGATATTACCTTTCCAAACATCAGCCCATACAGATTGAAAACCCGCCACTAAAATAAGCAGGGCGAACACTCTTGCGAGAGAAATCTTACTAGCAGCCATAGATATCCCCTTAAACTGACATCTTTCCGTTCCACAAAAACAAGGAAAATCCTTGAATTTCCTTCTCGCCATAAAATTAATTATTTTTTTTTACAAAGAGCGTTTTTTTTAATATTTTTTTGCACAAGGGTTATTTTTTTCTTATTTTATGTAATTGGAACCCTTTTATGGGAGCAAACGCACGATTATGACCATAATTCGCAAAGTTTTAACGATATGCAGCCTATCCATGGCATTCGGTTTTGCCCAGGAATACGTCGTCGTGACCGATTCCGCAGCAGCAGCCCAAGCCAAACAAGATAGCATCGCAACAGTAGCCGCTAACGACTCTACCGCCGTTTCTACAGATTCTACCGCCACAACGGCTACCACAGCCGCAACGGCCGAAGCAGACAGTGCAAAGCCGGCAGAAACTGTAAAGCCTGCCGACACCGCCAAAGTCGCCGCTCCGACCAAGGCCAAGGCAGATACCGCTGCCGCCGACACTGCCGCACCAAAGAAAATGCGCAACAAGATCACTTACGCCGACTACCAGGACAAGGTCCAGCGTTCTGCCAAGAAGCGCTCCAAGACCATGCACCACGGCTTAAGCCTGATGAGCGCCACCTACAACGACAAGAACTACTGGCACATGGACCACGACGCCAATTGGGGCATGGGCATGGGCATGTATTACTTCTACAGACACTACTTTGGCAACTATTTTGGAGTCCAAGGTCGACTGGGTGCACTGTACCGCTATTCCCGCTGGACCTTTGATGTAGACGAACAAGAAGGCAAGCTTTCTACAGGCGAAAAGTACACGCTCAGGCACGAACTTGACCGCAAGTACTACAATTTCTCGGCCGACATGCCGCTGACCGGCAAGTTCGGTTACCACATCAAGGGAACGACCACCTTCTTGTACACCAGCTTGACGCTTGGACTGACCAAGCCCATTTACGAACTGACCGACACCGAGAACAGACTCTACTTGAGTACCAAAAACAAGAAGCTTAAAGAAGACATTGCCCTGTTCGAAAGCGCAGGCGTAACACCGTTCCCGGCATACGAAAGCCATCAGACCAACAAGTTCTTCTATATGGACGACTGGGAAACGAACAGCTGGATCGGTCTCGGTATCGAAAGCCGACTCGTATCCTTCGAAGTCCAGATGTTTGCCTTTGGCGGCGCCACCCAGAACGCGAACCACCGATTCTACAACATCGGACAAGGAACCCCGACCTGGCGCATGTTCTTGGACTTTAGCATAAGGTAATGGTATTATTATGAATCAGAAAAGCTTTATGTTGAAACTCGTCACGATTCCGCTGCTTGCCATGGCAACGCTTCCGTTTGTTGCATGCGGCGACAATCCCATTGAAGTCGAAGACAAGAAACAAGTCGAATTCTCGATCGAAGTCGGAGCCCAGGACGCCCTGGAGTCCCTTGAAGCCTTGCGCGAAGATATCGACAACTATACCTGTTACGACCAGACCAAGCGCTTTACCGACAACTACAAGAAGCGCTGCGACCTCTTTATCGACAAGTTCAGGGGCAACAGCGCCGACACCGTGCTGAGCCTTGCCACAATCATCAAGATGGTCAAGAACGAAGACGAATACAACGACAAGGGCAACTACACCGGATCAGACGATGGCCCGATGGTCAACTACCTGCGCTACAACAAGATGCTGAGCATTACGCTTATCAACTACAAGCAGACAGTTGAATCCATTAGCAAGAGCGAAAAGCTGGGCGATCCCGAAATCAGGTTCCTGGTCAAGTCTTACATTGACTCCGATCCTTCGGAGTACGACCCGTTTTCTGCAACGATTCTGGATACTGTCGACGTCGACAGATGGGCTGGCGAAAAGAAGATTGCTATCCAGCTGCCCCGCGGTATCGACGCAATCGAGATTTGCCCGGTTCTCAGGGACAAGAACGAACATGACGACTACTACGATGACGAGGACTTGCTGAAGGATTCCGACTGCGTTCCGGTCAAGAACCTGGGATGGGTCGCAGAAAACAATCCGAAGTTGCACACGACTACGGGCGAAAAGGCCAGAATCATTTGGGAATGGTTCTTGTACTCGATCGAATAGCTTAATTGCCTTGAGCGCGGCGAGCGGCCTCGGCAGCCTCGCGCATGCGCTTGCGGGCACGCGAGCCGGGACGGTTTTTCCCGATGGTGCGGCGCCCGAGCTGATCCTGCGGATTCGCTTGTTGAACGCCTTCGCTCTTTGGAGCGGGGCGTTTTTCGTTTTGCGGTTGATTCTGCGGGCGATTTTGCTGCGGGCGATTCTTTCCGTGACCGTGCTTGGGCTGATTATTATTGTCGCGGTTCGGCTTGCCATGATTCTGTTGTTCGCGGCGCGGGAATCCGCGACCGCGGGCATTGCGCATTTCGCTTTCGGGAGTTTCTTTTTGCTGGGGCGGGAGCTTTTCGTAAATCGCCTTGTCGCCTTCGGGAATGCTGATTCGGGTCAGCTTTTCGATGGCGCGTAAATCCTGTTCTTCGTCAGGAGCGCAGAACGAAATCGCGATGCCATCTTTACCCGCGCGGGCGGTACGGCCGATACGGTGCACGAATGTTTCGGGAACGTCGGGCAAGTCGTAATTGAACACATGCGACACGTCGTCCACGTCGATTCCGCGGGCGGCAATGTCGGTGGCCACCAGCACACGAATCTGTTCGCACTTGAAGTTTCCTAAAGCCTGTTGCCTGCGGTTCTGGCTCTTGTTGCCGTGAATGGCGGCACACTTGATGCCCGCCTTTTCAAGCACGCGGGTAATCTTGTCGGCGCCGTGCTTGGTGCGGCTAAAGACCAGCACCTTTTTCATTTCGGGGTGAGCGAGCAGCAGTTCCTTGAGGAGCGCGCCTTTACGGCGTTTGTCGATGCGGTAGAGTTCCTGGTGAATACGCTCGATCGGAGTGCTCTGCGGCGCCACCTCCACCCTCACTGGGTTCGGGCGCAGGATTGTCGCGGCAAGCTTTGTAATGTCTTCGGGCATGGTCGCGCTAAAGAACAGATTCTGACGATTCTGCGGCAACAGCGCCACCACCTTGCGGATATCATGAATGAACCCCATGTCAAGCATGCGGTCCGCTTCGTCGAGCACGAAGAATTCCAATGTCTTCAGGGATACCGCCTTCTGGTTGATCAAATCGAGCAGGCGGCCCGGAGTCGCGACCAGAACATCAACGCCGCGAATCAGGTTGCGCTTTTGGCTCACGTCGCTCACGCCGCCGAAAATGCAGGCGGTCGAAATCGCCGTAAATTGGGCATACTGCTTAAAGCATTCTTCTACCTGAATGGCAAGTTCGCGCGTGGGCAAAAGAATCAAAGCGCGGCAGGTCTTGGGTGCACGGAATTTGCCGGAATCCAGCAACAACTGCAGAATCGGGAGCGCAAAAGCCGCCGTCTTCCCCGTACCCGTCTGAGCAATCCCCAAAAGATCCTTACCTTCCAACAAACTCGGAATTGATTTTTCTTGAATCGGGGTGGGTTGTTCGTAGCCGACAGCGCGAATTGCGCGCTGCAAAGGGTTTGCCAGGGGAAGTTCTGAAAAAAGCATATTAAAACCAAATGTAGAAAAAGGGAATCCCTTTTTATCAGGATTCCCTTTTTTCGAGAGAGGTTTTGGTAAAACGGATTAAAGCTTGACCTTAAAGGACTTGCCGCCCACCTTGACAATGTACACGCCCTTGGCTCCGGTATAGACCTTCTGCACGGCACCGAGACCGCGAGTGGTACGCACCTGGTGACCGAGGCTGTTGAACACGGTAATGCTCATGCCCTGAGCGCCACCGACCACGATGTAGTTGTCAGAGGATCTGTAGACAGAGAGACCGAAGTCGTTCTGAAGTTCGGCAGCAATAGCCATGCCATGGCAAGAAGGGTCGAACGGATTAGCGTTGCAATCCACTTCGCCCTTGCTGGAAGAGGACTTCGGACCCCACGGATTCGTAGAAGAAGAGCTCTTGGCTTCGCTAGAAGAAGACTGCGGCGGTTCTGCGCTGCTGGAAGATTCCGGAGAAGGACCAGCACCTTCGCCAGCGATCACGATGTCACCTGCGTTCGGCACGGCGTCGAAGTAGACATAGCCGCCATCAATCTTGGATTCGAGCTTGGCACCGGCCTGCGTGACTTCGGCCTTGGAGAGGCTCGTCTTGACCTTCAAAGTCAGCGGGTAGTCATAATTGGAAATGTTGTCCTTAATGTTGTGAGTCAGCTTAACCGTAGTGGAGCTGCCGCTGTTAGAAACGTCAACCTTGGCGGCCTTACGTTCCTTGATGTACATGGCAACGTGACCCATCGGAGCCACCCAAATGTCCTTGTCGTTCTGCTGGGCATACTGGAGGGAGCCTTCCATAGTGCTAGCATCGGTCGGAGAGTAAGTCGCATAGCCGTTTGTGCCCGTTGTAAAGCCGTGCGTCAGGAATGCAACCCAACCGCCTTGTTGAACGGCCTTTTGCATATTGCCCTTAAAATCGCTGGTTCCCTGATTACCGGTCATGAGCGCAGAAACGGCAGCCCAGTTGTTCGGACCATCTTTGCCCATAATATCGGAGCCGCCCTTCCAGCTTCCGTTACAAATTCTTCCGACAACGTAATTCTGAAGAACCTGGGAGTCACCCGGGGTATCGCAGTTCGGGTAAGCCAGCGTAATACAGCCGTATTTCTGCTGAACCTTGCTGTTAAGAGTCTGCTTGGACGATGCAATTTCGTTACCGGGCATCGGTTGTCCATTGGGATGACTGTCACTATGGCTTGCGATTTCGTGACCAGAAGAGGCTAGTTGTTTCACTCCATCCCAACTAATCATTCCTTGTCCGCCAACCCAACCTGTAACAATGTTAAAGGTCGCCTTATAGCCGTACTTCTCGAACATGGGCAAAGCAACACCTACATCGCTTTGCGGGCCATCGTCAAACGTGAAGGAAACGGCAGCCTTGCGGAAGCCTGCCCAAGTGGCAATTTCAGCATCCTGAGCAAAAACCATGGAAGAACCCATGGCAATCAGCGCAGCAATAGAAATCTTTTTGTAATTCATACACTCACACCCTTTTTAGTGATTGATTTTAATGTTTTACCCCGTTATAATATATATATGGGGTAAAACAATCGCAATAATCGGGCGAGAGTATCCGTTGTTACTTAAAACAACGAATGTAAACGAAAATATACAGTAATTTGGGTGGAAAAGCCGATGCTGATCTACATCAGCATGACGCGGGCAATTAGCCAAGCTTCTGGAGGAAATCCATCAGCAAGTAGAGAGCGGGAGCTGCGAGGTAGAAGGAATCGCAGCGGTCAAGCACTCCACCATGGCCGACAAACAAGTTGCCGGAATCCTTGGTACCGCTCCAGCGCTTCAGGGCAGACATCAAGAGGTCGCCTGCCTGGCCAGCCACCGTGAGGAGCAAGCCGATAACGATAGCAGAGACCCAGTTGATTTCGGCACCGAAAACAGAGAGCGCAGAAGTGCACTTGGCCCAATAAGTCACCCAGGCGATAGTCGCAATGGAGCCTGCGATAGAACCTTCCCAAGTCTTTTTCGGGCTAATGCTCGGTGCAAACAGGTGACGACCGAAGGGACCCTTGCCAGCAGCAAATTTACCGAAGAAGTACGCCACCGTATCGCAAAGCCACATCGACGTCATAACCAAAATGAACGGATAGCAATGTTCAAAGCCCTGACCGTTGCCCATCATGAGCACGTTCATGCCCCCCCAGAGGCCCACATAAAGCGGAGCACCCAGCTGCATCACGAGCCACGGGAACAAGTGGTCAATTTCGACCTTGGCATATGCCAAGCCAATGTAGATTGCAAAAATCAAAAGGAATGTCATGCCCACCACATACGGCACGGCAGGCATTCCAAAATAATCGCCCTTCGAAAGAGCCCATGCCAAAGTAAGGGCTAAAGAAGAGGCAAACGAAAGGTAACGGGTATCGGGACCCTTATACATTTTGCAAGCCATGCCGGCCCATTCCCAGGCACCGACACCGGCCAAAAAGCACATCAACCCTATACGGCTGTAGTCAGAGAACCACAGCAAAAAGAATACGATAGGAATGGCGACAACCGCCGTAATTACACGCTGCGCAAGATTACTCATGCAACACCTTTCCAAAACGTCTTTCTCGAGTATTGAAGAACTCGACGGCCTTCAAGAATTCTTCCTTGGTAAAGTCGGGCCACAGCGTATCCGTTACGTAGAATTCGCTATAGGCGGCCTGCCAAAGCAGGTAATTCGAAAGCCTGAATTCTCCCCCGGTACGAATCACGAGATCCGGATCGGGAGCTCCTTTTAAATACAAATTCTTAGCGAAGAGCGTCTCGTCGATATCTTCAACCTTGATTGCCCCGGACGCCACTTGCGCAGCAATGGAACGCGTCGCTTCGACAATTTCTTGCCTGCCACCATAAGAGATAGCGAGGTTCAGCTGCATGCCCGTGTTGTTCGCCGTCTTGTCGATGGCGGACTGCAGACTTGCGCGCGGCTTTTCAGGCAAACGGTTCATGTTGCCAATCACCGTAAGCTTCACGTTCTTTTCCATGAGGTCGGGAATTTCCTTGACAACCATCTCGATCAAGAGGTTCATCAAGTAATCCACTTCCTTGCTGGGCCTGCCCCAGTTTTCGGAACTGAACACATACAACGTCATGTGTTCAAGTTTCAGGTTCACGCCCACTTCGACGGCATCAATCGTCGCCTGGGTGCCCTTGCGGTGTCCGAGGAAACGTTCAAGACCGCGGCTACGGGCCCAGCGCCCGTTGCCATCCATGATAATCGCTACATGTCTAAGCTGATTTGCCACGCAAACCCCGGACTACACCTTGAGGATGTCTGCTTCCTTTTCAGCGAGGAGGCTGTCGATCTGGGCAATAGCCTTGTCGGTAGCCTTCTGGATTTCGTCCTGCTGCTTCTTGACTTCGTCTTCGGGCAGTTCCTTGTTCTTCTTGAGGGCGTCGTTAGCATCGCGGCGGATATTGCGGATTGCCACACGACCTTCTTCGGCATGCTTGCGTGCAATCTTTGCGAGTTCCTGACGGCGTTCCGTGGTAAGAATCGGAAGGCTCACGCGAATGCAGTTGCCGTCCTTCATCGGGGTAAGGCCGATGTTTGCAGCAAGGATAGCCTTTTCAATCGGGTCGACCATGGTCTTTTCCCACGGGGACACAAGCAGCATGCGCGGTTCGGGCACAGAAACCTTAGCCACCTGGGAAATCGGAGTCGGCGTACCGTAGTAGTCGATGCGCACGTCGTTCAGGATAGCGGGGCTAGCCTGGCCTGCGCGGATCTTCGAGAATTCACGTTCGGTGGCCTCAATGGCCTTGTTCATTTTATCAGAATAATCTGCCATAATTTTTTGCGTGTTAAAAGGTTTTACTTACCAGTTACTAGTTGCGAAATATAGATAATTGAAAATGTAGGCGCAAAATAAGTAGTGTTTTTGTAAGAGAAAATTCTAAATTTGGCGTTATGCCTACTAAAAAGCCCAAAGTTTTCGTTGTCCATTTAGGATGCGCCAAGAACCAGGTCGATGCGGAAAACCTGGTCGGTGAAATGTTGCACGCCGGTTTTACTACCTGCGACACCGCCGCCAAGGCGGACTACATTCTGGTGAACACCTGCGGATTCATCGAAGCCGCCAAGGAAGAATCCATCAACGCGATTCTCGCACAAATTAACGGCAAAAAGTCCAAGCAGAAACTGATCGTTTCGGGCTGCCTTTCGGGCCGCTATGGTGACGAGCTCGTAAAGGAGCTCCCTGAAGTCGATTACTGGGTAGGCACCTACAAGCCGGGCGAACTTTTGAAGAAGATGGGCATCGTAGCACCGCAAACTTGCGACGCCGAAAACATGGCCCGCATGAACTTAGGCGGATTCAAGCACCACGCTTACTTGAAGATTGCCGAAGGTTGCAACCGCCGATGCGCCTACTGTGCGATTCCCTTGATTCGCGGCAAGCAGGTTTCCCGCAGCATCGAAGACATTGTCGAAGAAGCCAAGGAACTTGAAAAGCAGGGCGTTCAGGAAATCACTCTCATCGCACAGGACACGACTTACTTTGGTCGCGAAAAGGGCAAGAAGGGCGGCACGCTCGCCCAGCTTTTGAAGGCAATTCTCGACAACACGAACATCCCGTGGATCCGTACGCTTTACTGGTATCCGATGTTTGTGGACGACGAACTTTTGGATCTGATGGCCAACGAGCCGCGCTTGGTGAAATACGTGGACATGCCGATCCAGCACGCCAGCGACAACGTGCTCAAGAACATGAAGCGCAATTACCGCAAAAAGGAACTCGTGGACATTCTGCACAAGATTCGCGAGCGCATTCCGGGCGTTACGCTTCGCACCACGGTACTTGTCGGATTCCCCGGCGAAACCCACGAAGACTTTGAAGAACTGATGGAACTCTTGGAAGACATCCAGTTCGATCACCTGGGCGGATTCGTGTTCAGCCCCGAAGAAGGCACGCCCGTGATGGAAATGGACTTGCCCGCCGTCGACGAAAGCGAAGCCCGCGCAAGGCTCGACGCCGTGAACGACTTGCAAGAAGAACTGGATGCCGAACACGCCGAGGCAATGATCGGAAAGACCGTCCGCATTATCATCGACCAGGTTGCAGAAGAAAGCGAATACCACTTTTACGGACGCACCGAAGGCAACTCCATGGAAAACGACGATATCGTGAAGGTGCTCGAAGGCGATGCCGACGTAGGCGAATTCCGCGACGCACTCGTGATAGACGCCGAGCCGCACGAGTTGATAGTTAAGTTGATTTAATTTACTATCTTTGATTCACTCGCTTGTGTAGCTCAGTTGGATAGAGTGCTTCCCTCCGAAGGAAGAGGTCGTGCGTTCGACTCGCATCACAAGTATAAAAAAGGCTCCTCATCGAGGAGCCTTTTTTCAATGTCAATGCAAGTCTTAGCGACCGGCAACGCCAGAGCGGGCTCTAGCCTTTTCACGTTCGCGGCGACGCTTTTCGGTGTCATCCGGGAAGAGTTCCGGGAGAGCGTAACCGATAGCGATACCGAACACGATACCCGTCTTGCTCATGCCCTTCGGGTCCACCACGCGGGAGCCCCATTCACCCGTTTCACCGTCAGCCAGCCAGATGTTCTGGTAGTTGCCTTCCAAGTCCATCATCGGAGTTTCTAGCTTGCGGAAGCTCGGGTTATCCGTTTCCTGGTCGCCCTGACCGGTGCTTGCATAATAGGTCTTCGGAGTCTTTGCAAGTTTCGGAGCGTAGTACATACCGATAGAGAACTGCAAGTAGTACCATTCGTTGGTCAAGTAGGTGATAAGAGCATCGAACTGGAAACCGTCCACCTTGATCAAAGCACGAGTCTTGCTTTCGTCGGGAACGATATCGTGGTCAAAGTACACAGTACCATAAGACACAGACAAGCCCAAATGGAGCGGGTTCTTGGGGAACAGGTAGTAGTTCAAGCCAACCTTGTAACCCGTACCGCCTTCGAGATCCCATTCGTCGAAATCGTTGTCAGTACCCTTCGGCAAGAAACCGAAAGAGCCGTACAGAGCCAAATGGAACGGCAAAATGTATTCAACGCCAGCGCCCAGGCCCATGCCCATACCGGTTTCACCCATAATCGGGTAACGGGAACCCATACCGATCTGGAAAATCAAGCGGTTGCGCAGCCAGTCACGGCGGCGTTCAGAGTTAGCATATTCGTCCTGACGCTGTTCTTCTTCGAACTTCTTGCGTTCGGCCATTTCACGGCGCTGGGCAGAGTTGATACCGACGTCATAGACTTCCTCTTCTTCGTCATCGCCAGTAGCCATGGTGGCACGCGGAGCGGCATCACCCTCATCTTCTTGAGCAGAGGCGGGGGCGGAAACGAAACCTTCGTCGTCCTCGTCAAAGTCGTCTTGTGCCCAAGACATGAAGGCGGTTAAGCATAAAGACAAAAGTACTTTCTTAAACATGAAAAAGCCTCAGATTATATAATCGCATTTGCGAATATAACTTTTAAGCGCGCAAATCGCACGAAACTTAATGTAAAAAAAGCAAAAAACTCGCTTTTCGAAGGGATTTTTACCATTATTTGGCCTCAAGCAATTTCGCCTTGATAGAGCCTAGCGCAATTTCGCACTCCATAAGCACCGGAATGCGGCGTTCGTCATCGGTCAACCAGATGAAAATGCGGCCCTTGGACACGAAAATGCCGTCGCCGTCGAGCACGGGTTCCACCTTGATACAGGGAACTTCACCAAGTACGCTCTTGATGGTTTCGCGACCATGTACAATGACCTTAAGTTCGTAACGCTTTTTGCCGCTCACCGCCGAAAAACGGGATGTTTCGCCCACCTTGAGCGGAAGTGTACGCACCAGGTAGAAAGCCGACATAATGCTGTGTTCCGCCCCCTGGATTGTAACAGCCGTATCGGCAGAGCGCTTGACCTTGCGGGTCTTCATGTCGGTGAATACCGTGTCCGAAAGCCAGGCCTTTTCGCCCTTGCGGTCAAAGCGGATGACGGAGGTATTATGGAACGTGCCTTCGTGCAGGCGCTTGCGGAACACTTCGGTCATGAGCCCCTTGTTGCGCACGCGGGTGTAGACCGTATCGTTTACCGGATAAATTTTGTTGATCGTTTTGTTGCCGGTCGCATACGTCAAGAATTCCGTCTTGCCGTCTAGCGTCGGACGAACTTCGAGCGTCGCAGAACCTGCCGTAATGAATCCCCATCCGAGGCTGAAAGTCAGCTTTTCGCCTTTCATCCAAGGGGCATTCACTTCGGGCAAGTTCGGTTCGCCCGCGAAACATACAGCAACAAAGACCGCCACAAGCGCGGCGATCTTGAAGCTGAACTTTGTACTATTCCTAACCACTCTCAATTAGCCTTCGATGTCTCCGAGGCCCTTGCGGTAAGCGACGAGCTTTTCGCGAACACTTGCATCAGAAAGGGCGACGATGTGGACGGCGAGGAAACCGGCATTCTTGCCGTTGCCGATGCCGACCGTGGCCACCGGGATTCCCGGGGGCATCTGCACGATAGAGTGCAGGGCATCGACGCCGTTGAGCGGGCCGCCGGCGCAGGGCAGACCGATAACGGGAAGGATGGTGTGCCCTGCGAGCACGCCCGGGAGGGCTGCAGCGAGGCCGGCAACACCGATGAGGACCTGGAGGCCTCGCCCGGCAGCTTCGCGAGCATACTTCGCGGTGGCGTTCGGGGTGCGGTGTGCAGAGAGGATGTTGTATTCCCACACGATGCCGAACTGGTCGAGCACCGCGGTGATTTTATCTACAGTTTCCTGGTCGGACTTGCTACCCGCAACGATACCGACCTTTGCATTCGGAACTTCATTAATCTGCATTTTAAGTTTCCTTATTTTGCGAGTCTTGCAAGACCCTTCTTACCGATGTCCTTGCGGTAGAACTTGCCTTCGAACTGAACCTTTTCGCAAGCGGCGTAAGCAATATCCAAGGCTTCCTGGAGCGTAGCACCGTGACCGACCACGCCAAACACGCGACCACCGTTGGTCACGAGCTTGCCGTCGACCATCTTGGTACCGGCATGGAGCACCTGGGCGCCGTTCTTTTCGGCTTCTTCAATACCCGTGACGACCTTGCCCTTTTCGTAGGACCCCGGATAACCGGCGCTGGCGAGCACGACGATAGCGGAGCTGCCCTTCGGAGCCTTCGGGGCACCGAGCTTGGCAAGTTCGCCCTTTTCGGCAGCGTCAAACAAGGCAAGCACGTCGCCGTCGTAGAGCGGAAGCACAATCTGGCATTCGGGGTCGCCGAGGCGGCAGTTGTATTCCACAACCTTCGGGCCCTTCGCAGTCACCATGATGCCCACATAGAGAACGCCCGTATAAGGCTTGCCTTCGGCGGCCATGCCCTTGAGGGTCGGTTCAATAATCGTCTTTTTCACTTCGTCGAGGAGAGCGTCCGTGACTACCGGAGCCGGGCTGTAGGCGCCCATGCCACCCGTGTTCGGTCCCTTGTCGTCGTCAAAGACGCGCTTGTGGTCCTGGGCAGAAGAGAGAATCACGTAGTCCTTGCCGTCGCAAACCACGAAGATGGAGGCTTCTTCGCCGTCCATGAATTCTTCGATCACCACCGTCTTGCCGGATTCGCCGAAGACAGCCTTGTCGCCGAGCATTTCTTCGACAGCGTCATTCGCTTCCTTGTCGGTCATGCAGACGATGGCGCCCTTACCCGCAGCGAGGCCCGACGCCTTCACCACGATCGGAGCCGGGTGTTCAGCAAGGAACTTCTTGGCAGAGGCGAGATCGGTGAAGGTCTCGAAGGCTGCCGTCGGCACGCCGTACTTCTTCATGATATCCTTGCTGAAGGCCTTGGAACCTTCGAGCGCGGCAGCAGCCGCAGTCGGGCCGAAAGCACGCAGCCCGCGACAACGGAATTCATCCACCACGCCAGCGACCAGCGGAATTTCGGGGCCGATAATCGCGAGGTCAATCTTTTCGGCTACGGCGAGGTCGGCAATGGCCTTCGGGTCGGCCACATCCACCGGCACGCACTTGCCGAGGTTTGCCATGCCCGGGTTGCCCGGAGCGCACACGAGAGTGTCGCACATCGGCGACTTCTTGACTGCAAGAGCGATGGCATGTTCGCGACCACCGCTACCAACGACGAGAATATTCATATAGCGTATCCTTATACTTGTACGGGGGATAATTTAGAAAAATTCGCTCATCAAAATGCCCAGTACATGCCCAGGGCCCCTAAAGCAGTTATACCTAAGCCACCACCAAGCATCGCGCCACCATTATCACCCCCGTCCTTGAGCTCCTTTGCCCCTAATACGCTCCATACAAATCCAAAAACAACGACGAAGTACGAAATCACACCCACAGCGGGTTTAAACACGCTAAGATCAGCCTCCGATCTCTCATTATAGTCAAAATCACTGGAGGTCATAGCACCTTCGTATTCCTGCATTGACAAAACCAACGGAGGATTAAACGGCACAGCAAAAGAACTCGTCGCCACCAGCGAAAGAGTCAAAAGGAATACTGCTAAAAACTTCATAAAGTTTTCGCATCCCAAATACAAGGTCTAAAACCTTCGTGAATGTTTGCAGTATTCTTCATATTCTTCGCCGAAGTCGCGGCGGAGACGTTTTTCTTCACTCAGCACCTGCACCATCATGACGGCAAAGAAGGCGACAAATACGACGCACGATTGCCAAGTCCACAGCCACACGGCGGTACCCACGAGGTAAACGAGAGTCCCGGTTAGCATCGGATTACGGTTAATCTTACACGGACCTTCAATCATCAGATGCTGCGTACGCGGAGCCACTTCATGGCCGAAAGCATCCATCGGGTTGCCCTTGCCGCGATTGCGCATGTAGACGATTGTCCAAACACTCAGCACAAGGCCAACAAACATCACGATTGGCGCCACAATGCAGCGCCCCATATCAATCGGCCAAAGCGCGGGCATGCCAGACGCAAGCCACATGATTGTCGGAATCAAGGCAACAAAAAGAACTCCGCCCAGCAAGTACCCAAAGAAATCTCTTACACGTTTCATATTCATCCTCCTTTTTGATATAACATAAATTAAAAAACGCCGACGAATACAGGCTCATTTCTATCGGAACAAACCGTACTTTCATCGGGAATCATTGTATATTTAAGGCGGACATTCAACCCCGAGACACATATGGAAGAGACTTTCAAGACCAGAGGCGTTTGCGCGACGACGATCCAGTTCACGCGAGACGGAGACAAAATCAGAAACATCCGCTTTACGGGCGGATGCAACGGAAACCTGAAGGCGATTGCCAAACTCTGCGAAGGCATGAGCGCCGAAGATATCGCGGCAAAACTCCTAGGCAACACCTGCGGCGGAAAGCCAACATCTTGCGCCGACCAACTCGCCCGCGCCGTCCTCGGGAAAGAAGCGTAATATCTTAAACATTACCGTTTCTTGAATACGACGATTTCGGCATCGGCGCCGTTCTTGCCGTATTCGCTCACGAGAATGTAGCGTTCGTCGCAGGCGATTCCGAAGCAGCGGCCTTCGGCACCAATCTTTTCAACTTGGTTTCCCCAGTAGCTTGCGTTATCGTCCAGGAGCTTGACGTTGTTGCCGTTGATTTTGTATTCCTGGTTGATGAACGAGCCCTGCAGAACAAAGAGGTTGTCGATTTTCGGCATGTCCTTGATGCCCAGCGCGTTGACTTCTTCAATGAACTTCTGCTTCATAGGCGAGGTGGCGTGCGGAAGTTGGTCCGCGGGGAGTCGCCAGCGCTTGAGCGTGGGGAAATACTTGCGAAGTTCCACTTTGTACTCTTCGCGGGTAAAGTTCTTGCCGGTATTCTTGTTGAATTCATCGACGAACTGCGAGCAGAATTCGACCATCTGTTCCATGTTGAAGTCGCCGGTGAAAGCGCCATCTTTGTAGCAGTAGATGCAGTATTCATCGTTCTTGCTGCCATCGGCATTAGTGCCCAAGATTTCCGGTGTGAGCGGCATTCCGCAGCTCTGACAAAATTTTAATTCCATAGGTTCTCCTTTTTTAGTTGTACATGCACAAATGTACACTATTTGAAAATTTTTGTCAAGTCCTTTTCGCAAAAAATTTAATACGGCTTACTGTCTAGCGGTTCTGTGCAGCACCATTCTTGTGCGATTCGTTCAAAGTTCTTTTTGACAATGCGCTTGAAAATGAGGTTGGTTAATATAATCTATATTTCCAGTTTTTTTCAACATTTATCCTTAATGTTGTTGATTGACCCGATGGAAATTTAAACGTAACCAAATCATCTATGTCGTCTTCATCTACAATGTAATGACATTCATAAATTTTTTCTTGAATTTCACGAGGCTCATAATATGGGCAGCCCCGATGGTAAGGGTAAATTGTATCGCACGGGGAATAACGATGCATTTTCGCTTCCTGATCACCTAGATAAACAACAGCACATTGATCATCAGGTTCCACTTCATAAGTCAATTCAATTATATCCGAATGAAATAAAGGTATTATCGGGACAATAATCCCTGCCAATAAGAAATACTCATTTCCACTAATTCGAATATTCAAAGAGTCTACCGGATTTTCTTGTACTAGGTATTCTTCTACGTCTCTTTTTGAAGATGAACTTTCTTTTTCGTAGGTAGATAAAGAATATGTCGTAAAACGGCCAAGCGAAGAACATCCCAGCAATAAAAGACATAACGCCAATAGAATTCTATGCTTTTTCGTCATCAACAATTCCTAAGCCTATGTGCTACCATATCTATAAAATTTTGGATAGTGGTAATAATGCTATAAAAATAATCTAAATTTTTATTCATGACAAAATATTGTTCTTTATTATTACTTGTCCTGAGCGCCCTGTGTTTACAGGGGTGTCCCTACATCGCTCATGATCCGTCAGATGCACCGGAACAGGTAACTGCCGAAGATGTCCAAGGATGCTATTATAGCGAAATCATTAACGAGGACACCTACATAGATAAAAAGCTCCCTAATGTAGAAGGCGAGCGTCCTGCTCTGGGACGTGAAAAACGTTACGACAAGATTCTTTGTAAGGAAATCTGCTTTGAAGGCGATAGTGCAACAGTCGTTGTACGCGGCTTCGCTTTGACTTACGATACCACGGGTCAATTTGTCGAGGACACCATCCCTTACACCCTTAGGGGCGAAACGATATCTTATAGAGACGATATGGAAGTTCACACGATATGGGAATCGGACGAAACGGTTTACAAGGAAACGTTCCCGGTGTCTTATTTGGAACCGAAAATAGACGGTATTTTCCACACAAACATTACGACCCACTTCCCTATCGGCATGAACACGGACAAACTATCGTATTATACAGGAAGTTTTAAATTCTTCGCTTCTTCAGCACTCAGTGAAGGAGTATTTTCAAAAGACGGAGCTTTTAGAAAAATATCCGTTACGCATTATGATTCCAAAGAGGAATTTTCTACAAAAGGATGGGATGTATGCAAAGGATTTTAACACTCGTCCTTTTTGTTTGCGGCTTTGCTAGCGCAGCCTTCCTAGATATTGACATCAAGGATAGCCGCCTCCAAACCGAGAATTCTGTTTATAAGCCCGGTGGAATACTAGGCTTCGCCGCTGAATTCGGCGTGTTCAACGAGCCGGAAAATATGGTGGACTATACTCTTGCCGTAGGCGTCAGCCGTTTCGGTTATTCCCATTCCGATGGCGACGTGAGCGTGTCTGCATGGGATATTTATATCAAGCCATTCGTTTGGTCCGTGACGATAAAGCGGATTATGTTTGAGACCTATGTTGGTTTTGGATACGTTTTCTCAATGAATAATTTTAATCCCGCGCTTTTCGACGACATGGAAGAAGGTTCCGCTCTGCATCATGGAGACTTTAAGTATGGATATCGATTGGGATATCGCATAACAGACCAGTTGCAGGTTTCGCTGGCGGCCAACTATCAGGTACTGACTTGTGACTGGCATGCTAATCCGGGCGGAGGCGACACCATGCTTACGGGCGGCTGGGGCATCAATTTCCAGTGGAACATCCCCTGGATTCCATTCTAGGGCTATTTCAAGAACAGCGAGAGCTTGCTAAAGTCAAGAATCGTGATAAACACGAAGAAGCTGATGAAGAAGGCTGCAGCGACGTTCTGAATGACGGTCTGCGTCTTTGTCGAAAGCGGTTTGCCACGCAGCTTTTCGATACCGAGGAACATCAAGAGGCCTCCGTCGGTAATCGCGAGCGGAAGCAGGTTCATGACGCCCAAGTTAATACTGATGAGGGCGAGCAACATCAAAAAGTCCTGGAAGCCGCTCATCCACACGTTACCCATGACGGCGACAATCGAAACCGGGCCAGAGAACGCATCTACCTTGACATGGCCTTGGAACATGCGCTTGAAATAGCGAAAAATACTCGTGGTCATTTTCCAGCTGGTCGCACAAGTTTTCGTGAAGGCTTCCACAGGACCGCGGCGCACAATTTTTGTTTCGCGGAAGAGCACATAGCCCATCTGGATGCCGACCATGTAGCGCTTGTAATCTTCGTTGTAAACCGGCGTGAGCGAATTGGTAAGCGTATCGCCGTTACGGATAACGGTGATGTTCACGGGTTCGCCCTTGCTGCCGTCGATAATGCGCACCACTTCTTCGTAGCGGGAAATATGCTCGCCGTTAATTTCAAAGATGGTATCGCCCACGGCAAGGCCCGCCTTTTCGGCTGCAGAGCCTGCCATCGGCGGCAAGCGTACAATCACGCGGTTGCGCGGGTAAATACCGATATCGCCGATACCCATCGCAATTTCGGAGCTGGTAGAATCTTGCGCCGGAATCACGAGTTCTTCGGGGACGACCGTAATCGTTAGCGGTTCGCCGCCGCGGTGCACGGTAAGCGGGACACTTGCGCCGAGACTCACGCCGATTTGTTCGCGGAAATCATCCCAGCCCTGAGTGGGTTTGCCGTTGATTTCGGTAATGGTGTCACCCGGCTGAATGCCAGCGGTTACGGCCGGAGAATCTTTCGCGACAAAGCCCACGATCAAATCGTTTGTTGCCGGTTCTTCGACGCCCACCATATAAAGAATCATCAACAGGATAAAGGCGAATACGATATTGATGAACGGGCCCGCAAATGCAATGGCAGCGCGAGCGCCCACCGACTTTGCCACAAAATCACGTTCTCCCGGAACTTGGCCTTCTTTGAGCGTGTCCGGATTTTCGCCCGCCATGGCCACGTAACCGCCAAAGGGAATTGCCGAAATGCAGTATTCCGTTTCGCCGTGACGGTAGCGAATCAATTTCTTGCCGAAACCGATGCTGAATGTGTTGACCTTGACATTATTCCACTTGGCCACCAAGAAGTGGCCGAGTTCGTGAATGGTCACCAAGAAGCTCAAGCCAAGTAGGCCGAGCACAAACATCAAGACATTACTGAATATCGATTCCATCGTGTGATAATGTAGTAAAAAAAGAGATGCTGACCCTGAACCGAGTTCAGGGTGACCTCAGGAAAACAAAGCCGATGCCGGACCTAGTCCGGCATGACATTTTACGAAACAAGATTTATCCAATGGAATTAACGGACGCTGTTGCCGAGAAGGTCAAAGCGTTTGCCGTTCTTTTCGACATAGAGCTTATGGCCATTTTGGCGAAGGCGCGGAGCAGCCTTGTTTTGCATGCGGGCAGGCAAAGTTTCGTGAATTGCCGTAGTCATGGAGCTGCTCGAAACCCACGGATTCCATTGCGACGAACTCGAAGCGAGCGATTCCGAAGAGCTAGATTTTTGTTCAGACGAGCTGGATGTCGGAACAATCGAGGAGCTAGAGGCGATTTGAGAACTAGACGACGCAATCGAGGAACTCGACGAGACGACGGTTGACTTTCTGGCAACGCCATTTGCCGCAAACGAGGGAGCATAACCAGCGTTCAGAGCTTCAAGAGCGCCAGCAAGGTAAGCAAGAGGTGCATTCCAGTTGATAGCGACTTCGTTCGTTGCGTAGCTACAACGTTGGTCGGTATAAGCGGTCGCCGCATTGCCAGTTCTGTAATCGGCACACTTCCATTCGGCAGCAGAGCCAACGTCTTCGCCACCGGGCTGCGGGCCACCCACAAGCATACCCGGAATCGGATCTTCTACGTTGTCCGAAGTACTCGGGCGGTGGTGCGGCATCTTGGGAGACTTCGTGCCGTAACCTGTAACAAATGACATGTCAAGCGGATTCTTGCCGAGCAAGTAATCAAGCACCTTGAGCGCTGCGGTGTAATACTTTTCGTCGCCGGTGAGGTAATAGGCATGCAAAAGCCATACGCCCTGATTGGAGGCCACGGCGTTGGAGCCCCACACAAAGTCATCTTTCGCCATCACCACGCCAAAGCCCGACTTGGTACGGTTCACGAAACCATCTGCAGTGCCCAAGATTTTCTGTTTGGCTTCGTTTGCATCGCCAAACACAGATGCATGCGTTGCCTTGCCATAAGTGGCAACGCCCGAAAGGTCGCCCCAGTACGACACATATTCCGAAGAACCATTCTGCTTGTAAGAATTATCGCCCGTGGTAATGGCAAGTTCCGTGCCGGCAAAAAGCTTTTCGTCGGCCGCGTTGTTGCCTTCGTACGCACCTGTCGCCACATCGGAGGGGTTTGCGGTAAAGTGGTAGCTCATATTCGAAGAGCCCCAGCTATAAGCCTTCTTGGCTGCATCAAGGCACTTGGCGGCGTAATTGGAATCAAACGGTTTGTACACGCGCGCAGCAACTGCCATCACACCGGCAAAGTCAAGTGCGGCTTCGGCACTCTTACCGATAACATAAAGTTTTGCATTGTCTTGCGCAGGCATCACATCGCCAGGGAATGCAAGAGAGGTAAGCTTGTGATAAACGCTACCGTCATTGGCCTGCATAGTAAGCATCCAGTCCAAATTGTACTTGATTTCGGCGAGCAAATCCGGCAAAGTTCCATCGGCAGAAATATTCCACTTGGCCGTCTTGAAAAATTCCGGGAAATGTTCGTAAAGCGAAAGGAGCGTGTAGGTGGTAATGCCCGAATTCACGATATAGCGTCCGTAGTCGCCGGCATCATACCAGCCCTTGCTTGAATTGATAGTGCCCGAAGCGCCCGTAGAATTATGAAGTTCGACAGTCGCATTCGTATGGCCTGCAGCACGAGCCCACTTGCCCGCGTATGCACTTTCGAGAGCCATAGAGGCGCGCTGGTAATAGAACCACTTGATAGCAGCCTTGTAAACGTCGGCAAAGGTATTGTTCTTGACCACCAGATCTTGGCGAAGTGTCTGGCCGCCCACCTTAATGCTGTACTTGCCCTCGGCGGTCAATTTGGAAATATCGACCAGCTGTACATTCTGGCCGCTTGCATCCCAGAACGAGGCGGCGCCAGGCGTTACCGTAAGCACAGTCTTGCCAGAGGCATCCTGGATTTCAACATTGCCAGAGGCTCCGACAAGCGAAAATTCCTTGGGATCGGAAGGGCGGAAACCCACCTGGTTAATGTAAGCGTTAGCGGCAAAGGCCGAAGACGACAAAACAGACGCAGAAACTGCGACTAAAGCAAAAAATTTGTATTTCACAACATCCCTCTCTTTCGAGAAAACGCGTCACCAACGCGCGTGCGAGAGTAATATAAAGAAAAAAGCCTATAAACGGTCCAACAAAAAGCCGTTTATAGACAGAAGTGTGTCGAATGTATCAGGCAGGAATGCCGATGCCGACCTACGTCGGCATGACGCCGGAATGCAAGCGTTATCTCAGGCGGCGGAGGCCGCGAGGCATCGGCACCTCTTCACCATCTTCGCCGAGCAGGTAGATGTTGTCGAGACTAATATAGCCTGTACCGCTGTAGCGGGCGCGCCAAGAGAAGTTCTTGATTTGCTTCGGGTCGAGCTGCGGGATAGTCTTGCCCCAACCTTCCTGCTTCATGTTTTCCCAAATGAGCGTATCGCGCATCCAGGAGCCGCGAGTATTCTTGAGGCGCACCATGAATTCATCGTAATCCTGGACCTGGTTGCTTGCGATTTGCACTTCGAAGTAACCATCGGGATTGCTATGGTTCGTGGCGTAATCAAACACGATACCCACGGAATTGTGAACTTCTTCGGGAATCACGTAGTAGGCGCCCGCAAAGTTCGGCCATCCCTGCGTAGGCGGCTGCTCGATCATAAAGTCGTGGCGGATAAAGCCACCATGCGGAGGAGCACCGTTAAAGACCTTCGCGCCAATGGTCGTCGCGTTGTCGCCGTTTGCCACCGGGAACCAATCGACCGCATCGAGGCCGTTATCAAAATTCTGCATCACATGCGTGGTACGGTAGGCGCCACGAATGCGGAACGGAATTTCAAGCACCGTCACTTTACCGCCAAGACCCTGAACCACTACATGGATCGTGCGTGCTGCAGGGTACATGTCATCGGGAATCGGAATCTGCACATGGAAACTTTCAATAGAAGCATTCCACTTGCCGTCATCGGGAGTCACCGACTGCATCAACAGACCGCGCTTGCCCCAGTTGCCGATATTCACGGAACCGTTTGTCAGCTGGCCATTCGGCTGGGTTGCCGTCACGAACAAGTCGATCGTATCGCCCGCCATGAGCACCTTCTTTTCGAGCGCTGCAGCAAGAATCACAGGCTTGGCGGCCTTGTCCTTAGTCGCTTCGCTCAAGCCCACCACCTTCGGGTTGACTTGCACGACAGCGAGACCAAACGGCGGCACCGTAATGTCCTTGCTCTTGCTCGGGTTAATGCGGCGACCGCTCGGGCCCATTTTCGGATACGGGAACGCATTCTGCGAAGTACCCACCCACTTGAACTGATCTTCGCCAAAGATTTCGACCTGTGTGCGCACCAGATCGCCCTTGCCGACTTCTTTAGAATTGCCCTTGACGCTTGCACGGTCAATCTGCACCACCTGCGGTGCGTCCGACAAGTTCACAATCATCACGCGGGCAGAATCACCCTTGCCGATTGCATAAGCTTCCACATCCGGCGAAGTCGCCTCTACCGGGAACACGGCATAGCCGTCTTCCAAGAAATCCTTGAAAGTCATATAAAGGCCGTAGTATTCCGCCGTCGGTTCCAAGGACTTCCAATGATTCCAGGAGCCTTCTTTTGCAAGAGCCGTCATACTGATGGTACCCCAAGTGTCATCGGGTCCCTTGAACACGTTGCCAAAGGCATCCCACGGGAGCACCTGCAAACGGTTACCAAAGCGCATGGCATGCTGAGCGAAAATACTTGCCACAGCAGCAGCCTGCGGGTAATCCATCAGCAGGCTAAAGCCCTGCACGCAAGTGCTGAATTCCGAGAGGAACACGCGGCGTTCGCCTTCGAGGTGGCGTTTCATCCACACATTCAGCGTATCCATATTCGGGCCTACGTCGAGCATGGCCTTGAGCATTTCAGCGGGCTTCGGTTCATTCGGAGTCCAGTACGGATAATTGTGCAAGTCGACCACGTCGAGGTAACGCTTGCCGTCTTTCTTTTCGGCCTCGCCCACGATGCGCAGGAATTCTTCCATCCAGTACTTGCCATCAAGAATGCCGGCGCCCTTCTGCATCATCTTATGCGTACTCAGGAGCGGTCCGTGCAGAATGATGGAGGAATCCACCGCCTTCATGGCGCGTGCATATTCCAAGAAACGGGCGGCATAATGCCTTGCCGAAATCGGGCCGGATTCTTCCCATTCGCCATCGAGTTCGTTGCCGATTTCCCACTGCTTGATATTGTAACCCTTGACCTTGTTGGCGTAGCGCACCCAGGCGGCAGCTTCCTTTGCAGTACCCGTGCCTGCATTCACGCAAATCACAGCCTTTGCATTCGGGAGCGTCTTGATGTACTTCATGAATTCTTCAAAATCCCACTTGATGTCGGTCCAGTCGGTGCGAGCCTTATCGCCGTTACGGGTCGACATGGCGTAGAACTTGTAGTTGTTACCGCCGAGCAAATCGGTTTCGCCACTGAAGAGTTTCATTTCGCGAATCTGCACGCCCTTGGCCGGCAAATCGGAAGCCTTGAAGCGGATTGCCACGTAGCGTGTGCGGAACTTGGACTTGTACTTCGTTGTCGCCCCACTCACCTTGACAATCTTCTCGGTTTTCAACTTGTTTTCAAGAGCCTGATGCACACCCGGATATTCAGCATAGTCTTCGGTCCAGTAGGCTATTTCAAAAGATTTCGGACGCAGAGTTCCCCAATCGATTTGCAAGGAATCAACATTGATCTTTTCGGGGAATTCAATCACGACCCAGGGCGGATCCACAGGGTCCAAAATTTCGCCCCACCACATGGTTTCCATATTGCCGTCGGCCAAGTGGCTGCGGCGCACAAATCCGTAGTTGTCCTTGGTGGTGCCTCGGTAAATCGTTTCGCCCAAGAAACCGCGAGCCCACTTATTTTCGTCGGCGGTCCAGAGACCCGTGCTATCATAGCTACCGATACCATTCCAGTGGTAATCATTCGAAAGGCTGCCATTCGGGAAACGGAACAGCGTGTAACCGCCATCGACCAAAGCAGAGGTCATGTCGTAATAGCGGCTAGGCGGATTCCAGATCGCCAAGTCCGCAGACATCATGTTGTCTTTATTGATAACGACACCCGGATGCAAATCATCGACCTTGATCACATTCTGGGCGGCAAAAGCGGAAGCACAAAGCGAAAGCCCCGCTGCGGCAGCAAATACAAAACGATTGGCAAAACGATTTTTCATAAAAACCTCTCCTGAGAACATATATAAAAAAAGCCGATGCTGACTTTCGTCAGCATGACTTCAAAAAGCAAGATGAAAGCTCAATTCAGACTACTTAACCTGATGACCCTTCAGGTTGAAGCGCTTGCCGTTGTTTTCGACATAGAGCTTCTGGTCGACAAAGCGGAGCTGCGGGCCCTGCTTGGCGTAAGCCCTGCGAGCGACCTTGGGCTTGATTGCATCGGTACCGCGGGCAACACCTTCGGCAGCAAAGCTCGGGGCATAACCGTGGTTGATGGCTTCGATAGCGCCAGCGAGGTATGCAAACGGAGCGTTCCAGTTGATAGCCACTTCGTTTGAAGCATAGCTGCAGTTGTTGTCGACATAAGAAGTTGCCGGGAAGCCGGTTCTATAATCCTTGCATTCCCAAGATTCAGAACCGATGTCTTCGCCACCGGGCTGCGGGCCACCCACAATCATGCCGGGAATCGGAGCAGACACCTTGTCAGAGGTACTCGGACGATGGTGCGGCTTCTTGGCAGACTTGGTGCCAAAACCCGTCAGGAAAGACATATCCAGCGGGTTCTTACCGAGCAGGTAATCAAGCACCTTGACGGCAGCCTGGTAGTACTTGGCATCGCCAGTCAGGTAGTAAGCGTGCAACAGCCAAACGCCCTGGTTTCCAGCAACAGCGTTAGAACCCCACACGAAGTCATTCTTTGCCATTACGACACCGAAACCCGTCTGGGCACGCTTCACAAAGTCGTCAGCCGTTTTGAGCAAGCTGTCTTTTGCAGCCTGGGCAGCGCCGCCAAATTCCGTTGCATGCGTTGCCTGACCATAGGTAGCAAGGCCACCCACATCGGCCCAGCTCGGAATACCGGCCGAGGCGCCATTGGGATTATAGGTTGCATCGCCGGTAGAAACGAAGAGTTCAGTAGCGGCAAACTTCTTTTCGTCTTCGAGCCAGCCATCACCATATTCACCCGTCTGCACATCCATCGGGTTGCTGTATTTTTTGTTCGGGTTCTGGGCGCCCCAAGCGTAAGCCTTCTTGGCAGCTTCGAGGCACTTGTCAGCATACGTGGCATCGAACGGCTTGTACACGCGGGCAGCCACGGCCATCACAGCGGCAAAGTCAAACGTAGCGGCCGAGCCCTTACCGATTACGTAAATCGGATCGATATCGTCTGCCGGCATGACATCGCCCGGGAATCCGAGAGAAGTCAGCTTGTGGTAAACGCCACCATCGGAGGCCTGCATGGTAAGCATCCAGTCCAAGTTGTACTTGATTTCGGCCAGCAAGTCCGGAAGAGAGCCTTCGGCCGGGATGTTCCACTTGAGAGTCTTGAAATAGTCCGGGAAATGTTCGTACAGCGAAAGGAGCGTATAAGTGGTAATGCCCGAGTTCACAATGTAGCGACCGTAGTCACCGGCATCGTACCAGCCCTTGGTCGAGTTGATCGAACCGGATTCACCGGTAGAGCTATGGAGCTGCACGCTTGCATTGGTATGACCGGCGGCACGCTTCCACTGACCGGCGTAGGTTTCTTCCAAAGCCATGGAAGCACGCTGGTAGTAATACCACTTCAAAGATGCCTTGGTGACTTCTTCATAGGTGTTGGCGGCAATCGTGAGGTCCTGGCGAAGCACCTGGCCACCCACCTTGATGGAATACTTGCCCGGAACGTTCAAGTCCGAGAAATCGACCAGCTGGACATTCTGACCGCTAGGTTCCCAATTCGACGCAGCCGACGGAGTCGCCGTCAAAACGGTCGTTCCGCTTGCATCCACAATTTCAACATCGCCGTTTCCATCGGCCAGGGTAAATTCCTTTGCATCACCTACGCGGTAACCAATCTGGTTAATGTACGCCGTAGCAGCAAAAGCCGCCGACGTAAGAGAAAGTACGACAGCGGCATACTGTTTCAAGCCAAATTTCAACATCTCGGACTCCTTAATGAATTATGTAGCTACAAATATACCCCAAAAAAGGCGTAAGAGAGTTCTCTTACGCCAGAAATTGGACACAAGTGTACCCATTGTGTTATTTTTTCGCAAATTTCAAGCTTTTTTGTATTCCAGACGGGAATGAAACAACAATGGCATACGTCCCGGAAGGCAGCCAGGACAGGTCCAAAGCCCCGCGGAAATCGCCCCGCCAGGTTACAGAGCCGTTCATGGAGACGATGGCGCAACGGTATTCGCCCCCATTCCCGAAGGCTACCAGCTTGTTACCGACCAAGCCGACATGAGCCAGCTGTTTCCAGTTCGAAGGCAGACGAGTCTGCATGGAGTCGTTATCCAAAGTATCGGTAACCGTGGTATCCGTCGCAGAAGTATCTACCTTCGCCGTATCCAAAGGTTCGACAATCTGCGATTTTGCTTCACGAGCCGTATTGAAGAAACTGATCATTTTGTTCAAGTTTTCGTCGACATACATTTCGTTGCCGCCATGGGTTCCGTCCGTTACCGAAACCAGTTCCGTCACGACATTATGCTTTTTGAGCGAATCATACAGTTCCTTGCTCTGTTCCGGATTCACGACCTGATCCTTCGTGCCGTGGAACATGATAATCGGAGGATCGTCTTCGCTTGCATAATACGGCGAACTGGCTACCATCCACTTATCCTTGTTGCCTTCGCGCTCGGCACCGATGAAGGCGCCTTCGTAAGTTCCGCTACCCATGAAATTATTGATAGGATTCATGGTGTAAATATCGGTCGGAGGAGACCACAGCGACGCCGCATCGATACAGCTACTGAACTTGGTGAACTCCCCCAGGGAGCCCACCAAGTCCACCGTTACGGAACCGGACTTGCCTTCTTCCAAGCCACAGGTTGTAGCGACCAAACTGGAGAGATGTCCGCCCGACGAAAATCCGGACATGGCGATAAACGATGTATCGATTTTGTATTTCGCTGCATTACCGCGAATAAAGCGCACTACGGCCTTAAGATCATGCAACTGCGCCGGGTAAATGGCATCGCTTGCAGAACGGTGATTCGGAGTCACAAGCGCGTATCCGGCCTTCACGAGCGCCGAGCCGATTGTATTCAGGTCAGCGGAGCCCTTCATATTATTCATGCTCCAGGCGCTACCGTAAGTGTGAATCACTACCGGATAAGCATCTTTTGTTTCTTTGGGCAGGTAGATATCCAATGTATGGAATGTCTCCCTATCGCCCGCGTAATTCAAGTCGGCGAATTTTTCGGAATATTCAATTTTTCCTTGGCCTTGTTGACCGCCAAAACCTTGCGCAAACGCAGAAACCGCTACAGCAAGGCACGATGCCGCTATAATTTTGTTCATACTCAATCCTTTCCAAACAGGGCAATAATGCCCACAAAGTAATATAAATCAAAAAAGTCGCCCCATTCCGGAGCGACTCAAAATTCTGTTGTACAAGATTACAACTTACTTGATCAGGTCGAGCGTCAGGCGACGGGCTTCGGCGTCGGCTTCAAGCACCTGGTCAAGCGTCAAGTGACCCGTCACGTTCGGGGCACCGGCCATAATCGTTTCCACATGGCGCGGGATGTCGGTAAACTTGAGGTTACCTTTAAGGAAGGCGTCAACGAGGACTTCGTTTGCAGCATTCATCATGGCAGGCACGATACCGCCGCGGCGGCCGGCTTCAAAAGCGAGCGCAAGGCAACGGAACTTGTTGAAGTCCGGCTCGAAGAAGGTCAGCTTCGCAAGGGTCGGCAGATCAATGCGCTTGGTATCGAGCTTCAAGCGATCCGGCCACGTGAGCGCTACCTGAATCGGGATGCGCATGTCAGGAGCGCCGAGCTGGGCCATGAGGGAACCGTCGCGGAACTGCACCAGCGAATGCACCATGGACTGCGGGTGAACCACCACCTTGATCTGGTCGTACGGAATGTGGAACAAGAAGTGAGCTTCGAGAACTTCGAGGCCCTTGTTCATCATGGAAGCAGAGTCGATGGTAATCTTCTTGCCCATGCTCCACACCGGGTGATTCAAGGCATCGGCCACGGTGATGTTTTCAAACTTTTCAATCGGCCATTCGCGGAACGGGCCACCGGATGCCGTAATTTCAAGGAATTCGACTTCGGATTCACGCTTGCCACCTTCGAGGCACTGGAAGATAGCGCTGTGTTCGGAGTCAATCGGCGTGATGAAGGACTTCGGATTTTCGGCAAGCTTATCCCAGATCACAGGGCCTGCCATGACCATGGTTTCTTTGTTGGCGAGAGCCACATGCTTGCCGTGTTCGATAGCGGTAATGGTCGGGAGGCAACCCACGGCACCCATCAGCGAGTTGATGATAATGTCGGCCTTCGGGTCGGCAGCGAGTTCGCACAGGCCTTCCATGCCGGCGAGCACCTTCATGCCGATTTCTTTTTCAAGTTCCTTCGCAGCATTCGGGTCGAACATGCACACGCGTTCAACCTTGTACTTGCGCACGATTTCGGCAACCTTCGCTACACTGCTGTTTGCTGCAACGGCGTAAAGATTAAAGATATCGGAATGCTGGTGAATGACATCGACGCTAGAAGTACCGATAGAACCGGTCGCACCGAGAAGAACTACGTTTTTCATTTTGAAGCCTCTTTTTTATACAGGTAAAAAGATAAAAAATATCTATTATTTAAACATGCTCGCAAACGAAGTTAACGCCCTTATTAAAAAACTCTCCCCGTTCATGGAAGAGGATTCGGAAATTTTCCGCGAGCTTATGACATTCTTTGGGCAAGGTTCCAAGATTGACGTTCACCACGGCGACCTCTCTAAATTCCTGGGTCACAAGCGGCTTTACCGCGTCATCCGCCTGAAGGGCGAAAGCTACAAGGATTGCGTTTACCAGCTGGTAGACAATTACCCGGAATCCATGGAAGCGCTGGGAATGCTGCGCTACTACAAGGCACCCACAGGCCCCGTGCGCTGGGAAGAGGTAGAAGCCGCCGAAATTGCCATCGGCAAGGAACTCACCATGGCGGCCTACGGTTGGATGCCGGATGCATGGACTTTGTTCGAAAAGGAGCCGCAGGGTGATGAAGGCGGCGTGCACACTAACGCGGGCGAGCACGAACTCGTCGCGATTCTTGCGTTTGATTTGGGGGAATAACCAGCACTCTGTCATGCCGGGCACGGACCCGGCATCTCCTCTTGCAAGAAAGACAAGGTGCTTATTGTTTTAAGAATTCGAACAGAGTGATTCCCGGGAGCTTGCCTTTGCGGCTCGCCAAGTAATCTTTCAAAGTCAATTCAATCACGTGCTTTTTGAAGGCTGCGTGACGCAACTTCGGAAGTTCGCCGTTACGGAAAATGACAAAGCCCGTATGCGTCGCATCCAGATTGTTCGCGCCGGCAACAAAGGCAACGCCTGTTACCATGAGCGGGCCTTCGTAAGGTTTAGACGCCAGTTCCATCGCCCGATTGTATGGCAAGTAGCGCAAATCCATCGGAGCATCGGGAGTATCGTACTTGATCTTTTTCGCCTTGAAGAAATCTTGCTTGGGAATGGTACGCTTGATAACGGTGTCACCCGGAACCTGCATGACGCGAGCATACTTGCCATCGGCCACCCAATCTGCCAACAGGTAATGTTTGCGATTCACGTAACCGATTTTACCGCCCTTGTAGCGGATCTTCTGGAGCGTATTGAAGATTTCGTTTTCGTTCGGCGACAAGGCCATCGCAAGCGCATGTTCCAGGTACGTCACGCAGTCGACCGAATCCATGTACACCAGCGGTTTATTCTCAATAGAATCCAGATAGCTTTCGCCCATGGGGCCAAGCTTGTAAGGAGTCCCCTTCATGAGGCGAGAGAAATATTCAAGCCTTGCAGTAAGACCGGCCACATTCTGCGCACCGAGCCACATCTGCTTCATTTTCATGAACGAGGCGTAGCTGTCATTTGCGCTGTAAACGAGACGGGTCCACAAAGTATCGAGCGCGTCCTTGAGTTGCGCATCCGGATTCTTGCCCGTTTCGTTAAAGTACATGGCCACCGCAAGGGTATCGCCATCGAGCGTATAAATGTAACCGACCAAGCCGTGGACTTCGCCAATAAAGCCCGTCTTGAATCGAGTGAGCCAGGGGTACGGCAAATCCAGCATACGCTTGCCGCCGGTACCGATTCCAGGGCCAGCAAAGCTGTTGATGTAATAGCTGCCCTTGGGGTGGCGAGCCATCTTGGCAAGCAACTTGGTTTCGGTAGAAGGCTTCACCTTGTTCTTGGGCGAAAGTCCGCAACCGTCCCAGACTTCAAAATCCGTAGAATCAATTCCCATTTCGGCAAGGAATTTCATTTCCATGGCGCGGCCGCTTTCAACACTTCCCACACCCGTCTTTTGGGCTCCCAGATTGCGGAAGATGGTTTCGGCATGCAAGTTCTGGCTGCGCTGATTGATTTCGTCGAGAAAGCTCAAGAAGGGTGCCGCCGAATAAGTATAAGAGGCAATCTGGATTCCCTCTTGCACATTGGGCTGTTCCATAAAAGCAATTCCGCGTTCCTTGAGAGCGTGAATGAAGGCTGCCTTAAAGTAGGCAATCGGGTTGCGCACCGGGAGCACCAGCTGGCTAGAATCCACACCGATACCGATGGCGCCACCGATCGTGATTTCGGGCTTTGCAGAATCAAGCGCCCAAGTCCACTTGCGCTTTTTACCCGGAACCGTCACCATTTCATTTTTCAAGACGACATAGCCAACGTCGGGCACAACCTCGGCACGAGCCAGTTCGCCCACTTTTGCACCCGGCTTAAAGCGGATCATGGTGCAGTTGTCGTTAAAACCGAGCGGCGCAATTTCGGCACCGTACCAGGCATCATAAAAATTCTTGCGCCAGTGTTCAGCGCGCCACGGACCCTTGTAATAGCTGGAATCCAGGTCAATCTTACCCGAAACGGAATCAATGCCCAAAGCATGAATGGAATCGGCCATTGCATACAGCATGTGGAACGGGTCAGCATAATAGCGGCCCGAAAAATTCGGATCGCCCGCACCGCGGACATTGATGATTCCGACAAAAGTTTTCTTGCGCACGCTACCGTTCAAAGAAACTTGGGTCTTGGGCGCATAATCGAGCGGCAAGAAATGCACAGCCGCCGCCGTCGTCAAAGTCTTGAGCGTACTTGCAGGAGTAAACTTTTCGCCACCGCGAATGTTACCGATTTCATTGCCGGTCTTGACCGAGCGAATCGAAAGTCCGTAGCGGGCGCCAGGCACCACCGAGTCTACGTACACCTGGAATGAATCCAATTGAAAATTGGCTAGAGCGACAGTTGCAAATAATCCAATTAAAGCAAAAATATTTCGCATAATTTTAGCGCTTGCGGAAACGACGAATAGAGAACACCAACAATAGCACGACCGCAACAGCTCCCAAAGAGATCACCACAATAAGCCGCAAGCTAAATTCAGACTGTCCGCTGACCGAACCGAAACCCTTTTCGTACTTGGTTTCTTCGACCGGGGTTTCCAAAGCCGCAAGAATACGGCGCTTTACAGCGGATTCCGTTTCGGGGTCTTTGTACCCCAAAATGCCATTGATTTTCTGGTGCGTATCGAACACGAGACGTGCAATTTCTTCATTCACGGAAGAATCTTGCTTGAGCAAGGCCGCCGCAATGGCAGACACCATGCCGTTCACCGTCATTTCGATTTCACTCCATTCCGGAATGTTCTGACAGCTACGGCCATGATTTTCAAGTCCGTCAATCAAATGATTGTAGCGAGGATCCTGCATCCAGATTCGAATCAAGCTCTTGTCGGGCGGAATGAAGCCGCACTGTCTAGAATAGAAATCGATATTGTCTGCACGGAGCATGAACAGGAACAAGTCGCGGGCCTTTGCATGCTTGATCGGGTTGCTGTTCTTCGGGAGCGTCAAATGGCTTCCGCCCACAAACGAGAAATTGCCGTACGGGCCCTTGGGACCGGTCACCGTAATCAAGCCGTCTTTGGCGAGCGGGCTATCTCTCAAGCCGCCCATTTCCGTGTCGAATTCAATTTTGCGGATCAATTCGGACGTACCAAAAATCATCAACTGTTCGGAACGCACAAAGCGGTCTGCACTCTGGGCCGAATTTTCCTTGAGGTTGTACGGCGATACGTCATGGTCGCGCAACAATTTCAAATAAAAACAAAGTCCCACCAGCGTCAAAGGGTCAGCCAGGGCACTGCGGTAACCGCCATCGACTTCTGCAACGAAGTCACCGCCGTAATTCCAGAGGAACGGAGACATCTGCTGATAGCCCGTCCAGTCGTCCTTCACGCCAAATTCAAACGGCACCACCTCAACATCTTGCCGGTTAGTCACCTTGGCTTCCGAAATGGCCCGGAGCACGCCAAAGAACTGCGGGTAAGTTTCGATTTCGGAATCATGCAGTCCCAGTTCCAACCAAATGCGTTCGTTCGCGAAGAATCCACGAATGTCGAGGAACCACGGAATCGAGTACACCAGAGTATCGCGACCGATATGGCCAGATTTCATGGCCTCCGGATAAAAGCGACTTGTATCGACAGCGTCTAACAATTCTGTGACAGGGTTAATCATGCCCGCCTTGGCAAAATACGGCACCCAGCTCGAGCCCAACTGCAACACATCCGGAAAATCGGTCCCCGGGCCAGCTTCGGTTACCAAGACCTTGTTGAGTTCGGCGAAGGCGACTCCCCAATCCACGAATCGGATCTTGACCGGAGTTCCGCTTTGGCGCGTGTACTTTTTCATGAGTTTCTGGAGAGCGGCGCCAGCATTGATATCCTGGTCCATCACCCAAAGCACAAGCGTATCGGGAGGTGTCGGCATGGCCTTCAGTTCCGGCATAGCATGTGCGGTCACCCCGCCCAGGGCGAGACTTACGAACAAGGCTATGCTACAAATACGCTTGAACATGATTCTTCTCTAAGATACAAATTGACTATTGGGCAATTCTCAAAAAGTCTTCAAAGTAGCGCGGATACGTCTTGTTAATGCAAGCCGGATCCATAATCTTGATCGGAACACCGCCCAAGGCGACCAAGCTGAAGCACATGGCCATGCGGTGGTCGTTGTAGGTTTCGATTGTGGCGGGCTGCAAGTGTTCCGGAGGCGTAATCGTAATGGAATCCGTCGTTTCGCGGACTTCGGCGCCCACCTTGCGTAGTTCAGCCGCCATGGCCGCAATGCGGTCCGTTTCCTTGACACGCCAGCTGGCAATGCCCGTAATGGTCATGGGGGCGTCGGCAAACAGGGCGAGTACTGCAACCGTCATGGCCGCATCGGGAATCTCGATGGCGTTGAATTCACCCAGGCTCTTGAGCTTGCCGCCCACGCCCGTGCATTCGGTCCAATCGGGGCCCATGGTAATGTTGGCGCCCATCTTCTTGAGCACGTCGACAAAAGCGATATCGCCCTGACGGCAATCGCTACCCACGCCAAGCACACGCACCTTGCCGCCCGCAATGGCAGCGGCGGCTAGCGGATAGCTGGCCGAACTGGCATCGCCTTCGACCATGTAGTCGCCCGGAGTCTTGTACACGCCCTTGGGCACATAAAATTCCTTGAGATCGGCATGCTTGACTTCGATACCGAACTGTTTCATGACATCAAGCGTCAGCAAAATGTACGGAGCAGAAATCAAATCGCCTTCCACATGAATGTGGAGCGGAGATTCTGCATACGGGGCACAAATCAAAAGCGCCGTGAGGTACTGGCTCGAAATGTTTCCGCGAACAGACACCGAGCCACCCTTCAAACCGTGAGCGTTAATGCATACCGGCGGGAAACCCTCAGTTTCCATGTAGTCGATGTCGGCGCCAAGCGATCTAAGAGCATCGACCAAGTCGCGAATCGGGCGTTCCTTCATGCGTTCTTCACCGCTCAGGTGGAACACGCCGCGACCAAGAGCCAAGGCCGCACACAGGGAGCGCATGGCCGTGCCCGCATTACCCAGATAAAGACCTGCCACGTAGTTGTCGTTTTCCATCAGGACCGACGGAGCATCGATAGGAGCCCCGTTGCCTTCGATGACGGCTTCGGTAAAGTCATCGGTCATTTCGGCCTTGACACCGAGCGCCTTTAAAGCCTCGCCCATATAGCGGGTATCATCGCTTTTCAACAAGTTGTGCAAGCGGGTGGTCCCTTCAGCAAGGGCCGAAATCAAAAGCACTCGGTTGGTAATACTTTTGGAACCCGGCACGCGAAGTTCACCGTTATAAGACTTCAAAGCAGGAATCTGAATATGACTGGGGCGAATAAAGGGTGTATCCATGGTCATAAATTTATAAATTAAATAAGCTATTAGACCAAACGGAGCTTTAAATGATGAGCGAAATCACAGAACTCAAATTCACCGTACGCTTTTCGGACTGCGACGAATACGGCAGACTCAAGCTTTCGCGCCTATTCCAGTTTATGGAAGAGGCCGCCATTGCTGACGCCGAGCGGGGTGGATTTGGCCTGTGGCGCATGATCAAGGCCGGCTACACCTCGGCCATTACGCGCATGAAGGTCCGCATCAATCACACTCCGCTCATGGGCGAAGACCTTCGCGTTTCCACCTGGATCAAGGAAATCTACAAAGACAAGGTAGTCCTCAAGGACTATGCCGTTGTCGATAGCCAAGGCCACGCCCTGGCCGAAGGCACGTCTTCTTGGATTCTCGTGAACCTGAAGACCGGCTTTGCAGAGCCCCCGTCAAATAGCCCGTACCCCTTCCCCATCCAGCTTGAAAAGAGCGCCATGCCCGAGATGCTCTCGGTTTTGCCTATGGGCGAAGACCCGCAATTAGTTTATACGGAACGTGCCCGCAATAGCGATTTGGACTTGAACCACCACGTGAACCATTGCCGCTATGTGGAATGGATTCTCGATTGCCTGAGCAAAGAAGAAATCAAGGAACGCGGCATCCGCTCGCTGCAGCTGAACTTTGTGAACCAGGTGCCGCTCGGCGCGAACGTGAACATCATCCGCTTTAAAGATACGAACCACCACGCCGTATTCTTCGGCATGAACGCCGACATGGAAAAGAGCCCGACCACGAACCGCTGCCACTTTCAGGCCCGCGTGGGGTTCAGGGAATAACTTCAGGGAACGACAAGCCCGACACCGGGCCACATTTCAAAACTGAAACTCCCGTGCAAGTCGGTGCGGTACACCGCCGACGTATCGCCCGTGACAATCCGGAGCTTGTTTACCACCTCGTCTTTGGGGTGGCCGTAGCGGTTATTTTTACCGACTCCGATAGCCGCATACTTGGGGGCCACCCGCGAGAGAAACTGGAGCCCGCTACTGCCCGCAGAACCATGATGCCCGACTTGGAGCAAGTCCGCCGACAGTTCGTGCGAGAGTTCCATCAGGCGGTTTTCGCCCGCGGTATCCAGGTCGCCTGTAAGCAAGAATGCGCTTTCACGCCCCGCCTGCGGACCGACCATAGAGCCCATGAGGACCACACTCGCCCGGTTTTCGCCAAAGCGCCCGTAGCTTACAGGCCACAGGCATTCGAGCCTTAGCCCCTCGGCAAAGTACACCGTGTCGCCGCGTTCAAGCGTATCGACCGGAATCTTGTACCGCCGCGCCACCTTGAACATACTATCGCTCACAAAGCCCACCGCGGTGTCCAGCCCCACCAAGAGGCGCCCGACCTTGAGCCGCCCCGACTCGATTGCAGCGCCCATTTCCATAAACCCACCGCCGTGGTCCCGGTGAAAATGACTGACAAGCACCCAGTCAAGAGCCTTGATTCCACGACCGGCAAGCGAATCCGAGAGACCCGCCGAGTCGGGCCCGGTATCGTACAGCGCAAAATGCCCGTCGTGCTCCAGCAGCACGGCAAGTCCCTGCCCCACATCCAAGAATGTAACCCTCAGTGGCACCGGCTCCCCGCCCCAGCCGCTGTCGTAAGAGCAGCCCGACAGCAAGGCGCCCCAAAAAACGCCGAAAATCGCGCACCAAAGCACGGCGCAAATCAGCACCCACATGTAAATCCAACGGTTCATAGCAGTCTCCGATTTTAAAAGCTTCTCTTTCCTATACGCCAAAATCGGCAAAACTGTCTGATTTTACCCCCAAAAATGAAAAAGACGGCAAACTTTACTATATTTACCCTTAAACCGAGGTTTTTTATGCAATTACCCAAGTACAAAAAGAAAAAGCGTATCAAGCTGAAAGTCTGTCAGGAACCCGGCTGCGGCCGCGAATTCTGGGGCCACCCGATCGCCAAGTACTGCGAATTGCACCGCGACATCAAGCAGCGCCAGAAGCAGAAGAAGGACGTGGACAACATCGAGTCCAAGAACATCATCTTCCGCCACAACTACACGGAATCCATGGACCTCACCTTCAAGTGCTGCCTCGAAGGCTGCAACGAGCTGTTCACCATCCGCGTGTTCCCGAAGCAGTACATTTACCCCCGTTTCTGCGAAGAACACCGCAACGATTTCAAGCGCGCAAACTACCTGCGCATCATTTCCAAGCTGAAAAACGACTAAAAAGGCGCATTTTACAAAAAAATTGCAGGGCCACCCTTGAAAATCGGGGTGGCTTTTTTATATTTGGGCTCACAATCATGGTGGGTGTAGCTCAATTGGTTAGAGTCCCAGATTGTGATTCTGGATGTTGTCGGTTCGAGTCCGGTCACCCACCCTTAAAAAAGAACCTCGCTAGCAAACTAGCGGGGTTCTTTTTTTTAGTGAGGAGACAAAAGGGTTTTAGTCGTCTTCTTTCTTGGGCGGATTGTAGGGTATATCAAGCGCATTGAGCTTGATGTGGAACTCTATAAGAACAGTATGTACTTCAACATCCGGAGCCACCCCAACAGTATATCGAATCATATATCCTGCAACAGCACTAATCTTATCCGAATCATACTCGTATGCTTCCCCTACACACGTCGTGTCTAGCCAGACTTCATAATGAACGTTCGGATATCGAGGATCGTCCCATTCATCGCCATCCCATATTCTAGCATCATTCCTCACTTTGGAACTCCCCAAACATTCTATGTCATACATACTACTTTTGTCATCAAAATTATATTCTGCTTTAAAGGCATCTAGATCCATCAAGTATTCTTCTAAATTCGTTTCTTCATCTTCTCGATCAATTCCTTTGCAACATCCTTTATCCAAGGTTTCAGGAGTATTTTCTTCTAGAACATAATGGTAAACAATGTCATGAAGTTCGTGCCATTCCTTCGGATGAGATGACTCCTTTGAAGATTCCTCATTTTCTGGGTTGGAGTATTTTTCGCCAAATGATTCTACATATTTTTCGAACTCGGGAACCGCTTCTACGTTTTTCCACCCGGCCACATTTTTGCGAATCGTTTCCAGTTGGCCGTTTGCCTTGGCTGATTTAGCCCAATTGGCAATTTTGGTTTTCATTTCGTTATCCCACTCACCCGTTTTAGCATAAGAATCCCCCAACGAGTCTATGCTATAAGTAAGATAAGCTTTCTTGTCTAAATTGGTCTGTGCCGACAAGAGCACACTTGCAGCCAAAAGTGCTGCGTTGCCATCTCCAGGCTTAAGGATATCCAAATCAGCAAAATCACCGACATCGTCTTTAATATCAAACAGCGCAAGGATCTCCTTTTTCGCCAGAGCCCTTGCTTCTGCCACAGGCATTTTCTTTTCTTCCACAAGATACATTATGCGGTCGTATTCAAGCTGCGTAAACACGTTAATATTCACGGTGCTACGTTTTTCCAAATTAACAAAGGCGTGTAGTCGAATGTCTTTGTTCGACTTTTTCCCAGTATGTTCATCTAGATAATTGCCCCACACACTGATTTCAATACATGGAGAAATCGTGTTGAGATTTTCAAGATTATACACTCCATTTTCCACACTACCTTTATAAACATACCCATTGCTTGTTATTCTTAACGTTTTGCAATTAAGTTCCCTGTATTCGACTACAGATTCAACGAACGGGCCTTTCTGCGCCACGCCAGTTAAAGTCATATTCTTAATTGCATATTCTTCGACACTAGAAGAATCCGCTTTTTCGGAGCTTGAAGATTCGATTTTCTCGTTCTTTTCAGAGCTCGAGGACTTCGCCTTTTTATCTTTGCTTGCAACCGAAGACGAAGAAACTCCTTCGTCACTGTCGGGATCTTCCTCTTCGAGGGATTCCTCCGTATCGCCCCCGGCAACACTGCTGCTGTCGTTACTGGAACAGCCTGTCACCATTAGAGAGGTGCAAAAGAACATCGTTGAAACAGACAGCAGACCCGCCCCAAGAAATTCAGACCATTTATTTTTCATTTTTTACCTTCCTATTGAAAAAAATTGAAATCCTTAATCTTCCCGCATATATTTTACGGGGACATCAAGCAAAAAACTATGTTCGGTATCAGGATCCGAATTCAAATAGTAGCGCACCCTATACACCGCATGCACATAAACACGTCCGTCGCTCCAACCACTCAGTGCCGTATCCAAAACAACGGTAGACTCGCCGTCTTCAATCGGATTCCAGCCTTCCCATTCACTACCGTCCCAAAGAATGCCTGCATCAGTGAGCTTACGCGCCACGTCTTCATTACCCTGATAGGCTGCATGGAATTCAGATTCTTCCATAGAACAATCATTGACTTCGATGTCCCATTCGCAGCGGCTAATGAGCGAATAACGTTTCTCTTCTAATTTTTCCAGCGCATTCTTATCTCGCCAACATTCTTCTTGAATGAAGTACGATACCGTGTCGCGAAGATCGTACCATTCCCTTGTATGACGCGCAACTTTTTTTCCACCGTCCGGTTCTGTAGTTTCGCCAGATTCAGTTTCATTGTCCGGTTCTGTAGTTTCAACAGGTGTTTCCGGTTCTGCGGGTTCTGTGGTTTCCGCGGGCTCTGCCGGTTCCGCCGGTTCTGCGGATTCTTCAGGTTCAGTAGATTCTTCAGGCGCAGTTTCGTCGCCAGATTCAGCCGGTTTTTCTGTTTCTGGAGTGGTTGTCGGCTTTTCTTCTGCGTCAGCAGTTTCTTCGGCTTCGGTATTTTCTTCGGCGTCAGCCGGTTTCTGTTCTTCAGATTCAGAGGCTTCAGCTTCTTCTTTCGACGTTTCTTCGGGCTTTGAGGATTTCTCTGCTTCCGAAGATTCGACTTCTTCGTCACTGCCGGATTCCACGACTTCGGAAGTTTCGTTCGCATCGAGAGCATCCAAGCTGCCATCGTCAACAGAGCAGCCCGTCACCACCAGAGACGTGCAGAGGTACATTGCCGAAACAGACAACAGGCCCGCGCCAAGAACTTCATACCATTTGTTTTTCTTTTTCATTTTCCCTTCTTTGTTGGAGTGTTTTTCACATCCCTCACACCTACAAATATAGGTAGATTTCAAGTCGTTGGAACACAAAATCAGCGTTTTTATTCAAATTTTACAGTTTTTATAGAAATTACTAAAAATTTAATAATCTAGAACACAAAGCAAGTATTCCAGGAATACAAAAAACCCTGCCATTTCTGGCAGGGCCGCTTTTTTAGAGAGTGAGGAGAAATTACTTTGTTATGTAGTAGCTGTATACATCCAGAATAAATCCATAACGTATTGTGCGCACACTACTAGTTTTCATTATCACTTCCGTCATCGGGTAAGCGACAACCGTATATACAAAATTCTTCAACCTTTTCGAGTAATAGTAAACACGAACCTTATCACCAATCCGAGAGATGTCCGCATCCACATCCGTATATGAATAGCCCCACAAGAATTCCATCAGGTCATTCCTGCTATATTCAAAGTTGCGAACGGCTACGTACCCGTAAGTAGTATCCAGCCATTCCTCTCTAAATCTGGTCAGGCTGTCGGTCGCTTCTTGATCTTCGTCCGCCGCCAACACATAGTTTCTAAGAAGAGTATCCTCATATTCTTTAGTCGTGTGGCGGATTCTCCAATTGACGACAATGGTGTCTTCATCGCAACGAAGGGCCAATCTTTCCACGCTGTTTCCTAACAAGTTTTCCAATTCCCAAGGAAAGACTTCATCAGCGCAAGCTGCAGAATCCTTTACAGAAACAGGGTTCGACGGTTCTCGCCTGGTGGACCTTATGGAATCGATCATCCTGTAAATTGCAGGATCAATTGAATCATAAACCGAGGAATCTCTTTTTACGGAATCCTGTACATCCGTTTTCGAAGTATCCTCTACAAAAGAGCTCGAGGATCTAATCGTATCGCGCTCCAGGGAATCCGCCTTCGCGGAACTATCCGCCTTTGCAGAACTAGACAGCACCGTATCGGCAACAGCCTCGCTGCTGCTAGAAGTCACAACGCTGTCGCGCGAGTCCTGCTTACTGCTGCTCGATTGCTTCGTGGAGTCAATCGCGGGCTCGCTTTCGGAACTTGTAATGACGTCGCTGGAAGACGATACTTCGACAGAAGACGAAGATTCATCGCTAGAAGAAGATTCTTCTTCGGTCGAATCAGCGGGTTCTACAGCGGGAATGTACTTTTCAAATGCGGGGATTTCGCCTGCGTAACCCATGTCTTCGATATTCTTGCGGATCGTCTCAAGTTCGCCACTTGCCGCAGCTTCTGCAACCCATTCTGCAATAGCCTTTTTCGTTTCGGAGTCTTTCCACTTACCGCTTTCGGCAAAGGAATCGTCGAACTTGTCGAGGCGTTTTACAAGACCGTCAACATCAGTATCGCCCTGCATCATCACGCTTACTGCCAAGAGCGCGGCATTACCGTCGCCCGACTCCAAGAGGTTCAGGTTTTCGAACGCTTCAAAGTCGCCCTTGATGTCGAAGGCTGCAAGCACTTCGCTTTCGGCCTGAGTCTTCGCCTTGGCCAGGGTCTTATTCTTTTCCTTCACGAGGTGCATCACGCGTTCGTATTCCAGGTTCGTAAGCAAGTTGACGTTCACGTTATCGCGATCCTTAAGGTCGGTCAGTGCACGCAGCGTCAATTCATTCTTCGTCTTTTTGCCAGTCACTTCGTTCAGGTACTTACCCGAAACTTCGATAACCGCGCAAGACGCATCGAGAGCAACGCTATCGAGAGCAAAATCGCCCTTGTCGCTCTTGATTGCGCCTTCAAAAACCTGATCCGTAAATTCCAGCGTCTTACAGTCGATACCGCGCACTGTCACGGTAGCGCCCTTCACAAACGGGCCCTTCTGGGCAACGCCTGCCACATCGGCCACAAAGCCGGCATCTTCCGAGACGCCGCCTGCAACGCCCTTGTCATCGGTACTGGAGCATGCAGCAAAGAGCGACATGCCTATAAATGCAGAAGCAAAGGCCAAGTTTTTCTTGGTCATCTTGCACAAGTTATTTTTCATTGTCTCCTTCCTTCTTAACTGAAGTCTTGCTTTCTTTTGCCAAAGGTTCACTCAGCGGGAACAGTTGCAAATTCAATCGGTAAACCTGTTCCGTCTCGTCGTCTTCCGAGGCAATCGCGATAATTCGGCGGCGGCAATCTGCGAGTTCCTTACGAATCCGTTCGTAAGATTTACGGGTGAGGCCCATGGTAAGGCCCGACATGTCGCGTTCCGAAAGCGGTAAATTGATTGCCTTTACGGCGAATTCGCCCATCTGGCGCTGCAAATCGCGGGCAGCCACAGGCACGGCGTCTACAGAGCCCATCGAAATCGCCTTGTCCGTCTGCTGGTAATTTCCGTTTTTGTCTTTTTTCAAGAGCTTTGCCCGCACCAAAAAGTCGAGCGTCTCCGTGACTTCGGCAGCGGTTATCGCGGGCTTTATCGCATGAGCCATTTCTAGCGGCTTTGCACCGGGCATATTTGGCGCAAGTTCTCGCAGCACCACGTTTTTCCACGATTTAAAATAATTGAACTCTTCGACCCCTAGCACACGCACCTTGTGAGCATTCGCAAGCGCACAGCGTTCCTCGAACGCGGCTCGTTTCGCCTCGTCCCCCTTCGCATGCGCGTACGAAACCATCAGCACAAAGTACGTGTGTTCGAACCCCACCAACCCCATAGCACTCGCTACGGAACCTGCAGCCCCTACGCTCAGGTTTTTCTTCCCCTCGCAGACATACTTCAGATATACCGCCGACGAAAACCCCGCGTCTCGCGCAAAGTCTCGCCAGGTAAACGCCGAAGTACGCTTGCGTTCATCGTAATAGTCCTGAATGAACTTACGATAATCGGTATATTCTACAATCTCCTTCATGGTCACAAATATAGACAAATTTTGATGATTTAGAACACAAATCTACGATTTACTTTTAAAATTTACCATTTTTGTCAAAAATTTTAAAAATTTAAGCAAAACAGAACACAATTCCGTATTCCAAGGACACGGGACTACCATCCTATTGACATTTCACTATACTTTTAGTATATTACTAAAGGTATATTACCAAAAGTATAGTGAGGTCATCGTGAAAAACCCGTTTTTGCTAGAGCCCTACACATCAAAGGAACTGTTCTGCGGCCGCGAACAGGAGCTCAAAGAAATCGTCTCTCTCTTAACGAATGGCTCCAACGTGACACTCATTTCGCCTAGACGTTACGGAAAAACAGGCCTAATTTTCAGAACATTTGAAGACCTCCGCGAGAAAAAATGCACCTGCATATATGCAGATATTTTCTCAGCTCAAAACCTAGATGATTTTCTCAAGATTCTTTCCGAAGCAATCGTTAATGCCGTAACAAGCGAGTCCATAATAAAAAAATTCTTCAACGCCCTTAAAAACGCAAGACCCACACTCAGTTACGATCCCATTTCCGGTAGCCCACAGGTTTCGCTTTCATTCCAAACAGACTCGCAAAAACATCCTACACTAAAATCCATTTTTGATTTTCTTGAAAAACAAGAAACGCAAATCATTTTTGCTATTGACGAATTTCAACAAATAAGAGAATTCAAAGAAACAAATACCGAAGCCCTACTGCGGACATACATCCAACAATTACACCATGTAAAATTCATTTTCTGCGGAAGCAAAAAACATTTAATGGCAGACATGTTTACCAACGCAAAGAAACCTTTTTATGAAAGTTCAAGAACAATCTATATCAACCGTATAGACGCAGATAAATACAAGGCATTTATTACAGGTCTCTTCAAAAAGGCAGGCAAATCCATTGACGACGACGCCGTCGATTTTATCTTGGGTTGGACAAAACGGCACACTTATTACACTCAATTCGTCTGCAACCAGGTTTTTGCGGATTCATCCCAAAGGATTACGTTAGAAGATGTAAAAAAAGTCGCATCCAGAATTCTTCGGTTCGAAACAACAAACTTCATAGAGCGTCGCAATCTGATTACCGAGAAACAGTGGAAATACCTCGTCGCAGTCGCCAAAGAAGGCGAAGTCAAAAAGCCGACCGCGGCAGATTTCTTGATGAAATACAAAATCGGAAACGCGGCCACCGCAAAGAAAATCCTCACTGCCCTTGTCGAAAAGGAACTGCTGCTAGAGCAAAACGATTTAAACGGGAAAGCTTATAGTGTCTATAACGTATTTATGTCCCGCTGGATGGAATCGCTTTAAGCACACAAAAAAAGCCTCGCTAGTTTCCTAGCGAGGTCTCTCTCCTAACCTTCCCTCAGCCCGAACACTCCCGGGTCCAAATTTTGAGGGAATCAAATGTATTTTACTTTGTCTGTTCTAATTCTTTACGCAACGCACGTAAGCTTCTTTTAGCGGTTCTTCTTCAACACGATAATCGTAGGGAGAGACTTCCACATAATAGTCACCTATCGGCGTCGGAGTAAGATAACTTTCAATTTCTTCGCGTTCTTCTTCATCATCAATTATTTCAAGCAAGAGCTGATAGTAAGCAGCCTCGTCTTCATCCGGCACGCTTATATGGTAAGAACCTTGCTTGTAAGAATGGTAATAGACTTCCAAGTACACCGTATCCACCGGCATAAGGTTAAAATCAAACTTGTTGTAGTACACGCCAATCAAATCTTTTCCAAAGGCCGCATCTATATCAGAAGTTCTCCAGTTTTCGTTAAGCAAGTTTTTAACGTCGCCGACATAATCCACCAAGGCTCTCCAATCCTCGGTACTGGACACATGCCAACCTTCGGGACAGACCCCCTGGTGAGTCTCACCAATCAAGCTGTCGTCAACGACATCCGTCATGTACTTGTCATCAAGTTGCATGGCTTCCGTCCAAGTATAGAGTCCATCAGATTCATACTTGAGTTCTTCGGCCATCCATTCATACTTTTTCCCTTCGTATTCAAAGCTCACGGTCTTGTACTTATGTCCGTCACGCGGGTCGGTCATAGTTCCCGTTTTGTGGTCAACCGGAATCTTGAGAGAATCGATATATCCCTTTGTCTGCAAATCCCAATAATACCCATTGCAAAGGAAATAGCCCGAGTCAACAAGCTCTCCGTCAAGCACCATGGCCTTATCCAGCTTTCTGTATTCGCCCCAAAGGTCGGCGGTACAGAGTTCCAAATCCATATAATTCAAGAAGACTAGAATGCCGAAATCGTATTCACTCTTCAAGAAACGGATGCTTAATTCACCCGGGTTTGCCTCGTCCTTTCTCTTGATATCATCTTCGTCTACATCCATCATGTTGCTCCATTCCTTGGCAGAGCTATAGCCTTCGCCAGCGAGATCCTGCATAATCGAATCTGCGAGAACACCGTCATCGGCAAAGTCATTGGTAAATCCATCGATATAATCTTGCAATTTGGAGCAATCGATATCGTCATCAGCATTATACCAATCGTGCCAATAATTCCATTCAGGCTGTTCATCTATAATTCGGCTAAGATTGTAGAGCGTTCTGTCGCCATCCGAAGAATTGTAGATGTTCAAGTCTTCTGCAGAGGAAACATCGATCTTGACACCGAACGCGGCAAAGACTTCCTTTGCGGCTTGCTTTTTGGCTTCGGCAAAGGTCTTGCCCTCCTTGACCAGATTCAGGACACGCTTGTATTCAAAATGAGTCAAGAGGTTGATGTTTACCGTTTCGCGTTTTTCCAAATCAGATACGGCATCGAGACGCATCGGGCAGCTAGATGCCTCACCCGTGTATTCACGCTCATAGTGACCCTCTACAGAAAGAAGCGCGTACTGGCTTTCCAAATCGATATTGTCAAACTTGAAATCGCCCTTGTCGCTGACAGTCTTGGTGGTAAATTCCCTGCCTGTAGGTTCAAAACTTCCGTCTTTCGAAGTTTCCCTAAGGGTCACTTCAGAACCCTTTACAAAAGGACCCTTCTGCGACACGCCGGCAATCTTCTTGTCCGAAATGGCGATAATGCCTTCCGCTTCTTCGCTCGTACCAGCGGACTTCGAGTCCACATTGGAGCATGCCGTGAGCGACGCGCCCAAAGCAAGCGCCAAGACAAGCCCCGTTTTCTTCTCGTCAAAAAAGTGAATCATTTCAAGCTCCTTTACCCAAATCAGTCGGGTTACAATTTAAATTTTCAGATAGCGGGAAAAGTTGCATGTTCAAGCGGCAAACTTTTTCCACCTTTTTGTCAGCCGAGACAATCGACACGATGCGCTTGCGGCACTCCGTGAGTTCCTCGATGACCTTCTCGTAGCTTTCGGCAGTCATGCCCATGGTAACGCCGCTAAAGTGGCGCTCCGAAATAGGCAACTTGTCCAAAGCCTCGAGCGCGAATTCGCCCATCTGGCGCAGCAGCGAATGCACCGCCACCGAAACCACCTTCAAGCGCCCCGTCGTAATCGAATGACTCGTCTGGTGGTAAATGCCCTTGGCATCTATCGTCAGGAATCCGGCATTCAAAAGGAATCGCAAACTGCTGCTTACGTCAGCTGCCGAAATAGGCAACCGGCAAGCCTTCGCGATTTCGTGCGGTTTCGCCCCGGGCATCGCCACGGCCAATTCACGGACCACGGAATGTTTCCACGTTTCATAGAACGTGTACATCTCGCTGCCCAGAATTTTCACGTGATGCGCAGAACTCAAGGCCTCCATTTCCTCGAAGCACTTCTTTTTCTCTCGATCTGTCTTTGCGTTTTCGTATCGAACCATCAAAACGAAGTAGTCGAATTCAAACCCCAGCAACCCCATTGCCAAGGCCGTTTTCTTTGCTCCCTCTTCCCGAAGTCGAGTCTTACCGTCGCAAACAAGCTTCAGGTAGGACCCCGATGCGAAACCCGCAATCTTCGCAAACTCGCGCCATGTAAACGCCGAGGTGCGCTTGCGCTCGCGGTAGTAATCGAGTACGTACTCGCGATAGTCTTTGTATTCAATAACTGATTTCATCATGACCATAAAATAGAATTTTAAAAAACGCCATGCAACATTTTTCTTAAAACAGAATTTGCGTTTTTAAGTAAATTTCGCCACTTTATATCCGAATGCAAAAATTTTTAGCAATCTATAAAACAAAGTTCAAAATCCATGAAACAAAATCCTCAAAACACAAAACAAAAAGGCTCCCGCATTTCGCGAGAGCCCTCAATTCACTTTTAAAGGTCGTATTTTACCGCTTCAGCAGCATTACCTTGTCTGTCACACGGCCATTCACCTGCAGCACACCGATATAGCGACCGCGAACGACACCCTCGGCAGCGACAGTTTCGAAATACTCACCCGCTGCACGGCGTCCTAGGTCAAAGGCCTTCACGACGCGGCCCTGCATATCCATGAGCAAGAACTTTACCGCACCCGCGTCAGGAATTCCGAAGTGGAGAGCCACATGAGCGTCGCGGAACGCAGCACCGAGCGAATGCATCACCACGACATTGCGAACGCGGGCACCCGTCGTTTTTTCAATGGTGAGTTCAACGCTGGCTGTCCTGCTCCAGAGCGTATCGGAATCGAAAAGGATTCCCACACGGTAAGAGATGACAAACGTTCCGGAAGGCGATTTTTCGTTTTCCAGAGAATCGAGCAAGGCCTCACTTGCAGAATCCAGCTTAAGCACCTTCTTCGCCGTAGAATCCATCACGAAGGCGCCCGCAAGCAGTTCGGCACGGATATCCTTCGCGAGAGGTTTGGCGCTATAGAGAAGTTCCCCATTCGAAGCAACCGGCGGATTCGGCATGTTGCGAAGCTGCGGGTAACTCATGCCTTCGGCGATGTACCAGACCGAATCAAAGTCGAATGCGGCAAAAGACTTCTGCATTTTCATCTGAGCATCGGTCAGGCCCTTTCCGACAATCATTGAATCACTGCAGGCTTCGGCTAAATAGTAATACTCATCCGAGGGTTTCGTTCTTGCAGGCAAGCCATCGCAGAAACGGATGCCGTCTTTAAACGCGCTTCCAGAAGAGTATCCTCTTACCTCTGCATCATTGCCGTTAATTTCGACAAAACCAAAACCATAGTACGAATCTATAGCAAGCACATCACCCGTCGAATAGCAGTCTTCTATTACAGACTGGTTGTTATGGGCAAAGCTACCCGTGCCTTCGACATTTCCTGTAGAATAAGACTGTCGAATTGTTCCATCGTTTCCACCGACAAAACTGGCGGCACTATATGCATTTCCGGTCGCAAAAGAGCGTTCAACCAAGCCTTTGTTGTGGCCAACAAAAGCTCCAGAATAGCTGAACGTTCCCGTTCCTTCAGCGTTTCCGGTGGCATAGCATTCCGAAATAGTTGTTTCGTTCAAGCCGACCAAGCCGCCGACATAATGATCTCCAGCAACATCGACAGATGCATGCAGCCCTTTCAATTCTTTGCTGTAAGCCTTAGCAATCAAGCCACCTACGTAGAGGGCTCCTTTTGCATTGATAACGCCCGACGCCGTAGAATTTTTGACCATTCCGCTATCGACTGCGACAAGGCCTGCAACGCCTTGCACATCATAATATACCGAGATTTCCCCACCATCTTCGTAATAAATGGAGAAACCTTCTGAAGATGATTTCTGTCCAGATACATCAACATTCACAGAGCTCTTATCAATCGTTCCACCAGGAGCATTTAACCCGGCAATGCCACCTACGAAGCCAGAGTTTTCCTTTACGTTCGCCTTAACAGAAACATTCTTGATGGTTCCCCAGTTCAACGCGGCAACACCGGCGGCACTTGCACCCCCAATCCACTGCGCATCGATTTTGGCATTGGCAATGGTTCCGTAATTCAAGTGTGCAATGCCAGATACGAGTCTGCCACCATTGATTTTTCCTTTAACCGATACATTCTCGATGGAACCATAGTTCCTGAACACGAACCCCGCACTTTGATAAACACTGTCCATCACAATGTCGACATCTACATTCCGGATAGCACCATGGTTCACCGTAGCAACGCCACCTATTTTCATTCCAAAGTCTTCGCGACCGACAGAATAGCCCTTGAACGTCAAGCTGTCTACAACCGCAGATTTGGCAACCGTATCAATAAATCCTACAGTCTTGTTTTCTTTATCCCAAAATCCTGTGTACAGGCTATCGATGCTATGGCCACCACCATGGAATTCGCCGGTAAAAGCACCGGTATCCTGTTTTGTGTAACCGCCAAGGACAACACCGTAACAGTTGCAGAATTCTTCCAACACATCGTACTTACCAATAGGCTTGAATCCTGTTCCACCGACAGCAAAACGCTCATCCGTCCTGGAAGCGGCGGCATCGATATCGTTAGCCAAGCGATAAACGGCCGACAGCTTGTATTTTCCGAATCCGATTGATTTCAAGTCTCCGTAGGTCTTGATCAAGAACGGGTCTTTTTCCGTACCGGAACCGGCCATTTTCATCATGGTCTGATCCACAGCCTGATTCGGATAAATCTTTTCCTTCATTGTCTTGGATATATAGTAAGGCTTAGTCAGCCACGACAAATAGGGATAAGTCGAATCTGCTGCGATCTTCCAGGTTGAATCGAAATCCCAGCCTTCGTAGTTTTCCTTCTTGACCATCTCTGTTGTATTGCGGAGATCCCCCGCAGCCGTCGTATTAACATACCAGAGTGTCGTATCATAATAGACCGAGGTGTAGGTCGACTTGTTGTCAGAGCCCGCAAGGCCACCCCATTTAGAATCGCCTACGACTTGACCTGCGGCAAACGAGTTTTTCACGATTGCCTTGTCAGAAGAACCTACCAAGCCGCCTATATTCTTTGTTCCCGAGACATTTGCGATAGAATAGCAATCCGTTACGCTGGCCTCGCCCAAAAAGCCCACGAGACCGCCCACGTTTTCCTTGCCCGAGACCAGGAATCTAGAAGCGCTCCTCACGACAGAGCCGGCAGATTTCTTACCGGCAAGAGAGCCAACGTAATTTTCGCCGGCAACATCATACTTGATAAAGATGTTTTCGACCGTCGCGCCGTTATCGACACCGGCCAGGACGCCGACATAGTTCTTACCACGGATGGCACCCCTAGTACGCGCAGGTCCATACGAATAGCTTTCTCCAAGATACGAAGCCGTATCAAAGACAACGTTGCTTACCTTGGCACCCTTCGCCAGAGCCCGGAAAAGTCCCACCGAATCTTCGTCGGGGCGGTTGATATTCAAGCCCGCAATAATCTTGTTGTTTCCGATGAACACACCGCTGAATTCACCGATCGGCTCGAAGCCCTTACACAAGGTGCTGTCAGCATTGCAGTTTTCCTTGAACGAAGCCGTAGCATTGATATTGCCCATCAGCTTGTAGTAGGCATCAAGGCCGTATTCATATTTACCGACATACTTGAGATCATCGTAATCGTAAATCTTGTAGGGGACCGTTTCGGTGCCGGCGCCGGCGAGCACGTTTACCGTACCGTCGTCTACGAGCATACCCGGCAAAATCGGGTCCATGCCCTTGAAGTACGGATAAGAAACGCCGTTCTGAATTTCCCATACCGTTTCAAAGTCATAATCCTTATACGTCGACTTCAACAGCATTTCCTCAGTCGTCTTGCCCTTTCGGCCAATTCCTGCAACGGTACTGTCAAAGAAACAGGTGCTGTCATCCACCGAACTGCCACCATGTTCAACAATTCCTTCGGCAGCAGATCTGGGAGACTTGATCATGCTTGCCGAATAAACGCGATAGATATTCGGAATCATGTCACCATAGCTGTAATCGTAATTGTAGCCGATAACGCCACCGACGTCTTCGTGACCCTTGACAACGTTAACGGAGAATGCGTCCGTCAATTCAAAGTAAGCTTCTATGCTGCCGACCAGGCCGCCGACATTCTCTGTACCCTTGACTTTTCCGGTAGTCCCGACATAGGTAACACTATCTGCAATACCGTAACCAATCAAGCCCCCTACGGACCATTCACCCTGAACATCGCCGTTTAAAGACACGACATGGCTCACGACCGCATTGCGCGATTCGCCAATCAAGGCGCCCACGACCCAGGAGCCCACAACCTTCGCATTTTCAAGCGTCAAGTTCTGGATCACGGCACTTTCAACAAATCCAAACAGTCCTGTAAAGTCGCGGGTGGGCTTGTCAATGACCAAATTCTTGATGGTATGGTTCTTGCCGTCAAACGTTCCGTGGAAAATATGCACGCTATCGCCAATGGGTTCAAAATTCAAGCCCTTAGCATCGATATCGGCTGTCAGTTCATAATTACCCAGCAGCGGGTAAGCGATATCGTGTCCAATTTTCTGGAGTTCAGCAAAAGTCGAAATTTCAATCTTGTTCGGGATTGCCACATGGCTCGACGTTCCCCACACCGTATCCTTACCGACGACCACGCCAATTCTATAACCATAGTACAAGGAATCCCTGCAAAGGGTGTCGTCTACAAATACCGGCTGCACAGAGCCTGTCCACTTTCCTACAAGCTCACCTTCTACGTCAATGAGCGCGGCAACCGTCGGAGTCTCTTGCCACTTAGCTGCCACCGTCGGGACCGCAATCGGAACAAGTGACCTTTTCGAGAAATCATTTTCTTTCAGATAGGGAAACGACTTGCCATCGTCTATATCCCAGGTTTTAATAAAGTTTCCTGTGGGGCTAGTGCAATAACCTATATATTCGTAATAAGCGCAGGTGTCCGTACCATCGATCACATATTCTTCGTAGCCCACGGTATCCCAGCCCACATAAGAATCCCATTTCAACATCTGGGCAGTCGTAAGGCCGACTCCACCGGCGCTCGAGTCAATGCCCGAAATCTCGGTATTCCAATAAGAGCTAACAATTGAATCGGGAGAACCCCCAATCAATCCGCCGACATCGCTTTTTCCCTGGACCGAAACGACCGCATAAGAATGGAAAACGCCAGCATAGGAACCGGCAATGCCACCGACATACTGTTCCCCTTTCACCGAGCCAAAGGCATACGAATTCATCACACGGCCGTCGGTTCCGACAATGCCACCGACATCCGAACTACCTTCAACGTTACCAAGGGCATACGAATACAGAACGGCGCCCTGCGCGTTGTCGCCAACAATGCCGCCAATATCATCGTCAAAAGTGTATCCGTAAGAAATCAAGTTCATCAAGGATACGCATGAATAAACGCCTCCCTTGGAGTAGCCCGCTACGCCACCCACATCATCAACATCCGGCATTCCCGGGATAATCGAGCCGGTAGAACGGGTACGCCTCACAGCGCCCGTCAAATAACCGACGATACCGCCCACATCCTTTTTCAAGGCAATGATTTCTGCATCGACAAAGGCGCTATCGAGATCCATGTCCAGCTGGCCGACAATGCCCCCCACCCGCTGCGAACCTTTGATGGTCCCCTGGAAAGAGGCATTCACAATAGTCGCGCCTTCGTTATATTCCTTCGTGGCGTGGCCGACAATGCCGCCCACGTAATTTTGCCCTTGGACAAAACCGTTTGTCACCTTGACGTTCCTGATCTTTCCCACGGACTTTGCAGCAACCGTCGCCACATAGTTCGATTCGGACACCCTGCCCGTCACGTTGACATGGTCAAAGTTCAGGTTAGAAACGGAACCGCCCAAGTATGCAATAAAAGCCACATCCCTTTCGCACGGGAGCCAAAGATTCAAGTTGCTGATGGTGTGGTTCTGGCCATCGATATTTCCCCAGAAGATAATGCTGTCGGCGGCATCCTTGTTCTTGCCGATAGGAATAAAGCCGTTACAGCCATCCGCATTGCACATCTCGTTCATCGAAGCCGAGGCATCGATGTCCTTTGCCAAAGCATAATCCGAAGAATACAGATAGGCGCCCGTGCCTATCGCCTTCAAGTCTTCGTAGTCTTCAATCTGGAATGGATTTTTAGCAGAACCGGCCCCCTTCATGGTACCGTTTGCGGCAAAAGACTGAATCGCAAACAATGACAATACGGCCGAAACAACGAACCCAAATTTCATAATTCTCCTCGCTTATTTTAACAAAAATATACATTAATCCTGCCCATTATACAATGCCCTATAAAAAGGAACCCTCGGCGATTGCCGAGGGTTTCCCTTGATTTGCTTTTAGACTAGTCTTACGAGAGTCTGGAAATCATGTAACCGGCGCAAACTGCAGTACCGATCACGCCAGCCACGTTCGGGCCCATAGCGTGCATCAGCAAGAAGTTCTGCGGGTCATACTTGGCACCTTCCACCTGAGAAACACGGGCGGCCATCGGCACGGCGGACACGCCGGCGGAACCGATGAGCGGGTTCACAGGGTTCTTGGGAGTGCACTTGTTCATGATCTTGGCAAGGAAGAGGCCTGCAGCGGTCGAGAAACCGAAGGCCACCACACCCATAGCGATAATCATGAGAGTCTGCGGACGCAAGAAGATGTCGGCAGACATCGTGAGACCCACGGAAGTTCCGAGGAAGATAGTCACGATGTTCATGAGTTCGTTGGAAGAAGTCTTCACGAGACGTTCCACGACACCGGCTTCCTTGAAGATATTGCCGAGCATGAGCATGATGATCAAGGCAGATGCATCGGGCACCACGAGGATGCACACAATCATCACCATCACAGCGAACACGATACGTTCGGCCTTGCTGACCTTGCGGAGAGCCTTCATGCGAATCTTGCGTTCCTTGTCGTTGGTCATCAGGCGCATGATAGGCGGCTGGATGAGCGGCACAAGGGCCATGTAGGTGTAAGCAGCCACGGCGATGGGGCCGATGAGGTGCTTAGCAAGTTTGTTCGCAGTGAAGATAGAGGTCGGACCGTCGGCACCACCGATGATACCGATAGAGGCCGCTTCACCGAGAGTAAAGCCACCGAAAGCCACGGCGCAGAACATCGTCGCGAACACGCCGAACTGAGCGCCACCGCCGAGAAGCAGTGTACGCGGGTTAGCGATAAGCGGTCCGAAGTCCGTCATGGCGCCCACGCCCAAGAAGATGATGGGCGGGAAGAGTTCCAGGTGGATACCCTGGCTGATGTAGTAATAGAGGCCGGCCGTCGGGGTAAACATACCTTCGATGCTCCAGCCGCCATCGTAGAATCCCGCGCTCGGGATGTTCACCGCCAGTGCGCCGAGCGAAATCGGCAAGAGCAGCAGCGGCTCGTACTTTTTGACAATCGCCAAGTACATCAAGACGAAACTCACGATCCACATGATCACCATCGAAGGGGTGACGTATGCGAATCCGGTGTCGCCTGCGAACTCAACGACCGATTGCAAGAGTGAACTCATTTATCTGTACCTCTTAGGCGATAGTCATCAGGGTCTGGCCGTCGACGACGGTGTCGGTTTCCTTGACGGCGATGGAGTTCACGGTGCCGGCGCACGGAGCGACGACCGGGTTTTCCATCTTGAGGGCTTCGATGATAGCCACTTCCTGGTTGGCGGTAACGGTGTCACCGACCTTGACCTTCAGCTTGAACACGGAACCGGCCAGCGGGCTCTTGACTTCGGTACCACCGGCGGCGGCAGGAGCGGCAGCGGGAGCAGCGGCCGGAGCGGCAGCGGCAACCGGAGCAGCGGCAACGGCTGCATTGGAATCAAGAACTTCTACTTCGACATCGTAGGTCTTGCCTTCGAAACTGATACGGACGGTTTTCTTCATTTTGTTATTTCCTGGCTTAAAAGCCTGTTGAGTTTTTAAAGGTTATCCTTACTTGACGATTGTCCAAGCAGGGGAGTTAATGTTTCTGTAAGCAGTCACGCGGCAGGGCTGACCAATAGCCTGGGTCGCCGCTGCAGTCACGAGGGCGAGGAACTGGTCGTTGCTCATACCCGGGTGTTCTTCGAGGGCTGCCACGGCGGCAATGCCGAGGAAAGCCTGGAGCTGCTTGTTGGTAAAGCCCGGATGGACGCTCTTGGCGTTCGGATCCCAGTCACAGTGGGCAGGGCCGATCGTCTTGGGAGCGGCGGCAGCGGCCGGAGCGGCCTTGACCGCAGGTGCCGGAGCCTTGTCCTTGTTGAGGCCGAGCTTGGCCATAATGAAGTTCATGAGGTAGCAGAGCACCGTGAGGCCCACGATGACGCACATCACCACGATAAGACCGGTCGCCTGGAATTCAATCAGGGAGCCGATACCGAAGGTTTCGGAATCACCCTTGCAGCCCTGTTCGGTCGAGAATTCGCCCTTGCAGTAGGTGGAACCAAGTTTGGCCTTGGCGATGGGGAGCACCTTGTGGCCGCCGGCGTTCTCGATGGAATCGCGCACGTCGCGGGCAAGGACTGCCTGGTCATAGGTCTTGTAGAGAACAGAATGGTTACCAGAGTGGTTTTCCACGATCTTGTAAACCATGTCGTCATTCATACCCGGCATGGAGAGCTGTTCCTGAACCTGGGCGGCATCGGAGGGGAGCATGAGTCCGAGCTGTTCGTCGAACTTGCCCTTCACCTTTGCTTCAGGCTGCGGAGCAACGAGAGCCGGCTGCTGCACTTCCGCTTCCGGAGCTGCGGCGGGAGCCACTTCTTCGACTTCGGGTGCATTGGTCTGTGTTTCGTTCATATTGGACTTAATCCATTCTTATGGGTTTCTGTTTTGTAAAAATCAGCGCGGGAAAATATAGAAAACGGCGAGAGACGCGTTAAATCGACGTGAGAGTTGTGGCTTCAAAAGCCCCCTTGTCACGGCGAACCAAATTGTAAAGATTTATAAACATTCTTTAGGGCGGTCAAATTCTTTGACCACTTCAAGTCTTTCGATTTGCACATTCCAAAACAATACTAGATTATTCCGTAAATCATCTTAGTTTGGGGGTTGCATGTTCCATATCCAACGTCTTTTTCTTGTTTCGACAATTGCCCTTTTCCTAGCGGCATGCAACGATGACGATTCATCGCCTAGCGCTCCGAATCCAAACGACGAAATCCATTCGTCCGACAGCAACACGCCCAACGGCAATTCATCAGGCTTCAACACAAGCGACAACCCTACCAGCAGTTTCTCTGACGCAAAAGATGCCTTAGTCGTAAGCTACGGAACCATGACCGATGCCCGCGACGGAAGAACCTACAAGACTATTACCTTGGGCGATTCCACCTGGATGGCCGAGAACCTAAAATTTGACTACAAAGTTAACGGAGCCTCTTTCGGGAGCCAGTGCAGCGACAACGACGAAACGAACTGCGAAAGGCAAGGACGACTTTACTCTTGGGCAGCCGCCATGGATTCTGCAGGTGTATTCGGCAATGACGGCCTTGGCTGCGGAGACAATATCGCATGCTACCCCTACAAGCGCGTTCACGGAATTTGTCCGGAAGGCTGGCACTTGCCGAACGGAGTCCACTTCACCAGAGATGAGGCGTCCACGTTTTTAGCAACCACCGATTCCATACATACCTATCTGAGCTTTGAAGGAATTATAACGAAGCTTCATTACGCCCTTTTTTGGCTCGGCGAAGAAGGAAGCTACGAAAACGGCTATGCCGCATACGCAACTACCGATTCATTCATCACAATATTTTATGCTCGAAAAAATTTTGACCGACTTCCTATCCGTTGCATCAAGGATTACGAAGAAAACCTCCCGAACATTCTTGACGTGAGCATTCCAAAAGAATCCCATTTCAATCCGAATATTGACTACGGAACCATGACCGACGCCCGTGACGGCAAGACATACAAGACCGTCAAAATCGGTAGCCAAGTCTGGATGGCCGAAAACCTGAACTACGATGTTCCGATACCCGCCGATTCCGAAAATGTTTCGTGGTGCTATGCAGACAAGAAAGAATTCTGCGACATCATGGGACGCTACTACAACGCCAAGGCAATCTTTGGCAAAGATATCAACTCTCTGCCGGAATGTACAGAAAAATGGACCGACTGCGAGCCTTACGCCGAAGACAAAACCGCGTACCAAAGTGTTTGCCCGGACGGATGGCATTTACCTAACAAGACCGAATGGGAAACGCTTTTTGATGAAGTCGGCGAAAAAGAGAACTTGGCACTCAAATTAATGAGCACATCTGGATGGAATTACGAAGAAGGCCTTAACACCAGCGGTTTTTCAGCTATTCCTGCCGGTCAAGCTTCCATTGATACCGACATATATGCTTATCCCCCTCCCAACCGATACATGGCCTTTAGATATGCCGGATCCCATGCTCTATTCTGGTCTGCAAACGGAGTCAAAATCGGAGAAGACTACGGAAGGTACTACGCCTCTATCGCAAGTCCTAGTCCGATTGTAGCAGGTATGCCTTTTACCAACAACGACCTTTATTTTTCCGTGCGTTGCTTAAAGAACGCCGAATAATTCAGCTTACATCACGCCGGTTTCGAGGCCCTTCACGGGGATATAGCGCAACGAGCCGTCCGGAGAGACTATTATGGCCGCCCCGGCAAGGTAATTTACCCATTTCCATTTTTCGTAAAAGCGCACATTCGCATGCCCGTCGGTCACATAGGCAAGGAGCGGCACCACCAGGTAGTCGTGGGTACACATGAAGTTGACCCGCTCCATCTGGGGCAAACTCGCAACGAGTTCGCCTTCGATAAGCTGCACGCTGCGATCTTCCAGATCGTAGAACGCATCCGCATAGGCACCGGTAAAGGCGTACCTGGAATAAACTTCCCAACCGCCATTGGCATCGACGTAGCCGCTTGCCTTCGCATCGTCCTTCACATACCACGCCCCGTCCATGGCAGGGACCACATTGACGGCGTAGCCAGCCTGCCCGTAACCTACGGCAATGTTCTCGCAAGTTTCCTTGGTGCGCGTGTAGCCGGAATAGCCGTAGTAGAAATTCCCCTTTTTCCCGGCATCGGCAAGGCGCTTGCCCAAATTCTTGGCGTACTTTACGCCGTTATCGGTCAAGTGTCCGTTCGGGCCCGTATCGTTCGTGCGTTCGCTATGACGGATAACAAAAATGACCTTTTCATCGGCCTTGAGGTTCGCATAGACCTCCACAAGGTCGGTAAAGCCATCGGCTTCTTGCGGGGTGGCAAGGCGCCAGGCGCCGGCATCGTAAATGTAATAGTTGTCATGGATGACGCGCCCTTCGCGAATTTCACGGTCGTATTCACCTGGGCCAAAGCCCACCGTATCTTTTTCCATGGGCTGCGCGATGCGCCATTGGAATCCATTCACATCGCAAATAAAACGCACCGCCGAATGGTCAGATGTTTCGTAGTCGTTTGCAAAAATCGCACTCTGTCCCTGGTTCACGTATGTGACCTGTCCCGCATTCGCAGCGCTGCAGGGCACAAAGCTGTACGCCAGCGGGAAAAAGGCGCGCATGTACTTCTCGAAATTCGGCACGTTGCCGCCGTAGGCGGCCATCGCGTTGTTGCGGATATCGTTGTACCTCCAGTTGGAATCGAGACCTACGATCCAGTCCGCAATCTTGATTTTTCCGTTGGGGTCGCTCCATACGCCATCGCCTTTCAGGTCTTCGCCCAAAGTACGGATAAAATTCAGCGTTTCTTCTTTGCTTGCGCGGTTCTGCACCATTGCCGCAATGGCAAGCAATACGGCATTAGAATCCATCGCATACTGCAGGGAATCCACCCCGAAGGCCGCAAGCGTTTCGTACTTCGCGCGTTCCACGGCAGAATCTAACGGAACATGGTTCATCAAGTGCTGATCCACACGGGGGCGCGCCAAAAGATCCACTATATGGGCCACCTTGACGGAATCCGCCGAATCGGCGGCGGCGATACGTTCTTCTAGAATTTCAAAGGTATAGAGCGGTGCATAAATCGGTTCAAGGACCTGAACCGCCTGGGTATCGGGCTTTACCGCTACCGAGCCCTCGTTAGCCGTTTCGCCTCCGTTTACGACACCACCATTATTTTCTGCACTGCATCCAAACAAGAACAGGGCTGCTGCCAGGGCAGCACCCAAACATTCCACACACCATTTTTTTCTCATACGCGACCTACATCGTCATGGTTCCGGAATCTAGTCCCCTCACCGGAACATAACGAATGGTTCCGTCTTTCCCCATGATGATTGCAAGGCCCGCCAAGTAATTGACCCATTGCTTGGTATCAAAGTAGCGCAGGTTCACCTTCTTGTCGGTGAAGTACGCCGTCAGCGGAACCACAAACATGTCGTGCGAAATGAATACACCCACTTTTTTCACGTTCGCAAATTCAGGCTTGATAATTTCCGTAATAAAGCTTTCGCTGTAAGTTCCAAGGTCGTAGAATGCGTCGGTATACGAGCCCTTGTATGCATATTCAGAAGCCACGACCCAGCCGCCGCCATTGTTGCTCTTGTACTGTTCGAGCTTGTTGTTGTCTTTTACGTACCATTCGCCATCAAGCGCTTCAATCGTATTTTCAGAGTAGCTGGAGCCAGCGCCCTTAGCAATATTTTCGCAGGTTTCCATGCTTCGAGTGTAGGTCGAGTTCGCAAAATAAATGTCTTCGCCCTTCAACTTGGCGCCCACATTCTGCGACTGTGTCTTACCGTCATCGGTCAAATGGCCCTTCTTGCCGGTATCGTCGCTGCGCTTGGCATGGCGCAAGAAGAAGATGACCTTTTCGCCAGCCTTCAAGTTCTTATACACATCTTCGAGGTCTTCAAATTCCTGAATGTCGTCGCTTGTCGCGGCACGCCACTTCTTGGTTTCGTCATCGTAGACATAATACTTTTCTTTATCGACGCGGCCATTCTTGATTTGGCCCGGGTATTCTCCCTTGCCGTAACCATAAGTGTCCTTTTCGACAGCGGTAGCGGCGCGCCATTCATGTGTATTGGCATCGCAGATAAAGCGGACCGTCGGACCCGGCTGATCGTAGCCGCCCCCGCAGAAATAGGCGCTCAGGCTGTTCGAAATGCAAAATACCGAATCGGCTTTCTGCGCATTGCAATCACCAAAGTTATAGGCTCTGGACCAGAAACGCTTCAGGTGCTTTTCAAAGTCGGGGACCTCGCCCATATTCCAGCTGGCAATATTGTTGCGAATCGTCGCGTAAGAACCGCTGGTATCAAGAACCATGAGCCAGTCAGCCAAGTCGGCCTTTGCGTTGTTGTCGTCCCAGTTGCCGTTACCCTTGATGCGGTCGGCAATGCCTGCGGCATAAGACATCATCTCGGAGCCCGAGCCCTTGCGCTGCATCATGATAGAGATGGCAAGCAAGGCGCCACTGTACTCGTCACCATCAAAGAGTCCAATATCTTCGGCAAAGCGGCCATCGGTCGTGAGCTGCTGTTGCTGTCCACCAAAATTCCAGCCGCCAAAGCCGCCGTTACCACCGGTGCTACCGGAGCCAGAAGACTTATCCCACTGGATATCAAAGCTCGAAAGGATATCGCGCAGGGCCTGCGCCTTCACGGCGCGAATCGGCTGGTTGTTGCCGCTATTTTCCACAAGCTTGAGCACACGCTCCGCTTCCATGTGAGTCAGGATATTCACGTTCACCGTGTCTTTTTCGGTCACGTCGACCACGGCTTCAAGAGTTACAGGCGACGGAGAAAGTCCGCCCGTCAGTTCACTGCGATAGTAACCATTCGCCTTCACGCGCAAATAGGGCGAAACATAGTCCACGCTGTCAAAGCTGTAGTTGCCATCGCCATTCAAAATACAAGTCTTGTGGGTACGCTTGGAATCGGCCAAATGCTGCGTACTGTCAAGTTCAATCAGTTTAATGGATGTACCGTAGCGGAACGGTCCCTTTTCGGCAACGCCGACCAGACGAGCACCCACGATACGCGGTTCTGCCGTATCGACAGCCGCCGTATTTACGGAGTTGCCACCAAAGTTGCCCCAAGGCGAGGTTCCACCCGAGCTAGAGCCCTTCTCGTCGTCATCTTCGACACCCGTGTACATCTTGCCATCGCGGCAAGAAATTCCTGCGGCCTGTGAGACTTCTTCGGAAGGAACCCACTCACCCGCTAGGCAGAAATACAGAATATTTTCGCTCTTGACCAAGAAGGATTCGCCCTCGCTTTGGGCGGTACATTCCGGCAAGGCCTCTACATCGACCACAGTCGTGGTATCTTCAATAACCGGATCTTCAATACCGACAACAGGGCCAGTCGAAGAACTGGAATTACCCGATCCACCGGGTTCGCCAGGTTCACCCGGCTTGTCGGGGTCAGCCGCACTCGAAATCGGACGGCCTAAAGAATCTTTCTGGACAACGCCACTGGAACGCTTTTCCCAGCGAGAACCGCTGGAGCGGCCATCATCGTCGTCATCAATATAATCGTCTCCAATTTCATCGGGATCGAGTTCTTCGTTCGAAGAAGACGAACTACCGGAACACGCCTGCATAGAGAAGGCGAACCAAACAGAGACTATAATCCAAAACAGGCGATTCATTCGTCGATCCTAAAAAGCTATTCGCAATATAACAAGAAACTACTTTTTTTTCAACGAAAAAGCACATAGAATCTACCAAAGACCCCCGCCTGAGCAAGGGCAATGCGTCTAATCACAGAAAATCTGCAAAAACGGGACTTTTTAGCGCATTTTTCCGGTTTCGAGGAACCTGGAATGCATTTCGAAAGCCCTTTCCAGGGCCAAGGGCATGTGTAATCCCTTCGCATGTTTCAAGCTGTATTCCAAGAAATCGGTGAGCGGTTCGCGGAAATCCGGGTGGGCGCAATTCTTGATAATGAGTCTTGCTCGTTCTTCGGCGGCAAGCCCACGCAAGTCGGCAAGGCCCTGTTCCGTCACGAAAATCATGGTATCATGGTCTGTCTGGTCCACATGGCTCACGTAAGGCACAATCGAACTGATGGCGCCGTCCTTGGCAACCGAGGGCGTCAAGAAAATGCCAAGGTAACAGTTGCGGGCAAAGTCTGCCGCACCGCCAATTCCGTTCATCATGGCAGAGCCCGTAACAAGGCTGCTGTTCACGTTACCAAAGATGTCGGCTTCGAGCGCCGTATTCATGGAAATCACACCCACGCGGCGAATCACGTCGGGGCTATTGCTCACTTCTTGCTGGCGAAGCACCAAGTGTTTTTTCCATTCGGCGGCATTTTCAACGAATTCCTTCTGCGCTTTTTCGGACAAAGTAAGAGCCGTGCCCGAGGCGACACCGAGCTTTCCCTTCTTTAAAAGCGGGAACACGGCTTCTTGAATGACTTCGGTATAAAGGTCGATTGTTCCAAGGCGACTGTCGTCGGACATGGCGCTAAGGACAGCATTTGCCACCTTGCCTACGCCGCTCTGGAAGGCCATTCCCTTGGGGAGTCTGCCCTTGCTTTCTTCAAAGCAGATAAAGTCGAGAATACGTTCGCCGATGTTTCTGGAGACATCATCCGGTTCCACGAACGGATTCACTTCGTCGAGGCGGGAGGTTTCGACAACAGCGATGACCTTGTTCGGGTCGATTTTAACGAATTCAGAACCCACGCGGTCGCCGGCGCTATAAATGGCCAGCGGCTTTGCATGCGGCGGGAGTTCCGGGAGCGCGGTATCGTGAATTCCCATGAAGGAATCACCCAGGCGCGTATTCAATTCCAGAATGATCTTGGGCGCCATCTCGAGGTAAGTCACCGAGTTTCCGCCCGAGGTCGAAAGGCATACGCGACCGTCGCTCAATATGGCAGAGACTTCGATGATCGCGGCCGTCGGCGCAGGCACAGCGCCCGTACGCACGAGGTAGCCCATCTTGCCGAGGTGGGCATCGATATACTTGATCTGGCCGGCGTTAATCGCCTTGCGAAGACTCGGATTGCTCTGGTAAGGCATTCTGAGCGACACCGCCTGCGCCCGAGCTAAAGCCCCGTCGCAGCTGTCGCCGGTCGACGCTCCCGAGAAGAGCGTCACCTTGAAAGGCTTGCCTTCGGCATGCAACTTTTCGGCACGTGCAGCCAAAGCCGTCGGAACCTCCTTGGGGTAACCCGCCAAGGTAAAACCGGACACTCCCAACACATCACCATCGTTAATCATTGCCGCAGCATCGGCTGCCGAGCACTTCTTAGCATCAATCCAAGTCATAGTGCCGTAAAAATAATTTTTTAGATTTTCCCGCGTGAAACATTTCATCAAATACAACTTGATTGGCGTCATGAACACGCTCATTACCCTCGCCTCGGTCTGGGTAATGCACCAAATACTTGACTGGAACCTGGAACTTTCGAACTTTCTCGGGTTCATTTTCGGCGCCATCAACAGCTACTTGATGAACCGCATCTGGAATTTCAAGAGCCATAACCGCAAGCGCACCGAAATCATCCGATTCATCATCGTGTTCCTTGCGGCCTACGCCTTGAACTTTGTAACGCTCGAAGCCACCGTTTACGTTTTGAACACCGCCTGGTGCAAACCGTTCACCGACTTCATTTCGCAATTCATGAAACCCGGCTTCTTCGCAAACATCGTCGCCAACGGCGTGTATGTCGTCGCAAGCTTTATGCTTTATAAGAAGTGGGTGTTTAAATAGACAAAAGAACGGACCTACGGTCCTACAGACGAGAGATGTTTATATGCATTCTTGCCGAGCGATGGCAATAGGCTGTTAGCCTATTGTCGGAGCGAAGGGCGAACAACGAGTGACTAATCCTTTTGGAGTTCTCATATGTCGTTGTTCGTATACAAAAAAGGGCGCCTCGCGGCGACCCTTTTTTGCAGCTGAGCTGCACAAGCTTTTCAAGAATTCCGATTAGAACGGTACGAGTTCAACACGGCGGTTCTTGGAGCGGCCCTTCTTCGTCTTATTGTCGGCGATCGGCTTGTCGGAGCCGAAGCCCACGGCGCGAACGCGGTCAGAAGAAATACCGTTCTGGATGAAGTAATCCACCACCACCTGGGCACGATCCTGAGAGATCTGCTTGTTGGTTTCTTCGGAGCCCGTATTGTCGGTGTGACCCTGGACTTCGATGTTGGCGGTATTGAACTTCTTCATGAGCTTCACGATGTTGTTCAAGGTCTTGTAGCTTGCCTTGGTGAGCTTCTTGGAGCCACTCTGGAAGTTAATACCCTTCTTCAACTGTTCCAAGTCTTCAGCCTTGTTGAGCGGACAACCCTTCTTGTCGATACGTACACCTTCGAGGGTATTCGGACACTTATCGAGGAAGTCAGCCACGCCGTCCTTGTCGCTGTCGACCGGGCAGCCTGCGGTGTCAACAGATGCACCCTTCGGAGTATCCGGGCACTTGTCGAGACCGTCGTAAACGCCATCCTTGTCAGCGTCAGCAGCGCAACCCAGAGAGTCAACAGGTACGCCCTGCTGAGTATTCGGGCACTGGTCAATACCATCAGGCACGCCGTCCTTGTCGAAGTCGAGCGGGCAACCGGTATTGTCAACATTCAAGCCGGCCTTGGTATCCGGGCACTTGTCGAGAGCGTCAGGCACGCCATCCTTGTCGGCGTCAGCCGGGCAACCCGTAGAATCGACAGCCACACCCTGCTTGGTGTTCGGGCACTGGTCCTTAGCATCCGGAATGCCGTCGCCATCGAAGTCGCCTTCGCAACCTTCAGCATTCACCTGGGCACCTTCGCTGGTGTTCGGGCACTTGTCGAGAGCATCAGGTACGCCATCCTTGTCAGCGTCAGCCGGGCAGCCGAGGGTATCAACAGCGAGGCCAGCAGCCGTGTTCGGGCACTTGTCGAACGCGTCGGCAACGCCGTCCTTGTCAGCATCAGCCGGGCAACCCGTTTCATCGACCGGGAGACCTGCCGGAGTATTTTCGCACTTGTCGAGACCGTCGTAAACGCCATCCTTGTCGGTATCCTGCGGGCAGCCGACAGAGTCAGCCTTCACGCCTTCGGCGGTATTCGGGCACTTGTCAAGAGCATCCGGGATGCCGTCCTTGTCGAAGTCCGGTTCGCAACCGAGAGAGTCGACGCTTGCGCCACCGCGAGTGTTCTGGCACTTGTCAAGACCATCAAAAATACCATCCTTGTCAGAATCCATCGGGCAGCCAAGGCTATCCACCGTAGCGCCTGCCGGAGTCTTTTCGCACTTGTCCTTGGCATCAGGCACGCCGTCGCCATCGCCGTCGGTCTGAACATCCTTGACATTGCCGCCGAAGCGCCAGGTAAGGGCTGCGGTCACGGCAACCGTCGGGGTCGGAGCGTAGCCATAGCTCACGCGGCCAGTCGAATTGTTGTGGTGAATCGTGTGGTCGCCCACATGCTTCATTTCCTTTTCGCCATCGTAACCGAGGTTAGCAAGAGTGCGGAAGGCAATGTCTGCACCCAAAGCGAAGTCGATATGCCACGGCAGGTGGAAACGGAAACCCGGAGTCAGGAGCATCGGGTCGTCCATCGGGTCACGACGGTAAGCACCGTCTTCGATACGCATTTCACCGGAGTATTCAACGAAGATGTCCATCCAGTCGGTCGGCATCACGTTCAAGCCCGTGCCATAAACCAAGGTATTGGTACCCTTGTCGGCATAAACGAAGCTTGCATGGGTGTTCCACAAGACCGGTACGCCAAGTGCGCCGAAGTTCAAGGAGAGCACCACGGTTCCAGCATAGTTAAATCCACCGGAGGTGTACGGGTTGGTGTTGCCACCGTTGTCATTCAAGTACCAGGCATGACGGGGACGGACACCCACGTTTTCATCACCGGTCGGGAAATAGACATCACCCTGGATAGCGAGGCCAAAGAAGCTTTTGGAATCACCAATGAGGCCGGCCTTCAACCAAACGTTCAGGTCACCACGGCTTGCTTGCCAAAGATCGCCTTCGCCATCACCCTTCAGGTTAGCATGATCATAGTACAGCGGAAGAGCCACACCGAGGTCAATGAAATCCTTCAGACCGATTGCAGCATGAATATTACCGCTAAGAGAACCAGCATTGCTATGGAAAGAGCGTTCCTGATTCCCCTGCTTGATCACGCCGCCACGGGACTGAGACCAAGAGTCCGTAGAAATATCGCCGCCCGTACCGACTTCAATACCCCACTGACCCAACGTGTAAGCGTTGTGTTGATGAATACCGGAAGTTCCACCCTGAAGCCCGGACTGGGCAAAGGCAAGACCGCCAGCGACTAGTGACAAAGCAATGATTTTTTTCATTGTATCCCTCGCATGTCTTTATTACATTTTGTTCCCAATGTAGTATTTTTGCCAGATTGAGGCCAAATGTGACGCCGCTCACACTCAAAAAAGCGTTTAAAAAATGTAGAATGCAACCAAAAGTTTATATTAGACATCAAAATAGCGATTATGAACCCGATTTTATCCATACAAAATATCCGCCGAGACTTTAAGATGGGCGATGAAACGGTCCACGCGCTGCGTGGAGTTTCTTTTGATATCTACCCCGGCGAATTCGTGACCATCATGGGCACAAGCGGTTCCGGAAAATCGACCATGCTGAATATTTTGGGTTGCATGGACAAGCCGACCTCCGGCGAGTACATTCTAGACGGTCAGCATACCGAAAAGTTAAAACGCGACGCCCTCGCCAAAATCCGTAGCAAAAAACTCGGATTCGTTTTCCAAAGTTACAACTTGCTCAGCCGTACCACGGCTATCGAAAACGTAGAACTCCCGCTTTTGTACAATTCAAAAATCTCGGCGGCGGAACGTCGCCACCGTGCTATTGAAGCTTTAAAAATGGTGGGCCTCGAAGAACGCATGAACCATGTGCCCAACCAGCTTTCGGGCGGTCAGCAACAACGCGTGGCTATTGCCCGCGCCCTCGTGAACGACCCCGTGATTATCTTGGCCGACGAAGCCACCGGTAACTTGGACACTCGCACCAGCTACGAAATCATGATGATTTTCCAGGAGCTGAACCGCCGCGGAAAAACAATCGCCTTCGTGACGCACGAACCCGACATCGCGACCTTTAGCGGGCGAACCATTACGCTGCGCGACGGACTCCTTAAAAAAGACGTCAAGAACGAAAACGTGCAAGACGCCAAGGCAGCCTTCGAAGCCCTCCCTCCGCCGGAAACGTTTGAGGAGGAAGAATGAGTCCGTTTACTTTAATCAAAATTGCACTCAAGGCTTTGCTGCGCAACCGCATGCGCACCTTCCTTTCGGTGCTCGGCATCGTGATTGGTGTCGCGGCAGTGATTGCCATGGTCGCCATGGGCGAAGGCTCCCGAATTTCTATCAAGGAACAAATGACGGCGATGGGTTCCAACGCCATCATTATCATGCCAAACCGTGACCGCCGCGGCGGCGTGCAGCAGGAATCTACTAGCGAACTCCTCGAAGAAGCCGACATTATCGCCATTCGCGAAAACGCCACCTACATCAACGGCGTATCTCCAATGATTACCGTAGGCGGGCAAGCCATTGTTGGCAACAATAACTCCCCCACTAGTTTGAGCGGCGTGTCGGCAGACTACCTCAAGATTCGCAACTACGAAATCGAAGACGGCGTGATGTTCGACGACGTCACGGACCGTATGTCCAAAGTCTGTGTGATCGGGCAAACCGTTGTCAAGAACCTGTTCCCTGAAGGCGACCCGATTGGCAAGACGATTCGCTACAAGAACATTCCCTTGAAAGTCATCGGCACACTTAAAGCAAAAGGCTCCGGCGACTTCGGGCAAGACAACGACGACGTGATTTTCACGCCTTACCAGACAGTGATGCGCAGGTTTTCTGCCACCACAAACATCCGCCAGATTTTCGCGAATTCTATTGGCGAGGGCTACGCGGCGCAAGCCACCGAAGAAATCATGGGAATCTTGAAGGAACGTCGCGGCTGGACCAAACCCGTTGACCCATTCCGCGTGTTTACTCAAGAAGAAATGATTCAGACCATCACGAGTACTTCTGACATGATTTCTCTGGTTCTCACGATTATTGCAGGTATTAGTTTATTTGTAGGCGGTATCGGTATCATGAACATCATGTATGTTTCCGTCACGGAACGCACCAAGGAAATTGGCCTGCGTATGGCCATCGGTGCCCGCGGCAAAGACATCATGTTCCAGTTTTTGTTCGAATCGGTGATAATCAGCCTGCTAGGCGGCATTATCGGGATTGCTCTCGGCATCGCCGCCTCCGAAATCGTGAAAATCGCCTTCAACATGCCCATGAGCGTCTCGGTGACCAGCGTGATCGTGAGCTTTGCCGTGTGCTTTGCCACCGGAGTCTTTTTCGGATGGTATCCGGCCCGTAAAGCCAGCCGTTTAGACCCCATCGAAGCCCTACGATTCGAATAATACAAATTAAGCCAATATCCCTAATACAAAAAGGCTTCCGGTAAAATCGGAAGCCCTCTATTGTTTCAAGCTCTAAAAGACGCTATTACTCGTTTCCTCTATAGCTGTCGTTTACACAGAAGAAGGGTTGCTTTGTTGTCGGCTCCTGCTGGTAAGCATCCACCGAACGAACAGCAGCTTTTGTTGGCTTAATCTCATCCGTATTATATAGAGTGTATGTCACGCCGTTTGAATAATCGTCAGTCCACATAGAAACCCAAGTAGGCGATGCACAGCGTTTATCCGGACCAAGTCGCTCTTCTGTATTACAGTTTTTATTCCCAGCTTCCGCTTCACTATCATAAAAAGACTCACCACGCAAGTAATATTTATACAGATTAGTAGAATCGCCATAGCCATTATCCCTGGCATATTCATTGTATCTCAGCAATGTAGCCCAGTCATCTTCAGTGGCCAAATGGAATCCCGCAGACTTTGTGCCGTTCTTTTCCCACGTTAATTTACTGCAGTAATCTTTTGCATCGTTGAAATTCAACACCATGGATTCAAGATGGCGGACAGTCCATAGCTGCGTTCCTCGAGCAGTATAGGATGCTACAAAGACGCTTTTTCCGATAAAACCGAGGGATGTCACATTATCAGAACTTATAACGGTCCATTTTCCTTCGCCATCACACGACCATTTACGTCCCAAGGTCATTGTTCCCGGTTTGACACACAAACTTCCAACAATTTTTTCAGATTCAGTACTGTCACGCCAAGCACCCTGTTCATTACACACTTTACCCTGGAAAACAAATCCTGTCGCAGTCAAATTTTCTGTACAGCCGTGTCCAAGTTCAATTTCAGCCTTGGTTGCCTTGCGAGCCAAACCATTTTCGCAAGTATAAGTTTTATTCGTATAAATACCAGTGACAAGATCGCCTTCTGAAATTCGTTGACCGAAACAAATATCCACCGTATCCAATTTCAAAGTGTCAGCAAGCGTTGCCAATCTCGGCTTATTGTCTTCGCATACAAAGGGCTGACCTTCCAAGACGTCATCATGCTGGAAAATCTCATTGGTAGACAGCAGCATTGTACAAGCATTTCCCAACACATTGACGCTAGAACTGGATTCCGCGACACTACTGGAGCTTTTCACTTTTTCGCTACTGGAGCTTTTCACCTTCTCACTTGAGCTAGAAACCTTTTCGCTACTGGAGCTTTTCGCTTTTTCGCTACTGGAGCTTTTCACCTTCTCACTTGAGCTAGAAACTTTTTCGCTACTGGATGATTCAGAGGTCTGTTCATCTGCAGAAGAAGTTTCTGCCGGAGCGGCAACAGAACTTGAGTCATCACACGCTGTAAACGCAAGCGAAGTCATAACAGATATGCATGCAACTTTTAGCAACGTTTTTCCAAAACGATATTTCATATCTACTCCTTTAAAAAAATGATAATAAAATATAACAACCGTACATACTTATCGTATCACAAACATGTTTTAAATCACAAAATCTTACATTTTGCTTGCAAATTGGGGGAGGGGTGTACTATATTTTCTCCGTATATACAATACGGAGGATGATATGCATCTTAAAAAGTCTGGGGTTATGGTTTCTACCTTGGCAGCACTTTCTGCTTCTACAGCGTTTGCCGCCACCACACCTTACGACTTGATTCGCCCCACCTGGCCCTTGAGCTGGGACGCGAAAGTCTTTGAAAATTTCGATACCACGGTAACCAAGAAAACAGGTATGCTTCCGAAAGAGGCGACTCCCGCAAGCTTCAAGGCGGGGGCGATGATGCCCGACACCCTGGACCAGGCCTACTTTGATGCCATCAACACCAAGATTTCGCCGATCCGCATGAACCAGGCGGGCTACCTCAAGAGTGACACGGAACGCCAGTTCTACTTCGTAGGCAGCAAGGCAACTGAATTCGAAGTTGTGGATGCAGACGGCAAGTCGCTCAGCACCAAAGTGACCGGAACGTTCACCGCAACCGAAACGGCCACCAAGAGCGGCTGGACTATTATCGCAGGTACCGACGATGCAACTACCGACAAGCAGCGTTACAAGGTTGAAATCACCGGACCTGAAGGCAATATCTTTGTCGGCAAAATCCCGCAGAACGTACCTACCGAAAAGCGCCTGCGCATCAAGGTCGGTGACGAAATCTCTAGCACCTTCATTGTGAGCGACGACGTTTACACCATGGCAAAGGATGCTACCCTGAAGTTCTTTGGCATCCAGCGCAGCGGCAACTCCGAATCCTGGTTCCATGGTCCGAGCCATACCAAAGATGGCGGCGGCGCGATTACTACGGCAGGAGATACTACCTCTTCCTTTGACGCATCTAGGGCAGGTTCCCTTGCTGGTGGCTGGTACGATTGCGGCGATCACCTGAAGGAATCGCAGACCATGGCGTACGCCTTCATGACCCTTGCCGTGATGCATGCTACCAACCCCGCCAAGGACGTGGACCACTACGATTACAATCAGGGTGAATTCGTGAAGACCGACGGCGTGCCCGATGTCTTGCGCGAGGCCAAGCATGGTGCTGACTTCTTCCTGAAAGCGTACGAATTTGCAAAGGGCGTTGTTGACGATATGCCCGTTTCTGTAGGCAACTTCGGAGCGGACCACTACTGGTGGGGACGCCCCGAAGTTCAGGATTACGTGAATGCCAAACATCGCGGAGGTCCTACCGAACGCACGGTCCGACTTGGCGAACTCGGCTCCACTGTTTCCGCAGAAATTGCAGCAGGCCTTGCCATTTTGGGAAAAGACTACGCCAAGTACGACAAGAAGTTTGCTGACAGCTGCTTGGTGGTTGCCGAAAAGATGTACGGCTTTGCCAAGGATTTGGCCCAAGGCAAAGCATTCAAGAACAATACAAGCGCTATCGTCAACACCGCGGCCTACAACGGCAGCACTTCTTATATTGACAAAATGGCATTGGCCTCGGTGGCGCTCCTTTATGCTACAAGCAAGAAGGATTACGCCGACGATATGATCCGCACGACGGAACTTTTCAAAGGTCAACGAATCATCGACGGCGCAGGCTTCTTTGGTGGCGGTTGGTTCGCTACCGAAAACAGCGGCATGCTCAAAAGCCCAATGAACACCAGCTGGGCAAATGCACACTCCTACGCTCTATATGCTTTGTATAAGTTGATTCTTGCCGACAAGACCAAGGCGACATCTGAATATGGACTTACCGAAGATGAACGCCTCGCGGCCATCGAAGACTGCCTTGCCGACATGATTGCCAACCTTGGCGATGTAAGCGGCACAGGGACCGGTTCCATCGTTCTTCCCAAAGGAGACATCGGCTGGAAACAAAACACCGTCAGCTACGATCCCACTTGGTACACGATGCTTACCGACCAGAACGGGAATTTCAACCGTTATCAAGCGGGAAACATCTTTGAAGTTTTGGCATACGCTGATGTGGCCGCTGATATCGAAAAGCAGGGAATCTCGCTCCCGACCATGGCAAGTACCGGCCTCAAGGCAAGCGAAATGCGCCAGCTCGGCATCAACAAGCTGAACTACATGCTCGGCGTGAATCCGTGGGACGTTTCGTTCGTGTACGGCATTGGCGACAAGAACGACGCTCACCCGCATCACCGTGCTTCTAACCCCGAAGGCAAGACCTCTCCGGGTTTTAACTACAAGTACAATTGCCCCGTAGGAGCCCTTTTTAGTGGGACTGTTCCTGGCGATTCAAGCTCGTTGGTTCCGAAAAAAGAAACGAGTTGGAAAGACTGGGAAAAATCAGAAACTTGCCTTGACGCCTCTGCGACGCTGCTGTCGGCCCTCACCATCGTCAGCAACGGCGGCAACGACTACTACGAAAAGAAGTGCGACAACTGCGACACCACGGAAGCCTCGCCCTTCTCCAACGAAGTTTATGCAGCGGCATACACTTATGACTTCAACGACCTAGAGACCTTCAGCATCCGTATTTTTAACGAATCCCTAGAAAAGCTGGACAGCGTTGTCGTCTATGTCTACTTCGACGCCACAGAAGAAGAGATGGATGCTTGCGGCACCATTATCGATCTAGAAATTTGTCAGAATTATGACCAAGCCGGATTTAATAGACTCTGCGCCAATGACAGCGTGTTAAGAACCTACATGAGAGAAAATCCGGCAGAAAAGGTAGAAGGATCCTATAACGAAAAGACAAAGACCTACACTTGGGAAAAAGCCATTCCTTTGGGAACCTATGAAATAGGAACAACTTTCCGGCTAGATCTTTCTGCCAGCACTGGCAAAAAATCTAAAGGCGTATGCGCATCCATTAGAGAACCTGCAGCAATAAAGGTTGCCGACGGCTGGAGTTTTACCGCCCACTCCGAAACAAAGGACGCTCCCGCCTACGACGGCGTTCCCGAATGGGACAAGGACCAGGGCGACATTCAGGAGCCTCCTCGTGATCCGTACATCGTCATTCGCAGCAAGGGCAAGCTCCTGTGGGGTTACGGTCCGGGCAATACCACCAGCGACCGCGAAGGTTTCGTGAAGCCCATTGAAATTGCAAAGGCCCGTATGCAGGTTGTCAAGAACAAACTCTATGTGCTTGCATCGGCTCAGGGTACCAAGACCGTGAAAATCTTTGACCTGCTCGGCAACCAGCTCTCGGTCAAGACCTTCGACGGCACCCACACCGAAGTGAACCTCGCCAAGCTTCCGCACCGCGGCACCCTGATTGCAAGAGTCGTGCAAAACGGCAAGACGCTTGCAACCCAGAGCATTAAGATCAAGTAAGTTCATTACATATCATGAAAAAGTCGGCCCACAAAGCCGACTTTTTTTGATTTTTCGTGGTACTCATTCAGGAATTTTTCATATATATTTAGGGCATGAATCTGCTTGAATTTTTACAACCGATGCCGGTCGTGGGCATACTCCGCGACATTCCCCAAGGCGCAGAAGAAGCATGCGTCAAGACCGCTGTTGAATGCGGGCTCAAGGCGATCGAAGTCACCATGAACACCGCTAACGCCGAATCGATTATTAGTGCCCTCAAGACCGCCGCCAAGCCTCACGGGATTTCCGTAGGCGCAGGGACCGTCCGTCACGGGAGCGACCTAGACAAAGCCATTGCCGCAGGCGCCGAATTCATCGTGACGCCCAATACACGTAACGAAATCATCCGCCTTTCGGCCACGGCACGCATCCCGATTATTCCGGGCGCCTTAACCCCGACCGAAGTGCAAAAAGCTTTTGACCTGGGCGCTACCGCCGTCAAGATTTTCCCGGTAAACTGCGTAGGCGGCCCCGAATACATCAAGGCGCTGCGCGGGCCGTTCCGCGACATTCCCTTGATGGCATGCGGCGGCGTGAACCCGGAGAACGCCGCAAGCTACTTGAAGGCTGGCGCAAACCTGCTTTCGTTCGGCGCAAGCATTTACGACCCGAAGCTGATGGCCGCAGGCGACTGGGCAACCATTGCCGAGCGCCTGAAGAAGCTTCTCGCTTCTATCAAATAGCTGATGCTGACCTACGTCAGCATGACTCGGACACGAGATTCAAACAACAAAAAAATCCTGCTTTTAAGCAGGATTTTTTATTTAATTCAAAACATGTAATGTGTAATGTGGAATGACAAATGTGAAATGAATCATCACACATTTGTACATCACTCATCGCTCATTATTTCCGCATTTCCTGTTTCATCTTGTACATGGAAACGTCAGCGCTGTGCAGCATGTCGTCGACTTCCTTGTAGTCTTCGCTGGAATGCGCGACACCGTAGGCAAAAGAAGCCTGCTTGTCAACAATCTTGATTTCAGACACGATCTTTTCCATACGTTCAGCACAGACGAAGGCGCCCTTCACATCGGTTTCGGGGCAAATGACCATGAATTCATCGCCGCCCATTCTAAAGAGTTGGTCCGTTTCGCGCAGAATGTCCTTAACGGCGGTCGCCACCGAACGCAACAGCAAGTCGCCGGCCTGATGGCCGTACTGGTCGTTGGTGAACTTCAAGCCGTTCAAGTCAAAGTAAATGATGGCGAACTGCGTGCCGTAACGCTTGGAACGCGAGAACCATTCACGCAGCGAGAACATACCGTGACGGCGGTTGAAGCAGCCCGTCATGTCGTCAGTCAAAGAAATATCGCGGAGGTTGCGCAGCGAACGGGCCAAGCGAATATGCACATTCACGCGGGCCAGCAGAATTTCGGCAATGGCGCTCTTACTCACAAAGTCCGAGGCGCCCGCCTGGAAACCCTTGGTCACGCTATCGCTATCTTCGCGGTTCGTAAGGAAGATGACCGGAAGATCGTCGAGGGCATGGCGCTGACGGATGCGCAAGCAGACATCGAAGCCGTTCATCTTCGGCATGTTGATGTCGAGCAGCACCAAATCCACCTTGTTTTCGCTCAAGTAATCCAGAGCGTCTTTTCCGGAATTGCAGCATTCAACGCTATAGCCGACACGTTGCAAGAGATCCTTGGTCTTGTCCAGGATTTCTTCATTGTCGTCAACAACAAGGATTTTTTCTTCAACCATCACAAACCTCCCCTGTTAAAGGGCTTTGGCTTTAAAATAACTTTGTTTTAGAACGATGTCTATTTATTTTTTGCTTTTTTATTCTTCTTGCGAGGGAAACGCCAAAAACTCTAATTTCGGGGCAGTTTCAATAAGGCCGAGGGATGCCGCATGCTCAAAAAACAGCGAAAGCGAGCGTTTGCGTTCATCGGTAAAACGGTAATCGATGGACGAATAGTAGTTTTCTACGACCGCTCGCGGCAAATCGACGGGGTACCGGGCAAGCCAGCGATCAAGACATTTCGAAGGATTTTCGCGGAACCGTTCAATGCTTTCGCGAGTCGCCTGCAGGTAACGGTTTAAAGTTTGTTCTAAACCAGGTTCCAGAGCGCTCTTTGCAATAATCCAGGCGCCAAAGACAAACGGCACGTGTTGCCAATCCTGCCAAAGCGTACCCAAGTCGTAATCGTAGGCAAAGCGGCGGCGTTCGTTTTCTTCGAGCGCCTGGTCACCAATCAACAAGCACGCGTCATCGTTTGCGGCGTAAGGTCCGGACTTGTATTCGGGCGAAAGTCCGAACCGTTCCTGCAGCAAGATTTTGAGCAGGTTGATAGAGGTCATGCTCTGCGCCGTAAGGCACACCAACTTGCGCGAAAGCTCTTCGATAGGCACCTTGGAAAACAGCTTTACGGAACGCACTTCAAAGGAACATGAAGTACAAATATCAGGAGCAAGCACAAAGTCTCCGGGCTGTTGCGCAAACGTGATCGACGACGCCGGCGACAAATGGATAGAACCATTTTTCAGTCCCGCACAATGCGCACTCGGCACGCCGTCCACAAATTCAACATCGCTAAATTCAGACTCTCGTCCAAGGAAGTCATGAAAAAACGGCGCACAGACCAAAAATGGGATTCGTCCAACTCGTAAAGCCATGTAAAAAAGTTAATTTTTCGCCACGACCTGCAACAGGGTCAAAATTCAAATAACAGATGAATAACCGATAATGGCTAAGGTATAATGGCTGTATTTCATGTAAAGAAGACATCGCTCGGCGACGACCAGACGTCTCTGGTGTTCAAGGGCAAGATTGTTGAAGGCCCAATTAGCAAGGGCATGACTGTGGAAATCCCCGTCACACAAGAGGCGGTGGTAAGAATGAAGATTTTTGATGTCGTCCTGTTCGAAAAGCAGAAGGACGAATCGAAGAAGGTCGGCCTGGTTGTTGATTTCAAGGATCTTCCGGATGACATGGAAGTGATCATGAGCTTGAACATCGCCGAAGAAGACCTGACAATTGTTAACGAGTAAGGCAATTCAGCCTTTTCGCACACAGGGATGATACAATGATTAATGAGAGACTGCGGGGAGTGAATTTGGGTGGATGGTTCAGTCAGGTAGACTGCATCCAGGAAAAAGATCCCGTCGGTTTTCCCGGGATCATTGAACACATCAAGACATTCCTTGGCGACGCGGATTTCAAACGCATCCGCGGTGCGGGGTTCAACCACGTGCGCTTGCCGGTGGACTACTTCAACTTGTTCGACGAAGGAACGATCAAGCCTAAAGAAGAAGTTTTCACTCTGCTCGACAAGGCCATCAAGGACATTCTGGCAAATGACCTGTACGTGATTCTTGACCTGCACAAGTGCCCGGGCCACGACTTTCACCTCGGCTCTTACCAGGAGCAGCCCTTCTTTGTAAGCGCCGATGCCCGCAAGGATACCGCCAAGGTCTGGTCGTTTATGGCCGAACGCTACAGCGGTGAACAGCGCGTGATGATGGAACTCCTGAACGAGCCCGCTGCGGCCGACTCCCTGGTTTGGGACAAAGTAAAAGACGAAATTTTCTGGGCAATCCGCAAGCACGCTCCCAAGAACACGATCGTGGTCGGCAGCAACAAGTGGAACAGCGCCCACGAATTCAAGTACCTGACCCCGATGGACGACGACAACGCCATCTACAGCTTTCATACCTACACCCCGGTGACCTTTACGCACCAAGGTGCCGCCTGGATCAACGACCCGTTCTTCAAGATTGAACGCCCGTGGCCAGGCGACTACGCCGCTCCCGAGGCCGGTGCCACCACCCGCCTCAACGTGGAATTCGGCAAGTGGGACAAGGCCCGTCTGCAAGAAAGTATCCAGAACGCACTCGACTTCCGCGCAAAGTACGACCTGCCCGTTGCCTGCAACGAATTCGGCGTGTACGTACAGGTGCCGAGAAAGTACCAGCTCGCCTGGATGCACGACTTCATGGAAATCTTGCGCGACGCCGACGTAGGCTACAGCTACTGGAACTACAAGAACCTGGACTTCGGCATTGTGTCGAAGGGCGAATCGCTCCACAACAGCCTCGAGCAGTACAACAATCCGGACCGCCTCGACAACGAGCTCATGGAACTGCTCGCTAAAGGTTAAAGTTGGTAGAACTTAGATCGCTACGCTGTAGAACTTAGAAAAAGCGCCCCCGAAAGGGCGCTTTTTAAATATCCACTTAATAGACTAAGCTCTAAGTTCTGCCAACTAAGTTCTATTTACCGGCAGCGCGCTTCTGCATTTCACGGCGCTGGGCTTCGGCGAGCATACGAGCCATTTCAAGACGGCTGTCTTCCTTTTCCTTGCGCTTGGTTTCTTCCTTGCAGTTCACGCACTTGGTGGCCGTGGGCACGGCAATCAAGCGGGCCTTGGGAATGAGTTCACCGCAAACCTTGCAAATACCGAAGGTACCCTTCTTGATGCGCTTGAGCGCTTCTTCTAGGTAAACCAGATACTTGCCTTCGCGAGCAGCCAAGGAGAAGTTCGTTTCGAGAGCATTATAGTCGGTTGCCAGGTCGGCACTGTTCGATTCGCCACCTTCGCCCGCCTGTGCCTGATTCTTGAACGTTTCGGTCTTGTCAAAGTCTGTCTGGGCCGTAACAATCTGCCTACGTTTTTCAATCAACATATCCTCAAAGAACTTGAGGTCAGCATCGCTCATTTTTACAGGTTTCTTTTCAGCCATGGTTTTCTCCTTGGTTGCGATTATACTCGTTTGTACCGATAAAGTGATAAATAACTTTTTTTTCGCGAAAAGGGTAAACTTTTTTTAGAAAATATCAACATTAATATCCAAACCGCTCTTTTTGATGTCATTCAGCAGGGCATCGACGTCCTGAAGCAGCTTATCCAGCCCCTTGTTAAACGGGGAATCCTGACTGACGATCAAGCCGGCGGTGTTGTCGTCTTGCATCAGTTTGCCCAAAACGGTAGCGGACTGTTCCTTGAGAGCCTTGACCGTTTCCAGCAGTTTGCGGGTGCGATCGACCAAGCTCCCCAGATCGTGAACCTTGGCGGCACCGGTTTGAGCGATAGCCTCCAGGGCCACTTGGGCATTGCCCAGGCTGTGGTCGCATTCATCCAGGAGCGAATCAACCTGGGCCTTCCAGCTGTTCACGTTCACCTTGGTCTTGCGGACAACGGTCTTGGCCTTTCTAGAAACACGATTCAGCTGTTCACCGGCCTGACCGTTCGAAAGCGAATCCATGACCGAGCGGGCAGAATCCCTCAATTCGCCCAGATCGGCCAAAATTGCTCCGACCTTCTTGCCAAAGCCGGCCATGCCTTGGTCAAAATGACCAACCAGCGTGTCGCCCTGGTGAACAAGTTCCTTGGAATCGCCCGTAAGCACGCACATTTCGCGTTCGCCCATCAAGCCTGCGGTAATCAGGCGGAACTCGGAGTTTTTGGGAATGATCGTTTCCGCAAGGACTTCAAGCGTCACATAGACAGCGTCGTCGGTCAGTTCCACCTTGGTAATCTGACCGCACGGAATACCGCGCACCTTGACCAGGTTCCCCGGAGAAAGCGTACCGATAGCATCGTAAGACACCACGAAAGTATAACGTTCATGGAACGGACTAGACGGATGTAAAAAGAACCATGCCGCACAACATGACGTCACGATAATGGCGAACACGATAAACGGCAACAGGTTCTCTTTGATCAGCCTGGAAAACTTATTCATAGTAAGACCAATTTTGATTGTCGAAATCTAACAAATCATCGACATACTCGCCCTTGGCCTTGGCCTTAATCTTTTGCATTAGGGACTCATTGAAGTCCTGAGCCACGTTTTGACCGTTATATTTCATCAAAGTATTCATGGCAATGACCTCAGAAATCACGGTCAGGTTCTTGCCAGGAGCCACAGGAATCACAACTTTGGGGATTTTGACCCCCATGACCTCTTCTTCCTGCTCATTGAGCCCGGTACGGTCGTAGCCGCCGTCGCGCTGCCATTGTTGCAGTTCTACGATGGTTTCGATCTTTTTCACCTTGCGAATGGCGTGAATACCGAACATGGAGCGGATATCGAGAATGCCTACGCCGCGGATTTCCATGTGGTGCTTGATCAAGGGGTCCGGACGTCCGATAATGGCACGGCCCACGTTACTGATGTGGACTACGTCGTCGGCCACCATGCGGTGTCCGCTTTCCACGAGGTCAAGTACGCATTCCGACTTACCCACGTTGCTGTCGCCCACATAGAGCATGCCGACGCCGTAGACGTCGACCAGGCTACCGTGAATAATGGCATGCGGAGCAAAGAATTCTTCCAAGATACGCTGAGCGATCTTGTTGAATTCGTAAGTGTGAAGCGTGGTCGAGAACAGCGGGATGTTCAAGCGGTCACACATGGCCTTGAGTTCGGGGTGCGGCATTTGCGAATGCGTCACCACCCACATCGGGGCCTTGAATACAGATAAATTCTCAAAGACTTTCGCACGGCCTTCGGGGCCAATCGATTCCAAGTAGTTCCATTCCGTGTGCCCGACTACCTGAATCTGCTGCGAACTGTAAACCTTGGTGTAACCTGCCATGGCAAGGCCCGGGCGGTGAATACCGCTTTCGGCAATCGGGGCGTCCATAGCAGATTCCGGAGAATGGCAGGCCATCTGCAGGTCCCTGCCGTAATGCAAAAAAAAGTCCCGCACCAGGAGACGTTCCCGGTGCAGGATCTTTATGTCTTTTAATCTAGACTCAGCCACGATTGCAACCGGTTATACAACTTCGGAAACGGGCTGGGCACGGTGATCGTTCTGCTTGTCGTTTGCCTTCTTGAGCTGCACCTTAATGCGTTCGAGAGTCACATCAACGGCCTTGCCCATGTTTTCTTCGTCGGCGGAGGCAACAACCTGGGAGCCGGTAATGTTCACAGTAATTTCGCAATGGCGCTGATGTTCAACTTCGTGGTCAAGGATAACGGAGGCACTGGTGATATTCGGATAGAATCGAGCTAATTTGTCCATTTCTTCTTGAATACGATCCTGGAGTCCGGCAGAAGCATTAAAGTGACGAGCAGAGAACTGAATATCCATAATATTAACCTCCTTAAAAAGGGTTCTTATTTTATTTGTGGGAATTTCCCCCACGTCTAGAGTATATACATCTTTTTTTGTTCAAAAACAAAGGGTTTTTCAAAAATTTTCAAAAAAATTTATTCCAAATTGGAATAATTGCTAAAAAAGCCGCCTTTTTGGGCGAAAAACGGCCTAAATGAGTTTTTTTCGCTTGCTGGCGGGCAACAAATGCAGCTCTTCTTCGCGGTATTTTGCCACCGTACGGCGGGCTACCTTGATCCCCTGTTCCATCAGTTTGTCTGCAATCGCCTGGTCCGAAAGAGGCTTTTTCTTGTCTTCTTCGTCCACGAGTTTCTTGATGGCGTCCAGGATGGTTGCCGAGCTGAGTTCTTCGCCATCGGGCGAGGAATCCTGCTTGACGCCCGAAGTAAAGAACTGCTTGAGTTCGAAAATGCCGTAGGGCGTGTCGACATACTTGCCGTTGACCGAGCGGTTCACGGTACTTACGTCACGTTTGATATCGTCGGCAATGTCTTGCTGCACCATGGGCTTCAAGAATGCCGGGCCCTTCTTAAAGAAATCCTTTTGGCGCTTGAAAATGGCCCGCATCACCAGTTCCATGGTCGTGTAGCGGTTGTCGAGCGCCTTGATAAATTCGACCGCCTTAAAGAGGTGCGTGCGCACGTATTCCTTGTCGGACTTGGAGGCTCCCTTGTCGTCAAGAATAGCCTTGTAGGTCTGGTTCACGCGCAGGCGCTTTTGCATCGAAGAGCGTACGGATTCGACTTCCATGTGACCATGCTTGTCGACCACCTTGAGGTCGGCGGCAATGGTCTGCACGCGGGAATTGGAAAGCTGGAAACCCGGATGCGGGTTAAGCTTTGCAAAGCTTGCGACCGCACGCTGCACGTCTTCGGTCGAAACGCCCAAGGCCTTTCCAATTTTAGCATAACGTAGCGCCAGCAAGTCATCGTAGCATTCTTCGAGAATCTTGATGCCAAGCGGCGGAAAACTCGGGAGGGCGTAAGCCTGAATCAAAAAGCATTCGCGCTGGTTGCGGGCGCCAATGCCGCGCGGATTAAAGCCCTGCAATACATGCACCGCTTCGCGCACCGGCAAGGAACATTCTTCCAGCGGGACTTCGTTACGGAGCATGGATTCAATTTCGTTAATCAGGGGATCTTCGGACGCACGAAGCGGGGCCACCTCGGCAGAAACTTCTTGCAGGAATCCGTTTTCGTCGAGAGAGTCGATCAGGTATTCCACCAGCGAACGGAATTTCTTTTCGGAGCAATTGCTTTGCGCAAGCTGCTCCAACTGTTCGCGAGTGCCCGACCAAAGCGAAAGCTGGTCGCGCAACTGGTCTTGCAGGCTTTTGCCATGATCCTTAATGGGGCGGTCCCATTCGTCATCGGAATCGTTACCCACGTTCAAATCCTTGAAAGGCGCGTCTTCGTTCATGGAGCCGTCTTTCAAGTACTGTTCGTAATCGATATCGTTGCTACCGTCCAAAAGCGAGCTATCGCCTATGGCGCTGTCTTCGAGGCTAGAATAGTCGCCAGAATCGTAGTCGTCAAAATTATCTTTAGCTTCGCGCAGCTCGGCACCAGAATCCGGAAGTTCGTCTTCGTGGACTTCGCGTTCTTCCATCGGGGCGGCATCGTCCAATTCCAGAAGCGGATTGGTTTCAAGTTCTTCTTTGATGGCGGTATCGAGTTCCAGGGAATTCTTCTGCAGAATGGTTACAAACTGCCTAAGCTGGGGCGAAAGATTTTGCTCCAGCCGCTGATTTGTACCAAGTTGAATCCCTATATCCACAAAGCCCCCTAACCTAAGCTAAAGCTATCGCCCAAGTAAATGCGACGGGCTTCGGGGTCATTCGCCAAATATTCCGAAGAACCTTCGGTCAGCACCTGGCTCTTGTACATAATGTAGGCGCGGTCGGTAATCGAAAGCGTTTCACGCACGTTGTGGTCGGTAATGAGCACGCCCATGCCGCGTTCCTTGAGGCCCGAAATAATGGACTGGATGTCGGCCACGGCAATCGGGTCGATACCTGCAAACGGTTCGTCGAGCAACAGGAACGACGGATCGCTTGCCAAGGCGCGTGCAATTTCCAAGCGGCGGCGTTCACCGCCTGAGCAGCTCATGGACTTGGTTTTGCGAATGTGCGTAATCTTAAATTCTTCGAGCAATTCTTCGAGACGGCGCTTGCGTTCGGAACGCTTCATGTTCTGCGTTTCGAGAATGGCCATAATGTTGTCTTCGACGCTGAGCTTGCGGAAAATCGAAGCTTCTTGCGGCAGGTAACCGATGCCAAGGCGGGCGCGCTTGTACATGGGCTTGTCCGTCATTTCGATATCGTCCAAGAAGATATGCCCGGACTCCGGACGTACCATGCCCACGATCATGTAGAACGAAGTCGTCTTGCCGGCACCGTTAGGGCCGAGGAGTCCGACGATTTCGCCCTGCGACACGCGAATGGACACGTCGCTCACCACTTGGCGACCGCCATAGACCTTTCTCAGGTGCTCCGTGCGTATGGTACTAACAAGATTTTTCATACACTCTCAATTTACAAATCTTTCGCAGGCGCGATTGCCTTTTCACGGGCTTTTCGCATTATATCCAATTTGCTTTTAACGTTTCCGGCCTTTTTATTATCGTCGGATTCTTTCTTTTTGTCAATATCTTTATTCGCGGCCTTGGCTGCCTCGGCTTCTTTCTTGAGGCGTTCCGTTTTTTCCATGTCGATATAGCGACCGCTTGCCATGGTTGCGCTACCCAAGAGTTTAAGCGACTTGACCGCATTCTTTTGAGCATCGAACAGGATGTGAATGGTATCGCCGGCGGCTTCGTTCTTGCCCGAAACGGAGCGGTCCTTTTTCACATAGAAATACGTACTCTGCGCCTTGCCCGAAACCACGGCCTTGTCCATCTTGCCTTGATTGAAATACAGATCCAGGCGGTCGCCGTCCATTAAGTTGCGGTAATCCTTGAGGTCGGTTTCGTAGAAGAATCCGCGGGCATTCAGGTTCACGTAAAGGCGTTCAATTTTGTCGTTATTGAATTGCGCATAAAGGGTGTCGCCAAAAGCTTCGGTCACGCTGCCAGGGGCATTGCGCTTGGGATCTTCTTGCTGCACACCATGGGCGTTGCGGATCACGAGTGCCGACTTGAGCGACTTGCCGGCGGAATCCAGCACCAGGAAAATGGAATCACCCGTAAGGTGGTAATTCTTCATGTCGCAAGTCGGATGGCCCTTCATGGAAAGCCAGTTGTTCTTGCGGTCGAAATAGCCCGTATCGCAAGTGACGACCATGTCGTTCTGCGTGACCTTCACCGAATCGAAAGCCTGCGCGAAAGAATCCTTCTTGTTGTAAATAATGCGCTTGGCCGAAATCGTCACCGTATCGATTTTGCCACTTTTCATTTTTTCGTACTGGTAAAGCTTGGGCTTTTGCGGCATGGTAAGGATTTCGTTTTCGCGGTCGTATTCCAGGTAATCGCCCGTGAACAGGTAAGAATTCGCCGAGTCGCCGGCGTACACATCGTTTGAGGCGGTCGCAATTCCGGATTTCTTTCGATAGAAGCCGTTTACGGCCTTAATGTAGCCCGAGGGGTGCGTGAACAGGAACCCGCCGCTGCATTGCACACTTTCGTCGTTCTTGTTCCAGAAGGCGCGCTGGGTACGAAACTGGATGCTGTCATGAATGAAATGCACTCGCCCTTGCAGCAAGAGCGTTCCGCGCTTGCGGGCGACAGCAAGGCTGTCGGCATGTTTCATGATCAAGGGCGAGGTCTGCGCGGCAGCACTTGTCGCTAGCAGGGCGGCAAGCAACAAAGGTAAAAGACGCAAAATCATTCGGCGTCCCTCGGCTTTGCTTTGGCGCGGTCTCCCCGTTCCTTGATCTTTTTCAGCAGTTGCATTTCCACTTTTGTCGCTGCCGGCTTCGGCTCGTCGGCCGAAGCCTCCGCCGCCACCGCGGCCTTCGCGGCGGCATTAGCAAAATCCTTCGACTTCTTCAAGGAATCTGGTTTTACGGGAGCCTGAGAGGCCGAGCTTGCAGGCTGCGGAGCAGGCTTCACTTGCGGAGCAACAGGGGCGGGCGCCGGATTTGCCGCCTGGGCGCTGTCGCGGGTTTCGATTTCCTTGGCCTGGGACTTGTCTTCTTCTTTGAGGCGGCGGGCGGCATCCTGGAAAATACCGGTCACATTCGAAAGAATGCGCCAATTGTCCATGTGGGCGTCGCTCACAAAGCCACGGCCTTGCAACACGTCGCCTTCTTCGCTCACCACGCGCACGTAGCTTTCGGTTGTCACCAGATTGTCACCCTTGTTCCAAATCAAGGAGTCCGAACGCACCGAGGCTCCCTTGGGCGTAAGCGCATACACATGTCCGTAGGCATAAACGTAGGTAAACTTCAAATCCATGCGGCCCGAATCGGCGCGCAAGAATGCGGTGCGTTCTCCGAGAGAATCGTAAATATCCACCAGCACCGGGCGTACAAAGACAACTTCCTTATCGCCCCAACGTTCCAAATAGGCAGTTTTGAGTTTCCAGGCGAGCACACCCTTGTCGTAGCTATCCATGAGGGTGGTGTCGGTAAAAAGCATTTCAGGGCGCTCTACCTGCAGCCAGGGCTTTTCTTCTTCAATTTCTTCGCAAGCGGTCACAATGAGACCGATTAGCAATAAAGGTATCAACGCCCACTTTTGAAGAATCATAGGCCAAATATACATAATTTGATTTTCTATTTTAATCACATGAAACCTACTATTCTCGGCTTTTTGAAGAAAGTGGCGGCCAGCGTTGCCCCCTTCCAGAAACTGGTTCTTATTTCGCTTGCGGCCTGGGTCACGCATATTCTGCTCCGCGTACTGCTCCTGTTCCGCAGCAACCCTTACGGATTCCCGTTTGTCTCTAAGCCGGACTGGTTCATTTTCCACGCCGTGTGCATCGATTTCATGTGGATTGTGAACGCCCTCGTGGTGTTCCTGATTCTGGGTGGCATCGTTTACCGGATTACCGCCGGCAAGGCAACAGCCAAAGCGATCGTCGTGAAAATCGCCACAGTACTCTATGCCGTTTTCCATACCGCAATTTTGCTCCTGACCCTTTTGGATAACGAAACCCAGCGATTCCTGGGCGGCCACCTGACTTTCGGACTTGTGGATACTTACAAGGACACGTCTTCGATTATCGTGTTCTACGATTATGTTGCGAACGATTTGTCTATACCGTACTTGCAGTTCGTGGTGCTTGCGCTCATGCTCCCGCTGACCTACATCGTTTACAGATTGCTTTGCAAGTGGTACCGCCCGGATGACGGTTTCTACGTGAAAAAATCCGCAATTGCGATACTTGTCTTCTACATTGCCTCTTACCTGTTCGTTTACTTTATCTGGACTGGTAACGCCCGCATGACAAAGCTCCGCCCGGTTGTTTCGCTGATTTACAACGACCTGTTTGTCGCCAAGAAAACGGTTGGCCTCACGGACGCTGACCTTGGCAATTACCGCACCGCTTACCAGAACTTGTGGCAAAAAATCGAAGGTGATTCCGACTGGCAATTCTCTGACGCCAAGGAAGGCAACGGGCTCCCGCTTTACCGCGTGCCGAGCGCAAGCCTCTTGAACAGCGAAAAGCTGAAGGCCCAGCGCGAAATGCAACCGAACTTTATTCTGGTGCTCATGGAATCGCAGCGCGGCCGCAATACGGGCTACATGAATCCGCAACTCCAGCCCTCGCCCACTCCGTTCATGGATTCGCTCGCTGCCCATTCCCACGTGTGGATGCGCATGCACACCAGCGGCGTTCCGACTACGGGCGGTGTCCTTTCGACGCACATCGGCATTCCGCACCACTCTCGCTTGGCTCAGGCAACAGACCTTGCCCACGTAACGCTCCCGAGCTTTGTGCAAGTGCTGACCGAAAACGGCTACAGCACGCATTACATGTCGGCCGCCGACCCCGCCTGGGATAATCTGGGCGTATGGATGTCCAAGTGGTACACCGCCGAACATTACAACCGCGAACGCGAAGACGATTCCACCTTCATCGACAACGCGATTGAATACGTGCGCGACACTCTTTCTAAAGAAGGCAAGCCCTTCCTCGCCACCCTCATGACGCGTTCGAACCATTACCCGTTCAACTTTGCCGCCGGCATGACCGACGAGCAAAAGAACCGCCCGCTCCAGGAACGCATCAACGTGACCATGAATTACGCCGACAGGCAAATCGCCCGATTCTTCCATTCGATCGAAAACGAGGAATGGTACAAGAACACCTACGTGATTATCATGGCCGACCACGGTTTCCCTCTGGGTGAAAACGGCGTTTCGACGATGAACGGCGGCGGATTTTCGAACGTGAGTTGGATCCCGTTCTTTATTCACGGAAAAGGACTTGACGCCGTACGCGACACCACAACCGCAGCGCAGATTGACATTGCGCCCACCGTGCTTGAGCTCGCCGGCTTTGCCGTTCCGAACATCTTTATGGGACACAACTTGCTGCGCGGAAACGTAACGAAGGCTGACTCTGTCGCCAACGACTCCGCGGCGGTTGATTCTACAATTGCTCCGCAGGCACCGCAAGCGCTCGCGGGCCTTTCGCTCGGAGCATACTCGGGCTACGCCGCCATCGGGCTGGACGGCTACCGCTTTATCGCCAAATACCCTGCCCAGGACGAAACGCATATCTTTGCCGACGGCGACCTGCGTCAAGAAAACGAGCTCACCGGCAAGTTGCAAAACGAAGAAGGTCGCCTCTCAGCGACCCTCGATACATTGCTCAAGATTTCGGATTACTCGCTCGAACGCGGGCTTTAAATGCCGATGCTGAACCAAGTTCAGCATGACAAGCGGCATGACAAGCCGAAGCTAGAAGCGAGCAGAACGACGCCGCAGGACCGAAGCTGTACAATTTAACTACAGTCAAAGTCAGAAGCGAGTATAGCAAGGCCGCAGACCCCGAAGCCGTATAAATAATACGGCGAGAGGGTCGAGAACGCAGCTAGACGATGCTTATGGCTTTGACTACTTTTTCTTGAGCCAAGAACCGCACAAATACATACAGAATACAATGCTCGTAATGAGGAACATCGCGATGCTGATGCAAGCGAGGTCGCCAATGCCCTTCAGGCCGCGGTGCGTCGTGAACAAGAATCCTACGAAGCCCGCGATGGTCGTTGTGGAACTTGCCATCACGTTACGGCCCGTAGTATCCATCAGCTGACGGAGCGTCATACCTTGATTCTTGTCAGACGTCCACGAGGTAATCATGTGGATGGTGGCATCGATTCCGATACCGAGCGCCATCGGAATCACAATCACGTTGTAGATACTGATTTTACCGAATTCGAACATGTCGGTAAGGAATCCGAGAAGGCCTAGCGTGAGCAATGCACCCATACCAAAGGCGACGCAACCGGCCAAGAAATATTTCGGCTTGCGGAACGAAACCACCAACGTACCGAAAATCACAAGGATAATCACGAGAGCGAGTCTGAAGCTGTCTTTCTTCACCGAATCAATCACGTCAGAGAGAATGAACTGCGAAGAGAACGTACGGAGATCTTCGCCGTCGAAATTCCAGTGGCCATAGCGTTCCTGGAAACGGTGCAACGCATGAGCATCCCAGCTCGGGAAGTCGCCGTAGATAAAGCCAATCTTACCGTAGCTTCCGTCTTTTTCGCGTAGCAAGTCCAAAGTCCAGCTCGGGACATCTTCGGGAGTAAAGGGTTCTTCGACGGCAGAAAGTTTGCGCAAGTTCGCAATGTTCACGGAATCATCGCCTTCGGCGCGGTCAAACACACGGGCTTCGGCAAGGTCGCGAATTTCTTCGATGATTTCGAGGCGGGCCTTCTGCGAATCCATCGGCGGTACAAAGCTCTTGAGCGTGAGGAAGCTTCCGAGAGTCGTGTCATGTTCCACATGCAGGCGCACCATCAAGGTGTCATAAAGCTTGTCGAGCTGTTCGGGCTTGGAGCCCATCACGGCAGCCGGCGTCGAGGTCACGGCCTTGCCCGTTGCGCGAGTCACCTTGGTCGAAATCTTGTTCTTCGAGGTGGTCACGTTCGTCGAGACGCGGCGCAAGTTACGCAGGTTGTGTTCAAAGTCCACATCTTGAGCGAACCAAATGGAGACCGCACCGAGAGCAAAGCCCGCAAAAGCCAAGTACTTGAAGAACTTGAGAATCTTCGCTTCGTCCCAGGACTTGGGCAACAGGGAATTGTCCGGAGCCTTCGGGATACCGCCCATGCACTTCACAAGCACCGGCAAGAACAACAGCGACGTGAGCATACTGAACAGCACACCCATCGAAGCCACCACGCCGAATTCATAGAAGCCGCGGAAATGAGCCGCAAGGAGCGTCAAGAACGCCGCAATCGTAGTAAAGCTTGCCAGGATGAACGGTTTGAGCATCTTGCGCTGAGCCGCTTCCAAGACCTCTTCGAGAGTCGCATACTTATGCATCAGCTTTTGCGATGTTCCCAAGATGTGAATGGAGTAGTCAATACCGATACCGAGAATAATGGAGGCTACGAACACCGTAAACGGGTTCAGCTTGCCGTAGAATAAAGCCGTAAATGCAAGCGTCGGGAGGCACGCGTAAAGCACCGAAGCGGTCACCAGAATCGGGCCCTTCACGCTC